>DATLST010000309.1:0-22184 GCA_035534055.1 Candidatus Acidiferrales bacterium | reverse complement strand
CAATCCCGCCGCGAGATTAACGAAGCGATTCACCGGACGATGCAGAGCAAGGGCCAGGTTGAAATAAAAGAACACAAGCAGCGAGTGCTTGTGGCTCGGCAAGAGGTTACCGGGGCGGACCGGCAGTGGGCCGCGCAATACGAAGTGGGCGACGTTGTACGGTACACGAGAGGCAGCAAGACGCACGGCATCGGGGCAGGAGAGTATGCCCGCGTCGAGGGCGCGAACGAAAGAGAAAATCTGGTGAGGGTGAAGCGTGAGAACGGCGAGCAGGTGAGTTACGACCCGCGCCGGTTGCACGGCGTGACGCTCTATCGCGAGACAGAACGCGCATTCAGTCAAGGAGACCGAGTGCAGTTCACAGCGCCTAATCGAGAGCAACACATCGCCAACCGCGAGCTTGGCACCATCGAGAAGATCGACGATAGCGGCAACCTGCAACTGCGCCTCGATTCAGGCCGCGAGGTCGCATTCAACGTCAAAGAGAATCCGCATCTCGACTACGGCTATGCGGTGACGAGCCACAGCAGCCAGGGGCAAACCGCCGACCGAGTGCTCGTTCACATAGACACCGAGCAGGCTGGAGAAAAACTGGTGAATCGCCGGTTGGCGTATGTGGCGGTATCACGCGGACGCTACGATGCCCAGGTCTACACAAACGACAAGGGCCAGCTTGCCGAGCAACTCTCGCGCGACGTGTCGCACCGATCCGCGATGGAAGCAAGCCGTGAATCCGTATCTTCAGCACACAAGATCGAGCCGTCGTCCGAACGAGGCCAAGTGCATGAGCACACGCAAGCAGAAGGCCATAGCATCAGCAGGTAGATCCCGATTCCCTTCGCTCTCGCCGCTGTCGAGGGTCATGACCGCTGCGCGGCTCCTTACGCGCTCAAAACCTCCCTAACATTCGGTTCCCGTGGTACAAGCTATATCACGCTCGCTTCTGCGGCGTGGAGGGCAAGATTCGCCTTTCGTGGAATGAGATCAGGCATCGGGCCACCAAGTTCGCGCAGGACTGGAAAGACGCCCACTACGAGAAGGGCGAGACGCAAACTTTCTACAACGACTTTTTCGAGGTCTTCGGCATCCAGCGCCGAAAGGTTGCGACTTTCGAAGAGCCGGTCAAGCGCGCAGGGTCGAAAGCGCCCGGCTTCATCGATCTGTTCTGGAAGGGAACGCTTCTCGTCGAGCAGAAAAGCGCCGGACGCGACCTGACGAAAGCCAAGGAGCAGGCGTTCGAGTATTTTCCCGGCATCAAAGATACCGAACTCCCCCGCCACGTTCTAGTTTGCGACTTCCAAACCTTTGAACTCTACGACCTCGACACTCGCGAAGAGGTTAAGTTCAAGCTCGCCGATCTTCACAAAAACGTCCACGCCTTCAGTTTCATTTTCGGCGGCGCGCCCCGTGTTTTCAAAGACCAGGACCCCGTCAATATCGAAGCCTCTGAGCTGATGGGGAGGCTCCATGATGCCCTGCTCGCATCAGGGTACGCCGGCCACGACCTTGAACGTTTTCTTGTGCGCCTGGTTTTCTGCCTCTTCGCAGATGACACAGGCATTTTTGCGCCCAAGGGCATCTTCCTGGACTTCGTCCGTGACCGCACCAGCGACGACGGTTCTGATTTAGGGCCTCTGCTCGGTCAACTCTTCGAAGTTCTGAACCGACCTAACGACAAACGCCATAAAACCCTCGATGAGGACCTGAAGCAATTCGAATACATCAACGGCGACCTTTTTGCTGAACGATTGCCGATGCCAGATTTCAACAGCGCAATGCGGCGCCTGCTCCTCGACGCCTGCGCTTTTAATTGGTCAGCAGTTTCCCCCGCTATCTTCGGCGCGCTCTTCCAAAGCGTCATGGACAAACAAAAGCGCCGTGCGATCGGTGCACACTATACAACCGAGCAAAACATCTTGAAGCTGATCCACCCGCTTTTTCTCGACGATCTCCGGGCAGAACTCGACCGTCTGAAAGCCCGCCGCGACACGGGCCAGAACGCCGCCCTCAAAGCGTTCCAGAAAAAGCTGGCCGCAATTCGTTGCTTCGACCCTGCCTGTGGTTGCGGCAATTTCCTTGTCATCGCCTACCGCGAACTGCGCGTGCTCGAAACCGAAGCACTCGTGGAACTTAATCGCAACCGGACGTTCGACGTGGCGGACCTTTCCCAGGTTGACGTGAACCAGTTCTACGGAATTGAAATTGAAGAATTCCCGGTGCGCATCGCCGAGATCGCGCTCTGGATGATGGACCACATCATGAACATGCGCCTCTCGGAAGCCCTCGGTGGTTACTTCCCGCGCTTCCCTCTGAAGGCCTCGCCCACAATCAAGAACGCCGATGCTCTTGAAATAGATTGGGCAACGGTGCTCGACCCTGCGCACTGCACTTATGTTCTCGGCAATCCACCCTTCGGCGGCGCGAAATATCAAAGCGATGCACAACGAGCCCAAGTCGCAAGCATCGCCGCCTTTGTCAAGAAGCAAGGGACACTCGATTACGTCACAGCATGGTTTATGAAGGCCGGCGCCTACATCCAGGGCACGGCAGCCAAGATCGGATTTGTCGCCACTAACTCAATTACGCAGGGAGAACAGGTGGCCGAGCTCTGGCCCTTGCTTTTCGACCGCTACCACCTTGAACTTGCGTTTGCCCATCGGACCTTCGCCTGGGGAAGCGAAGCGCGCGGGAAAGCCCACGTCCACGTCGTTATCATTGGCCTGGCTCTTCCGGACCAGACTCCGAAGGAAAAGCGGCTGTTCGATTATCCAGACCTCAACGGCACGCCCATAGAAAACTCGGTGAGAGCGATTTCCCCATATCTCTTCGATGCCGGTAACCTCTTGGACCCGCACACCGTTGTATACGAAGCGAGTTCCCCTGGGCCCGGCATGCCGCCAATGATCATCGGGTCAAAACCCATCGACGATGGAAACTATATCTTTACCGATGAAGAGCGCACAGCCTTTCTCGCGGAAGAACCCGGCGCTGCGCCTTACTTCCACCCTTACATTGGTTCCGTGGAATTCATAAACGGCGAGAGCCGATGGATACTCGCCCTCCACACCGCGACGCCCGCACAAATTCGTTCAATGCCAAACGTCGTGCAACGCATTGAAGCGGTTCGCACCTTTCGGGAGAATAGCAAAAGTGCGCCGACGAGAAAACTCTCGAACACACCAACGGTTTACCACGTCAATGTAATTCCGACTGGCTCTTTCCTCGTTATTCCCGAAACCAGTTCGGAGCAACGCGAATACGTTCCCATCGGTTATCTTCAACCACCCGTGATTCCAAGTAACCTGGTCCGCATCGTAACAAACGCCTCCCCTGCCCTTTTCGGCCTCATTACTTCCCGAATGCATATGGCGTGGCTCCGATACATCGGCGGAAGATTGAAGAGCGACTATCGGTATTCCATCGGCATCGTCTACAACCCTTTTCCCTGGCCCGTCCTCGACTCGTCCGCGGAGACAAGAATCGGGGCGCTTGCCGAGGCCGTACTCGCCGAGCGTCGAAGACACACAGATTCCACACTGGCTGACCTGTACGATCACACGACCATGCCGGCAGCCCTGCGCAAAGCCCATCAAGCTCTTGACGCTGCTGTCGACAAGCTCTATCGCAAGGAAGCGTTCACAAGCGACCGCGAACGCGTCGAATTCCTGTTGGCGCGGTACGAGAGAGAACGTGCCCCACTCGTGGCCGCGGCCCAGCCAACAAAAAAGCGGCGACGCAGGCAATAGCAGCTCTGGCGCGCACTTCCGTGAGTGTTCTTCCACCTTCCTGTGAGCAGCAACAACACAGAACCAGGCGCTAACACTCGACTGTTACAAAAGCTTTCACTACCATGATTCTTGTAATGCCTTCGGAGATATGTAGAAAATGCCGGCATCGACGTTTACCTTTGACGACCTCATCGCTTGGTCTGAAAAGCTGCTTTCCTGGCAGCGTGACGCGCTGCGCCGCGTGCTCAACGGCCGTCTGACGGAGGCCGACATAGCAGACCTGGCTGGGATGGCGAAGTCGGAGTATGGCATCTCGACGCCCGGCAGGCCGTCGCCAGTTCCAGCAACGACGGCACACGTTCGCAGTTCTGGTGCTTCCACGCCGCCCGTGGCGCTTCTTGCTGTTCGCGATATCGCCAACGTAAATGCCCTTGCATCCGGCCCCGTTACCTTTGCACCGGAAGGTCTCACCGTAATTTACGGCGACAATGCTTCCGGAAAATCCGGGATCGCTCGCGTGCTAAAGAAAGCCGGCCGCGCCCGTGAGCCGGGCGGCGTCATCCGGCCTAGCGTGTTCGACCCCGATCCCGGCAAGCCCGCCAGCGCCGTCATTGATTTCCGTGTCGGCGCAGCAGACCGATCGGCCTCATGGGTTGACGGCTCCCCGGCAGACGCCGAATTAACCAAAATCAATGTCTTCGACGCGAGCTGCGCTGCCGTCCAGGTCGAAGAAGACAACAAGCTTGCCTATACACCGCAAATTCTCCAGATCTTCCAGGACCTCGCGGAAACATGCCGGGCAGTCGCCGCGCATCTGAAGGCCCAGGGGGAAGCCCTAGAAAAGACGCGATCGCCTCAACTTGATCAGCTTTCTCTCCGTCCTGATACCAAAGCCGGGATTCTGGCCGCCAATCTTTCTCCGCAGGCCACGCACAAGGAAATCGATGTGCTTTGCGACATAACCGGCGAAGAACGCGCGCGTCACCAGACTCTGATCCGAGCCTTGCAAGACAACCCAACCAGTCAGGCCGATCTTCTTGATGCGCGTGCGCGCCGTTTGAAAGACCTTGACGCGCTTACCAGGTCTCTGGAGGGCTCGCTCTCTGATACCGCCCTGCAGGAATTCGAAGACCTTCTTGCCGATGCGACCGCCACTGAAGAGGCCGCCGAGGCTGCAAGCCTGTCATTCGGCTCCGGCTCGGCTCTAGCAGGACTTGGTAGCGACGCATGGAAAAAACTGTGGGAGTCCGCACGTCGCTATTCCGAAACGCTTGGATATCCCGGCGAATCCTTTCCTGTCACGCGCGCCGCCGCCGTTTGTCTTCTTTGCCAGCAACCCATTGATAAAAAGGCCGCAGAGCGCCTGACCAAGTTCGAGCAGTTCGTGCAAGACGACGTGCAGCAACGGGCCGGAAAGGCCCGCGACAAGGTGCAAGCGCGCAAGCTCCAAATCGAAGCCATCAAAATCGACTTGTCCGGCACTCAACAACGCGAGGCCGCCCTTCGCGGGACGCCGCAGGGTCAAAGCCTTAAGGCGTTCATCGTCAACGCGAAAATCCGCAGACGCTATCTCCTTCGAAAGTCTAACAACCAAATTGCCAACAGACCTGGCAATTTGCCGCCACGTCCGGATTTCACGTCCATTCGGACGAGCCTCGCGGAAGAGATCGCGAGTCTTCGCGCGGCCGCCCTGGCCAGCGAGCGGCAGAAGATGCAGACCGAATTTGCGGAACTCGACGACCGGCTGAAACTGGCTCCACTGAAGGATATCCTCAAGAACGAAGTGGCGAGGCTTATTTACGGCGGCATTCTCGAACTTGCCCGGACAGACTGCGATACTACGTGGATAACGCGCAAAGGCGGCGAAGTCGCGCAGACTATCGTCACAGCTCGCCTACGCAGCGATTTTGCGCGAACCCTTAATCGGCTTGGCTTCGCGGCAGCTCCCGTTGAAATTAAGCTTGGAGTTGGCACAGTAGGCCATCACCCTTATCGCCTCTCGCTCATCGCGCGAGAGGACGTACCACCATCAGAAGTGCTTAGTGAGGGTGAAAAGACATGCGTTGCGCTCGCAGGCTTTCTGGCCGAACTTGAAACCACAAATAATGGCTCCGGTATAGTTCTCGACGACCCTGTTTCATCGCTTGACCATCATTACCGCTTGCGCGTTGCTCGGCTGCTCGTTGACGCCGCAAAGCAGCGGCAAGTGGTCGTATTCACACACGACATAGTCTTCCTCCTCATGCTTACAAAATATGCCCGGATAGCATCGATACCGGTCACAGAGAGAAGCCTTCGCCGTGGGAGCCCGCGACACGGACTCCTTGAGGAAGGGCCTCCGTGGGTCGCCATGTCGGTGGCCAGGCGTATTGGTCTGCTTCGTAACGAGCCGCAAAATGCAGGAGCCGTCCTGCGCAAGGGCGACCGGGCGGGCTACGAGCAAAAGGCTGAATGGATTTACGACCGTCTGCGTCAATCCTGGGAGCGCGCGGTCGAAGAACTTCTTCTCAATCAGGTTGTTGTTCGCTTCGGAGATGGTGTCTCAACCCAGCGTCTGAAACTGCTAACCGATATCACCGATGCTGACGTACAAACCGTCGAGTCAGAAATGGCCTATTGTTCCAGCTTTGTCCATGATGAATCAGGAGCTGTGAATGCCGGCATCCCCGACCCAGTTGTCGTAGAAGCGGACATCAAACGCCTGGACGATTGGGTCGCATCCCTTCGGAAACGGGGCCGAAAATAGTAATCAGAGTTTCCTTCGACCACCGGCACCAGCCAAAGCCCGCTCTGACATGCGAACTGACTTCGTTAGGCTCGTACATTGCCCAGCTCGACCCACTCCGATTAGTCCAACCACCCAATTTACGTGTTGAGGAAGCACCCGCATCCGACCATGGCAAAGGGCATTGAAGACCGTATCCGCCAGCACTTCTCTGCCAAGCTCGCTCTGCACGTCGGGATGCATGAAAATATCAACCGTGCACGCGAGCCGTAATTCGGGAAAGCGCTGAGCACAAATCCGATTGGCTTTCTTTTCATCGATCAAAGCGACCGCCTTGTTAGCGACGGCATAAGCAATCGTTGCCGCCTCGCCATCATCCAGGGTCATCTGGGCTGCGCCCACAACAAGCTGCTCGAAATACCCGTCTCCCTTAGCGTCGAGTCGCACGATTTCAACATGCCCGCCATCGACAAGTTTCTTCAGAAGGTCGGCGTCCTGCCGCTTCCTCTGCCTCCCCTCTTCCAGCTCTCCAGACACAATATCGACGACGGCCACGCGGTTAGGCAGAGCCTTGATTACCTTCTTGGCGCAGCCCGTCGCATTCACGCTTATGATCGTGCTCGCGTCAGCAACAAGGAGAGCCTGCGCGTCAGTTAGACTCGATAGTGATCCCATCGGCCTCAGTTCCTTCGCTCTCCTGGCTGTCCAATAATTCGCGCAACTCCAGTCGATCTAGCTGCAAGAGGCGCGCAAGCTGCCCCTCACTCAGAAGATTTTGCCGGTACGCTTCCGCAGCGAGCAGATTCAGGCGCAGCGTCGTCGGATGATCCGCCTCGGTCTTGTCCTTATCCGGGGCCGTCAGATCGCCCAGAACCTGCCGCACATGCTCATCCTTGATTCCGCCATTGGCCTGAAACCAGTCCCAGGTGCCGACTTTAGTCAAGCCCAGCTCCTCAAGACGGCGAACCATCGCCTCCCGCGACACGCCGAAAAAATGCGCAAGGATAATGACATGCCGGCGCGTGAGCCGGTCAGACCCTGCCGTCAACTCATGGAATTTCTGAATCACACCGCGGGCCGGCGTCAGGAACGCCCTGCCAAACGCGTTGGCGTAACGCTCCTCACGCGTATCTTCCTTCTCATGCCGGTGCAGAATCTCAGCGTTTCGGCGCGTCGAGACAAGATGCCCGGTCTCGTGGCCTGCCGACTGCGTCCGGCGTTCGCGCGGATGGCTCGCGTTCAGCAACATGCACGGGCCGAGCGCCTCGTCATACGCAAACAACCCTGAAATTCCGCTGTCGAGCCGTCGGACGTAAACTCGGACGCCGAGTTCCATTTCAAGCAGCGTCACGATATCCGGCACCGGCCGGTTTCCCAGACCCAGGCTGTGCCGCAACTCCATAGCGTCGTGTTCGGCTTGCGCCCGCACGTCGCCACGCAAGATAGGTCGCTCCGCCGGATAGTCTTGCACACGCCTGACACCGAGCAGGTTTTCCAGCTCAACCTCTGCCCGCGCCAGATTGGCCATCAACTCAGCGGCATCAGCGGCCGCAGCGTCCTTGCTCCCGACCAGTTTCCGGAAACGCGGAGCAAAGTCGACGTGAATGGCTTCCTGGCGCAGCAACGCATTGACGGATGTTCCGTAAGCCTTCGCGAGTTTCTGCAGCTCGCTCATCCTCACGCGTCGCTGTCCCTGTTCGACCGCGACGAGTGTCGTGCGGGCCACGTCTATCGCATTGGCCGCGTCTTCTTGGGTGAGCTTTGCGTTTTCACGGGCCACACGCAACCGCTCACCGACATTTTCTGGGCTCATCTGTTCGAGGAGATTCATGACTGCACCCCTTTGGCCCAATTGCCCAAGAATGAAGTCCGTCCGAGAGAATCCATGAAATCCTTCCATTCCTTTTCGTGTTGAGCCAGCAGCCGGTCCAGCTTCGAACGGACATCCGATTCCGCAAGGCCGAGAGACTCGCCTAGCTGAAATGCGCAGAGGCTGAGCATTCCGGAATTCGCCGGCGATTTTCGCAGTTGAGCCAAATGATCAAGGTGCAGGGCTCCCGCAATGGCGTATTGCCGCAGCGCCGTCGTTACTTTCTTTTTGGCAAACGATCCGGACGCCCCCGCTTCGAAGCTCCCCGCCGAGAGATTCTCCCAAACGTAAGTCTCTTTTGGTTCCCTAAGGCCTGCCCCATGCACGCTCAGCCGCCTCAACAGGCAGGCGGCACAAATCCCGCATTGCCGCTTTTTCCCCGCGACACTAACGTGCCGCGTTTGCTGCCAGCACGACCACGTGCCCTCCCACGAAGAACCATCCTTGCACTCATCGACGAACTTTCTCAGCGTCTCAGCCTTGGTCAGCCAGAGCTGCGTGAAACTGAAGCGCACCTTGTGATGAAGCAATGCTTCCAGAAATCTTTCCATCCTTTCGGTGAAAAGCGGGTGACTGCGGTAGTCCTCGCAGCCTTGCCCCACGGTGACGAGCGCAGGCCCCAAAGCCCCCTGCCCGCTCTCCGGAACGATAACCTGACCGGCTTTCGTGAGATACGCCGCGAGGCCACTGATCAACGCGAACTTGAATCCCCGCGACCGCGCGCTCGATTCAACGAACGGCTTCTTGCCCGCACGGACATGGTAAGGCACCGACGTGAATGGTTGTCTCATCCGCGACAGAGCGTGGCCATCGCAGGCTTTTGTTCCGAGGCGCACGCGAATCAACTTATCTCCCATTTCGCGCCCAAGAATTCCGGCCACGCACCGCGAATCCAGGCCATCGCTGAAAGGGATTACGGCACTCAAGTCAGCAGGAAGATTGAATTGCCCCTGCGACGGCGCGCTCACCGATTTCTTGCGTTTACAAAATTCGATCGTCCATCGGTCGCCGGTCAAAAAATTCAGGACTTCATGCAACGCGTCCGATACCGGCTTGCTGTTCCACCGGCGGGGATCGTGGACGGGGATGACGAGCTGCAAATCTCTTTGCCAGCTCATCTGCGGGCGTCTCTGCACCCTGTCCGCGAATTCAACGGCTGCCGCCACGAGCATGGCGTCATAAACAACCGGTTCCCACTTCGCTATGCAATAAGTTTCGAGCCGTGCGGTCGAGAACTCTACGTTCCGGCCAACCTGGCATCGCATCCAGCCTTTTCGTCCGCGCGTTGCATTCTCCACCACATGGACATTGAGTGATGGATGCGGGAAAAGTTTGCTCCTCTCCTCTACCCTCACAGCTTCACCCCGTCATCCAGGCCTTGCCGTCTGGGCGCTTCAGTTCCCGACTTTGTTTCAGAATCTAGAATCCGCCGTACAACGCCGCCTATGTCGGCGCTGCCAATCGCCTGTTCGATCCTTTCCCTGACCCTGTTTGCCCGCGGCGTCGTTGATTCGCGGCAATAATGCTCTTCGACTTGCCGGGCTCCCCGAGCTGCGCGGTCCATCAGAGCGTCCTTCAAAGCACTCTCCGGAATGTCTTTTGCGCTATTCCCGCGCGCGGCCTGTTGAAGGGCATAATTCAGAACCACGCGCGCAAGCCCGGCACCGGACGCGTTTCTGAGAGCTTCCAGCGAAGGCGCTACATCGTTTTTGAACAGTGAAGCCTCTTGATCTGCACAAACTCTTCGGAGGCCTCTAAAGAATTCCGGGCTGATTTCTCCCCGGCAGTCCTCTTCCAATGCGGGGAGGATTGCATCTCGGATTTCATCCGTGCCGAAAGCCTGGTTGTCTGCGCTTTCCGCAACCCGCTTCCAGCCCTTCCGCATGTCCAAACTGCGATGTGGACCGTCACTCATTGGAACACTCCAATGTCAGAAGTCTATGTATTTTCTACTGACAATGTCAAGTGTCATGTTTTATTGCAAAAAAACTTGACACTCTCACCCGGCAAACTCACACTTCCATAGTGAAAAAGAACTTAACCAAGACAAGACGTTCGGGCCGCGTCACAGCCGTCATTTCGCGGAGGATCGAATCTGAAGGCGAACGCCTTTGGCGGCCTCAGGACTTTGCCGATCTTCCCCCAAGCGCCGTCCTACAGGCCCTCTCTCGCCTTACGCGCCGAGGTCGCCTTGAACGCCTGAGCAAGGGCGTCTACTACAGCACCCGGCAGACGGCCTTCGGCAAGAGCCGGCCAAACCCGGCCGCAATCCAGAAGCTCGCCTCCCGGCGAAAGGGCGTTTTCCCTTCCGGCATCGCCGCCGCCAATCTTCTCGGATTCACGACGCAGACGGCGAGACGAAGCGAGATTTCCACCAGCGCCCTCAGCCTGCCCCGCAAACTCGTCGGAAGCGACACCGTCATTCATACGCGCAGGCCGGAAGCATGGGCCGGACTCTCCCAGAGCGATGCGGCGCTGCTCGATTTCCTGCGCCGCGCCGGACGGACAAGCGAGCTCTCACCGGAAGAAACCATCCGCCGTGCCCTCGCACTCTTCTCAGAAAACGAACGCTTCGAGCGGTTGGTTAAAGTTGCGCCTTCCGAGCCTCCGCGCGTCCGCGCGATGGTCGGCGCCATCGGCGAACAACTCGGGAAGAACCGCGCGGCGCTGCGCCGCCTGCGCGAATCCTTGAATCCCTACTCGCGGTTCGACTTCGGCCTGCTGGCCGGACTGCGACACGCCCACAACTGGCAGGCCAGGGAGCGCCGCTGACATGAAGCTTTTTGAGCACAAGGATTTCGATCAGGCGATACTCGGGGCGGAGCAGCACTTCGGCGCGCGGAAATTGCGCCCCGCGATCATCGAGAAGGACTACTACGTCACGGAGGCGCTGCGCATCATCGCCGCCGCGACTCCCGACAAGATCATCTTCAAGGGCGGCACGAGCCTGGCGAAAGGCTGGAACCTGATCCAGAGGTTTTCGGAAGACATCGATATTTTCCTCGATCCCCTCGCCTTCAAGCCCCCCCTCGGAAAAAACGGCATCGACCGGGAACTCAAGAACCTCCGCGATGCCGTCGGCGGCCACCCGGCGCTCACATTCGTTGCGGCGGAGAGCAAGACCATCGGCGGATTCGGGCGCAACGACCGCTTCTCCTACACGCAACGCTTCGGCGGCCCCGGCGAAGTCGCCAACCGCGTTCTCCTCGAAGCGGGCACTGCGAGCGGCCGTGAGCCCACCAGCGTTATCAAGCTGCGCTCCTATCTCGGACAGTTCCTCGAGGAAACAAAAACCTCACTCGGTGCAGACGACGAAGGCCCCTTTTCGTTACGGCTCCTCCATTTCCGGCGAACCTTTGTCGAGAAGATGTTCGCCATCCACGGCAAGGTCCAGCTCCTCAAGCGCGACAAGACGCCCCTCGGAACGTATGCCAGGCACTACTACGATCTTTTTCAACTCGCGGGACAGGCGGAAGTCATCACCATGCTGAAATCCGGCGAGTACGCCGCCATAAAGAAGGATTACGACGAGATCAGCCGGACCCATTTTGAAAAAAGCTATTTCTATCCCGAAGGGATGAGCTTCGCCAAAAGCGACGCGCTGTTTCCGCCGCCAGAACTCGCCAAGACCATCAGCGCCGAATATGAGGCGCAGTGCAAATTGCTCTGTTATGGCCCATATCCGTCGTGGGAAGAGATTCAGGTAAGGTTTAAGGAAATCCGGGAATTGCTGTGACATCCCGCTGTCGAAGCATGTTGAACAGGTTTCCGGGCGTTCCGCTTGGGATCGTCACGCTCGAAGTTTCGAGCTAACTCGTAAACCGAATGGAAGCTAGCGACGAGTGTGGCACCTTTGGCATTGAGGGAGTCCAGAGCTTCTTTGGGTTAATGGCTTGATCGCACAGGAGATTCCAGATAATCGTGTCGGGATAGATACGCAAAGCCATTCGCTTTATGCCTTATCCGCCGTGCGCAGATTGGCGCGTTACTTCTGGATGCACCGTCGCCCATAATTTGGGTAACAGCACAATGCGGCTTCCGATTCTGTTCGCGTATCTGCCAAGGCTTACGCCGTGTACCTGGCGTGTACCTCGGTTCGGCGTTTCTGCTGTTTTTCTCGAATTTGCCTTTTCGTGGAATCAATAACTTACGTGCTTTCAACGTCGCTTTTAGTTCGATCCCCACCGCCCCTACCAGTTTTCTCTTTCACTTCACAGGACTTGCGGAAACCGCGAGGCAGCAAAAGGCAGCATTAAGAAAAGGGTAGAGTCGGCAGGCGAGCCAAAACCTCGCGGCACGGATGGCAAGCCGACGTCCAGTTGTGAGTGCGGGCAGTTCGAAAAGAAACGAATCGATCAACCGGAGGAATCGCGTCTTCTCCGAGTGCAGTTTTTCGGTTTCTCCACCGAGCGGCGTATACACTTCTAACCTTGGTTGGCCGCGATGTCGACATCGTTCTAAGAGTCGCGCCACGCTCGCTCTGCCTGGGCCACCTGCGCGTGGTCGCAATAGTTTGAGGAGTGAGCGTTCAGCGCGCGCCGTTTCCCTTTTCGTATTTCGCGCTGTCAAAGCCTCCCCATCATTCGCCAGCCGTGGTACAAGCTATGTCATGCGCGCTTCTGTGGCGCGTGGGCTTATATCCCCGTTAAAATCTTGATTACGGAGGAACTGTGCGGCTTGCGTGGAACGAGATAAGACACCGAGCCACCAGGTTCGCTCAGGAATGGAAAGACGCCCACTACGAGAAGGGCGAAACCCAGACCTTCTACAACGAGTTTTTCGAAATCTTCGGTGTCCAGCGCCGCAAAGTCGCCACCTTCGAAGAACCCATCAAGCGCGCCGGTTCGAAAGCCCCCCGCTTTGTTGATCTATTTTGGAAGGGAACGCTTCTTGTCGAGCAGAAAAGCGCTGGCCGCGACCTGACTAAAGCCAAGCAGCAGGCGTTCGATTATTTCCCCGGAATCAAGGATTCCGAACTCCCTCGCTACGTTCTCGTTTGTGATTTTCAGACCTTCGAAATTTACGACCTCGACTCGCGCGAAGAAGTCAAATTCAAGCTCGCCGATCTTTACAAGAACGTTCACGCATTCAGTTTCATATTTGGCGGCGCTCCCCGCGTTTTCAAAGATCAGGACCCGGTCAATATCGAAGCTTCCGAGCTGATGGGCAAGTTGCACGACGTTCTGCTCGCCTCAGGCTACGAGGGGCACGACCTTGAGCGTTTTCTCGTACGCTTAGTGTTCTGTTTGTTCGCGGACGATACCGGCATTTTTACGCCCAAGGGTATTTTCTTGGATTTTGTGCGCGACCGCACCAGCGAAGACGGTTCCGATTTAGGACCTTTACTTGGTCAGCTTTTTGAAGTCCTCAACCGACCAACCGACAAACGCCAAAAAACTCTCGATGAAGACCTCAAACAGTTCGAGTACATCAACGGCGACCTTTTCGCTGAGCGCCTCCCCATGCCTGCTTTCGACAGTGGCATGCGCAAGCTGCTGCTCGATGCCTGCGCATTCGACTGGTCTGGAGTGTCTCCCGCAATTTTTGGTGCGCTTTTTCAGAGTGTCATGGACAAAGAGAAGCGCCGGGCAATTGGCGCGCACTACACAACAGAACAAAACATCTTGAAGTTGATCCATCCGCTTTTCCTAGACGATCTCCGAACAGAACTCGACCGTCTGAAAGCTCGCCGCGACACGGGACAGGCCGTCGCGCTCAAAGCATTTCAGAAGAAGCTGGCCGCAATTCGTTGCTTCGACCCTGCCTGTGGCTGCGGCAATTTCCTTGTCATCGCCTACCGCGAATTGCGTGTGCTCGAAACCGAGGTACTCGTTGAGCTTAATCGCAATCGGACGTTCGACGTGGCAGACCTTTCGCAGGTCGATGTAAACCAGTTTTATGGGATCGAGATCGAAGAATTTCCGGTCCGCATTGCCGAAATCGCGCTCTGGATGATGGACCACATAATGAACATGCGACTCTCGGAAGCCCTCGGCGGTTACTTCCCGCGCTTCCCTTTGAAGGCCTCGCCCACCATCAAGAACGCCGACGCTCTTGAAGTAGATTGGACGATCATCCTCGACCCTGCGAATTGTACCTATGTCTTCGGTAATCCGCCCTTTGGCGGCGCAAAATACCAAACGCGGGCACAACGCGAGCAAGTCGCGAAAGTCGCCGCCCTCCTTAAAAAGCAAGGGACACTCGATTACGTTGCAGCCTGGTTCATCAAGGCGGGTGCTTATATCCAGAAGACCAACGCGAAAATCGCATTCGTGGCGACAAGCTCAATCACCCAGGGAGAGCAAGTCGCCGAACTCTGGCCCCTGCTTTTCCATCGCTACAATCTCGAAATTTCTTTCGCGCACCGCACCTTCGCGTGGGGTAGCGAAGCGCGCGGTAAAGCCCACGTCCATGTCGTCATCATCGGGCTTGCACTGAGAGACCAAGCTCCGAAGGATCGCCGAATCTTTGACTACGCCGCGTATGACGCCGACCCAACAGAATCAATCGTGCGCGTCATCTCCCCGTACCTGTTCAATGCCGCCAATCTTGCTGACCCTCACACCGTCGTCTACGAGCAAGCCGCTCCGTTCGTCACGATGCCCCTGATGAACATCGGCTCAAAACCAATCGACGACGGTAATTACATTTTATCCGACGAGGAAAGAAACACTCTGGTCAAGGCCGAACCACGCGCGGGTGCATACCTTCATCCTTACATCGGCTCGGAAGAATTCATTAACGGAGGCAGGCGTTGGATTCTTGCTCTTCACGACGCGACGCCTTCGGACATCCGCGCCATTCCCGGTGTGCATAAACGCATCGAAGCCGTCCGCGCCTTCAGAAAGGCGAGCAAGAGCGCTCCGACCCAAAAACTCGCGGAGACTCCGACTCTGTACCACGTCAACGTCATTCCCAAGCAGCCGTTCCTCGTCGTGCCGGAAGTGAGCTCTGAGCAACGCGAATACGTGCCCATCGGCTATCTTCAGCCGCCCGTGATCCCCAGCAACCTGGTTCGCGTCATCGAAAACGCCTCCCTTTCTCTCTTTGGCCTAATCACGTCCCGCATGCACATGGCATGGCTTCGTTATATCGGCGGTCGTCTTGAAAGCCGATACCGCTACTCGATTGGCCTTGTTTACAACCCGTTCCCATGGCCGATTCTCACTTCGGCGGCAGAAACCCAAATCGCGAAGCTCGCCCAAGCTGTCCTCGATGCCCGCGCAAACCATTCAACCTCCACGCTCGCCGACCTCTACGATCCCACAGCGATGCCAGCGGATTTACGCAAGGCTCATCAGGCCCTCGACTCTGCGGTTGATAAGCTTTACCGCAAAGAATCGTTTGCCAGCGACCGCGAGCGCGTCGAATTTCTCCTGGCCCGCTATGAGAAAGAACGCGCGCCACTAGTAGTCGCCGCCCAGCAGACAGGAAAGCGCCGGCGCAGACAATAGCTTCAACTCATTGCTTCCACGGGACCGGCTACGACTTCAAGCGGCTACGCTGACAAGGCAATGGTGTCCGAGTGCGAAGAAGAATTGAAAGTGAACGGCAGAGCACTTCAGCGTGATCTGAGGTTGCTGATAGAAAAAGGCCTCGTTCGCACGGTTGGCCCGGACCTCACCAAGAACTACCAGCCGCTACTGTGACAAGCCGTGCCACGCCTCTGCTTCCCGCAACCGAAGTTAACGCTTTGAGGTCTCTATTGTCACAGTAAGAAATGCTGATCGAACATCCGATGTATCCTGCTACCAAAGTCCTCGCTGCGAACGAGTATCTTGAGCACCATTTAACAGTCCATAGCGATAAAGAGCAGAATAGGCGGAAGCTACTGGCAATTTTCGGCGGAGAGTATGACGTTTCATACGAGAATTTGGACGATGATCAGAAAGCCGAAGTCGATGCGTTCAACCTGTCTGAAATGCTGACCGACGCCCTAGCGGTAGGTGAAAATGTAGACTACCGAGAGGTTTCTTTCGTCTTGGGGAGACTCTCAGCACTGCAAAAGCCAGAGCTCATTCCGACTGTAATAGAGAATCTGGGCCGCCTATATCCTGTTGCCGATGCAGTTGCTGCCTTTTTCAAAGAATTTTCGAAGCTCGACGAAGTGATTTGCCGTGAAATTTCACGGGCACTCTTGGCTCCAATTCTTGATACCCATGACTTCAAACCCGACTTCAAACCCTCGGAATATTACTGTGTTTGGGTCCTTAATATTTTTGAACACCAACGTGAGTGGAATCATGCTGAGGACCTTCTTAGGATTTTCCGCGAGACGAGTTCAGATGCAATCAGGAGATCCGCAGCGTTAAGGCACCCGGGACATTTTCGAGTGGGCGGCCATCCGGCCGGAATTTGTCGAGCGCAAACGCCAATTCTACGTTTAGCGAGTCATACAGTCGCGAAAGCGATGCTCATTGAGCGTCAGGCCGGCTCTAATCTTTTAATGCAGCAAGCACATGGTGCGCAGGGATCTGTGTACTATTATTTCACCGTTGTAGCCGACGAATCCCCGCTTCCTGAACCGATTCATAAGAAAATTGATTCGGCCCCGTGTGGTGCCAACCATGTTTGCCAAAACCCCCTGGCTTATCTTGGGAATCCTTCCGCCCTTGTTGCTCAACCGGGCTAGCTGCAAAAGCACGCCCGCGAGCCGCTGTTCGGTTGAATTGACAAGCAGGTCCGCCAGGTGCTCCTGATATTTCTTGAGGATGGATAGCAGGTAGGACACAAACAAATTTGAAGCGGCGCCATCCTCGCGAAGAATGCGGATCATCTCTTTCTTTTTAATGGTGACAATCGAGCAGGAGCCAATCGCGGTAGCCGTGCATATACGAACTGGAACACCTGCGATGCAAGACTGCCCCAAGAAGTCGCCGGCGCCCAGGACGGTGATAATCGCTGGCCTGCGACCCTTCGACCGGACGGTGAGCATCACATCGCCTTCGCGGATGTAGAACAGCGTGGTGGCCGCCTTGCCTTGAGAGTAGATTATTTGTTTGTCTCGATACTGCGAGGTCGCTCCGCCCAGGACGCTTTTGAAGGTTGACTGTTCGGCGCGTGTCGATAGCGTGGTGACGCTTTTCATAAACCTCTCTCGTCTTGTGAGCCCCTGATCGATCGGCGTCTTCATGCCTTAAGGTTCTTATTCAGGCGCTGTAACAACTTCCAGTCCGTTCTCGGCTTCGCCGCAAACCTTCCATTACGCGCGGGTCTCCAGCAAAGCTCTCAATAGCCTTTGGATAGCGCTATGATCGTCGGCAATCGGAATGCGAATCGGCACATTAGGCACGCAAACGCCGTCGCCTGCCTCGGTTCACTAAAGAGAGGTATGTAGGTTACACTACATAGTGGATTTTCCCTTGCGATTATAGTGCCTACCCGTATAAAACCTGTTATCGCGCTCTAACGAAGCGAGGTCTCGTCTTGAAATTCCTGGCGGCGCCTTCGCGGAGTGCGCCGGGCGCGTGCCCCCCTCAGCCGGGAAAGGATCGTTTTGAGACGCAAATCGACGCAAGCCACGCAGGACGGCAACCGGACCAATGCTGCCGGAAAACCGATACGCAACAAGATTCTTCTGGCGATGACCGGCGTGGAGTTCCCCGTGATTCGTCCCCGCCTCGAATATGTAGCGCTGCCATCCCATCTCAGGCTTCATGAGCCGCATCGGGCATTTAAATTTGTTTATTTCCCGAATGAAGGCTTGATCTCTCTCGTCGTCGCAATGGCCAACGGAAAGACCGTCGAAGCGGGGATCGTTGGGAGCGAAGGTGTTGCGGGGCTGCCGGCGGTCGCGGGTCTGACCCGTGGCCCTCTTCGCGAAGTCATGCAAATTGGGGGTAATGGTTTCAGAATTAGAATCCGTGATTTGGCAAAAACGCTGGATTACACCCCCAATCTTCAACGAATCCTGGAGCGTTACACCATGATGTTGGGGCTGCACGTTGCGCAAACGGCGGCGTGTAATCGCCTGCATGACATCGATCAACGTCTCGCCCGCTGGCTGCTTATGGCTTACGACAGAGTGGATTCCGGGACGCTTCGCATCACGCACGATTTTCTTGCCACCATGCTCGGCACGGACCGGCCCAGCGTGTCCCTGGCGGCCGGCCTTTTTCAGAAAATGAACATCATTGAATACACTCGTGGGGCAGTGAAGATTTTGAATCGCGGTGCGCTCGAAAACCAGGCGTGCGAATGTTACGCGGTCATTCAGCGGTATGCCCTTATGTCCCATCCGCTGCCGGATCGGACACTTTGAGAGGTGAGCATAACTGTATTCCTCGCATGGTGTGCGTTACGGAACGGAGCGCGAGCATGCGCCGCTGCACCCATCCGTCCGGTAGGCTGGCTTTACGGTCAGCGGCAGGCAAGACTCCCAAGGCACGGGGATAGCTCCGCGTCCGCGACGATCCATTTCCTATGCGGTCCTTGCGAACGGAAGCGATCGCCAGCCAAAGGGGGAGGGATCTTTATTCAGTCTTACTTATTGGTGACCACCACTTCCAAATATTCTCCCGGCAATACGAGCGTCCCATCGTCGGCGCGGTTGAGTTGCTTCATCAACGCCGTAAGATCCTCCGCCAGCGCCGCCTGATTCGCCGGATCGAGCGCCGCGAAAGCCTTGTGCATGGGTCCGTAATAGGTACGGAACACATCCAGCCAATGAGCCGTCGACCGATAGCGGAACACAAAATTCCGCGGCGTCGCCTGAATCGTCGCCCCGTTGCCGAAAAGCTCGCGCAAGCGCGCTTCCGTACCCCATGCCGCGGGCGACTTCACTCCTGCCGGAGGCGGCAGATACTTGCCGATGCATCGGAAAATCTGGCCCACGAAGCCGCCCGGCGTCCAGTTCGCCATGCCGATCCGGCCCCCAGGCTTGCACACGCGGAGCATTTCGGCCGCCGCGCGCTCTTGGTTCGGCGTGAACATCACCCCGAACGTGGACATAACCGCGTCGAATTCCCCGTCTTTGAAAGGCAGGTTCTCCACATCCGCTTCCTGGAAATGAATGGTGAACCCATCCGCTTCGGCCCGCGCTCGGGCACGATCGAGCAATGCGCCCACATAGTCGGTCGACGTCACCTCGCACCAGCGCCGTGCCGCCGCGATTGTGGCGTTGCCGTTGCCCGCCGCCACGTCCAGCACCCGCCAGCCGCTGCGCAGGTCCATCGCTTCGCACAAAGTTTCGCCGACGATTTGCAGCGTGGCTCCAATTACCGCGTAGTCGCCGCTGGCCCACGTCGCCTGCTGGCGCAATTTCACTGCACCCAAGTCCGGTAGGGGACTGCTTGCCGCCATGGTAGTTTCTCCTTTCTCGAGAAACGCGGCTTTACATCGCACACCCGCGTTTTGACGAAGTTTATAATCCAAAATCTCTTTTTTTTAAATAGCCTGCGCGGAATGGGCCGCGCTCCGTGTCGGAGTTGACTCTCAGGATACGCTTTCTTTCGCTCTGCCGTCTCCTTGCAGCCTTGCGGCTCGTTGCAAACTTACGGACGGATAGATGAGGCTGACGCGCCTCAAGCGTTCTGTTGAATTCTCTCTCCAGAACTCTATTACTTCTAATTCGCGCTTCTTGCGAGATGCAGTGTACTGGCTAACATCAAGCATATAGGCTTCAAAGAGCTTGCCCGGTCGGCCTGAAATGGTCACCCGCGAGCGAACTTTGTGAATAAGGCGCAAATCCGTCAACTCTTCCACTCGGTTAGACAGATTGGGTTCGGCATCCTTATCGATCAAAAAGCAGTTGGCATTGGCCACGTTCAGACAAAACTCACGAATCCTCACGAACTCAGCCTCAATAGGCTGCTCCTCTTCTTTAGAGGTGTCTAGGCTCAACTCTTCTCTCTTGTATTGGTCGTATTCTCCCGCTGCCGCGTTTACGTCTTCTACGCCAATCTTGGGGCCTCTCGCTCCGGAGGAGCGATTCCGCGCTATTCCGATGGAACGGCGAAAGATTCCGAGAAAATCTCGAGCAACGCCCCCTGATGCAAGAACCAGACGGTCCAGCGCGCCGTCTGTAAGAATGTCAGATATCTTTAAACTCGCCGCATCAAAGAAGCTTTTAAGAATTCGGGATAAAAAGTCTTTTGCCTGCTGGTATTTCTCGAGTGTCAGATCAAGATCAATCTCATCACAATCGTCGCCAATCTTCATGCCTATAGGGGGGTCTCCGTTGACATACCAAGACGACCGGTGGCGGATCGTGCCAATTTTGATCCAAAGGCCCGCGCTTTTCCCCAAGCGGTGAAAATAGTCGATTACCCGTGGCTGGTCCGATCTTCGGATATGGTAGAGATCATCGAGGACCAGGTACGAATCGCCACTCGATAGAGCCGATAGATCGCGGAAAATCTTCTGGTACTCGATAATCCTCCGATGAAGCAGATCGAGCTTGAGGCGAGTAAACTTTTCACTTACCTCAGCTTCAGCCGATTTCCTAGCGTCGCCGCTGGCCTTCCCCCCGAGTTCCCCGGCCCCCACGGGAACCTTTACCGATATTCCAGCGGATTGCACTGCACTTTCAGAATGGAAATTGCGCGTCTCCGTCGCGATCATGTCCTCCTCAAGTAAAACTCGCTTCAGATCTGCGATTTCGCTCTCTAATCGCTGCGAAAGCGCTTTCGTGCGTACCTTGTCAAACGGTGGCCGATTGGGCGTAGTCCCAAAAAACTTTTGCCAGAAAGAAGTCTTATTGGCCGGATTGACTGCAGCCGTGTTGAGCCATTGCGAAAACCGTTCTAACGTCTGTATTAAAATGCTGATCAATACGTCTGGGTAGCTGTGACCCTTGAACGACTCGAGATCCACAAACGCAATTGGCCTGCGGTCCACCGTCAGATCGGCAACAGCCTTATGAAGGAGGCTCGACTTGCCGGAACCTCGTCGGCCAAACACAATGTGCGGTCGCTTCGCGAGTGCTCGTGACAGCGTGCCCTGTGCTGGCTCGATAAAACGCTTAACGCCTTCCTCTGTGGATCGAGTAGCTTCTTCGATCGAGACTTGGAGGGTCTCTACACTTTGTGAATTCAGCAGCTCATGCATCTTCTATCTCCACAATCTGAATGGAAGCCCGCTAACGCTGCGGTTCATGTGAGCGTAGGCACCTTCTCTCCGTGAGACTGGGCTGACGAGTCGTATGGCCCAAACCAGAGCCTATGGCTCATTACTCTTAGGGAAATTCTAGTATAAGCTAATACTGGGACATTTGAGGCAACTTTGTCATGAGTCAAGGCAAAACCATATACTTCTTGCGAAAAGCAGTCAGACGAGGTGAATACCGACAGAACGTTCGCGGCTCCGACCGGATCACGGCGCCTCGGAAGCAATCTACTTGATTGAGTAACACCGCAGCCAAAAAACGGGCGCCCTAATGCGGCTCTCGCCTTGACCCTTCCTCCCCGCGCCAGTAAGCTAGCTGATTCCAATAAGGAAGAAGACCCGCATGGAGACCATTCAGATCACGCTGCCCGACGGCGCCACTCGCGATGTGCCTCGCGGCACTACCGCCGCCGAAGTCGCCCGGCAGATTTCGCTCCGCCTCGCCAAGGAAGCCTTGGTGGCTCGCGCGGACGGTGAATTGGTCGATCTCTCGCGGCCGCTCGATCATAACGCCAAGCTTTCCATTCTCACCGCCAAGGATTCCGAGGCGGTGCAGGTGTTCCGCCACTCGGCCGCGCACTTGCTCGCCGCCGCCGTGCTCGATCTGTATCCCAATGTGAAGCTCGGCATCGGGCCGCCCATCGAGAACGGTTTTTTCTACGAGTTTGTCCGTGAAGAGCCCTTCACTCCCGAGGACCTCGGAAAAATCGAGGCCAAGATGCGCGAGCTCGCCGCGCAGGACATCCCCAACCAGCGC
>DATLST010000308.1:0-16221 GCA_035534055.1 Candidatus Acidiferrales bacterium | reverse complement strand
ATTGAACGACGCGGGAACCAAATCGGAGCCGTTGCTGGCCGCGCGAAATCTTCATGTGATTCTGGAAGAAGAAAAGCTCTCCGGGGCCGAGGCTCTCGACCGTGCCCTTCGCCCGTTCTGGCCTATTCTCTGGCGACTGGCCGCGCGAGGCCACTACTGCTTGAAACAAGAGCCGCTCCGACTGCCTTCTACTGTGAAGGAGTCTTTCTATCAGCCTCCGATCCCGTCTGTTAAGGAGGGGGAATATTCGCTCTCGTTTGCCCGTGGGGAAGGCGGCGAGTTCTCCCTGCTTCTGAGCTTCCCCGGCCCTCGTGGTCCGCAGTATCCGATCAGCGGCTATCCCAAGATCACGGAGTTCCGCGCCATGCTCGGGACGTTAACGCCAGAAGGGGCGAGCCGTCGCTGGAATGGCGAACACTTCTTCGGCTACGTCGCGCCCTCCGAGGAGGGCAAGGGGAAGGACGTATGGTTTCGTGCTCACGCGAACGGCATCACGTTCGGCTTCTCGGAGAAAGAGTGGAAGTCGGTGCAGGGTTTGTTTCGTCGGGCCTGGGAAATCCCCGAGGTGCGCATGGCGTGGGATGAACTGACGCTCGAATACGGAGAACTTTGAAGAGGCGCTGCTTCGCAGCGGGAGTTTTGTGGACACGCCACCCCAAAATGGGTGCTGCAAAGCGCCGCGCGGCGCTCTTGGTTAACGTGCTCTCCCGGCGCAGGTTAGCAAAATCGTGGCGCTGGCCGTTAACTTCCGGCGCTCCCGGTTAACTTGTTGATTTTGTTCACCGATGGTGAGGGGCTTATTTTCGATGAAGTTTCCTCCAGGAGGTCCTTCCTATGCCAGCCGATCAACTGCGGAACCGCACCGTGGGTTGCAAGATGAGCGAGGCCGAATATGAACAGCTTGTTGCCGTCGCGGAGCGTGAAGGTTTGACGCTGGGCGAGTGGTGTCGTGATGTGTTGTTAGAGCGAGCGAATGGACGCAAAGCAAGGCCGGTCGAAGAGACCCTGCTTGCAGAAGTGATTGCACTGCGGACGATCCTCCTGAATGCGTTTTACAAACTGGCCCAGGCAGAGGCTCTGACACCAGACGAAATGCAGAGGCTGATTGAGCGAGCCGACCAGGACAAATTCCGCAAGGCACAGGAGCGCCTCGCGGCGGCTGCAACAGGGGGTGCGGAATGAGCCGGGAATGGGGCCGAAATCAGTATGCGGGCGAGTGGCCGAATCCCAAGGCCGCATGGACGATGGTCACACTGTTTCTAGCATTACTCAGTGTGGCTGCGATCTGCGCCTACCGTTACGCCTATGTGCTGACACCCTTGCAGCAGTTCTATCTGAAGACGTATATCCGCAGCGGACTCCGCGCCGAGATTAACCTCTCAAAAACTGACCGCTACGTGTTGCTGAATGTCGTGGAAAAGAAGGGCAGCAGATTGGCGCTCGACGAAGAAGTGATGCTCATAACGACGGCCAGCGGCGAGGCGACGTTTGCACTCACGGACGAGGCAATGAAATTGGGAGACCGCCGGCTTGTATTCCAACAGGGACAATACGACAACGCAAGACTCCATGCGTTTTTGGGTCACTGGATTTTCCGCGATCAGAGCTTCACAGAGTTTCTGAGGCCAGCCCTCTGGGGTGGCTTGGGAGTGTTCTTTGTAGGCTTGCTCATCGCCATCCCAAAGGATGCGGCGCGCGCCCGCGCGCGGAAAGAGGGGCGACGGTTGAAGGGGCCGGAACTGGTAACAGTGAGCGACTTCAATCGAAGGAATCGGTCAGATGGCATCGGTTTCGAGCAGACACAGACTTTCCTACAGAGAGTGTTCGGCCAGGTGCGAACTCTGAGGCTCCCTCGCGCCATCGAGCCGAGCCACATCCTCATCATGGGCGATACCAGGACCGGCAAGAGCACCCTCATCCGAAGAATTTTGTTGCAGATTGAAGAGCGCGGCGAGACAGCCATCGTCTACGATCCGGCGCTTGATTACACGCCGGAGTTTTACGCACACGAGCGTGGCGACATGATCCTGAATCCTCTGGATGCGCGGATGCCCTACTGGAGTCCCGGCGACGAGTTGAGGCACGACGCGGAGGCTCTGACTCTGGCGGCATCGCTCTTCCCCGACCGGCACAACGAGAATCCGTTCTTCGTGGAAGGCCCGAGAAAAATCTCCGCGCACCTTCTGACCTTCCGGCCAACCCCCGAGGAGATGGCTTGGTGGATGTGCCACGAGGAAGAAATCGACCGGAGAGTGAAAGGCACCGAATATGCGGCGATGATCGACCGGCAAGCACCGGCGCAACGGAGCGGTGTGCTGGCATCTCTCAACATGATCGCCGACACTCTGAAACTGCTGCCTTCAGAAAAGGCAACGACGGCCCGATGGAGCGCGGCGGAGTGGTCGAAACAGAGGAAGGGTTGGCTCTTCCTCACGAGCACGCCCGAAACGCGCAAGCGGCTCATTCCTCTGACGAGCTTATGGCTCGACACGCTGGTATTGCGCCTCATGAATCAAGGAGTGGACAACCGGGCACAGACCAGTTCGCGCAAAGTCTGGTTTGTCTTGGATGAGTTGGCCAGCTTGCAGCGGTTGCCACAATTGCATACGGCCATTACGGAAAACCGCAAGTCAAATAATCCGGTTGTGCTCGGCTTTCAGGGACGGAGCCAGCTTGAGACGCGCTACGGCCACGAAGCCGAGGCGATGCTGTCGCAGCCCGCGACGAAAATCTTCTTGCGCACCAGCGAGTGCCGTGCAGCGGAGTGGATTTCAAAAACCATCGGCGAGGTCGAAATCGAGAGACTGCGCGAGAGCCGTTCAAGCGGACAGTTGGGGCGGCAGCGGAACACCAAGAGCTACAACCTGGAACGCCAGGTCGAGCCGCTTGTCATGGCCTCGGAGATTAGCGGGCTTGCCGACCTGTGCGGGTATCTCAGGGTCGAAAATCCCCCTCTCATTGTGCATTTGCCGGTTTAGAAATCACGGGTTCGACCCGATAGCCAAGGCCCCGGAGCAGGCGGATCATTCTCGCCGTGCGCCTTTGCCTCGACTTTAGGTTCACGGCCGGTCCCCGTTCTTCGTAACGGACTCCCTGGTGCAGGATGAGCCAGATCAGTCGACACTGTCGGTGGGCAATAACCCCGATGGCTTGATGATGTCCCAGACGCGGTACCGTGCGGCGATAGACAGTCTCGAAGATGGTTCCTTTGGCCTTGGCTGCGGCGTTGGCACACTGGTTGAGAACGCGCCGCATGTGGCGGTTGCCCTTCGGAGACCGGTGGCTGTAGTTCACGCCCGCGCTCTCATCGTCGCCGGGGCAGGCACCCACCCAAGAGGAGAGACATTTCTCGGAAGGAAAGGTCGTTGCCGTGGGACCCACTTCGGCAATGATCTGCTGCGCCGAAGCGACTCCTAGACCGGGCACTTCCGCCAGCCGCTTTAAGGCATCCTGGTGCGGGCTGAGCAGACTGGCCATTTCTTGATCGATTTGGCCCATCTGCTTGTCGATCAATTCCAACTCGTCCAGCATCATCTTCAATAGCCGGCGGTAGACGGGATTGAGTTCCGTGCAGGCACCGAGTGCGTCGCGCAACTGCTCCTGCGTGGCGCGTAACTTCCGATCGGCGAGGGCGGCTAGAGTTGCTGGGTTGCTTTCCCCATCGGCCAGAGCCTGCAGCATGCGTCGCGCACTCACGCCCAGTAGATCGGAAACGAGGCTCGACAACTTGATATGTGCCTCTTCCAGAAGACTCTCCAGCCGGTTCTGCAACCGTACGCGGTTGCGCGTCAGCTGATACCTTCGGCGCGTCACCGTCCGCCACAGACGCTGCTCGGCATCGGGCACAAAGCTCAGAGTCAGTTCGTTGGCCACCAGCCGCTTCACCAGACGTTCGGCATCGGGGAAATCCCTCTTGCGTCCCCGCCGCCCGCGGTTCGACTGCGCCTGTGCCAGATGCAGTGTTCCCGACTTCGGGCTTGCTCCTTCCCGTTTCTGACGTATCGGTTTCCAGCACCGCTCCAGCACTTCCCAAACGGGCCGCCAATATTGCGCCGTCGATTCCATCACTACTTCCTCGACCTCTTGCTCGAGCAGCCATGTGGCCAGCGAGCGCAGTTGCCCGGGATTGCTGCCAAACTGCTGGCGCGCAAATTGGTATTCACCGTCAACTTCCACGTCAGACACAACTACGGCCAGCATCTTTTTATGAACGTCATTCCCGCTATCCTATAAGGCATAACTTCCTCCTGGCTGGGAGCGGAGAGCGTGCTGCGGTTACCTTAACCAGGGTCGCGGGCTATCGCCGCTCCCACGGGGGAAGACAACGACGCCCAATTATTCGCTCAATCACGCACGCTCCGGATCAGACAAGAAGACAGCCTCGACTTATCCATTGAGTAGTCGACCTCGCCGCTCCACGCCGTTCCGATCTTACCTCTAAATGATTTTCATGAGGTTTCGCGGGCCGCAGGCCCTAAATGACAAGAAGGGCAATCTTGTCGCGCGGATGACCTTCCCGTTCATCGAATTGCCGAGCAAGCATCCGAAGTACATTGAACGGCCAATGAGAAAACGGGCCGAAGAACTGCCAAGAGCAGGAGCGGGAGCAGTTGGAGCGAACGAGACGCCCGAGCAGAAACTTACACTGCAAGAAGTAAAGCAAGACCGGGAGCGTCAACTGACGCGATCCGGCCCGAGTCAAGAACACTTCTTCGAATAGGCCAATCCATGCTGAGCATATCGAATCCCTTGAGCGCGAGCCAAGCGCAGGCGTATCACGCGGAAGAATTCGGTAATGCCCGCGAGAACTACTACACACAGGAAGACCAGATACGCGGCGAGTGGCACGGGAGACTTGCCGAACAGTGGGGACTCAGGGGTGACGTGCGCGAGGAGCACTTCCAGCGGCTCTCGGAAGGCCAGCACCCGGTCACGGGCGAGCAGCTGGTCCGCCACAAAGTGGCACGGGAATACGTGAACGAACACGGCCAGAAAGTACGAACGATGGAGCACCGCGCTGGTTGGGATGCGACGTTCTCCGCACCGAAGAGCGTGTCGCTGACCGCTCTTGTTGGGGGAGACGAACGGGTGCGCCGGGCACATCAAGAAAGCGTGGCCGTCGCGCTGGGCGAACTGGAGCAATACGTCCAGGCCCGCATCGGCGGAAATCTTCCGGCAGAGACAACCGGCAAATGGGTCGCGGCGAAGTTCGAGCATAACAGCGCAAGGCCCGTTGATGGCTACGCCGCACCCCAACTGCACACGCATGTGGTTTTCTTCAATCGTACGGAAACGGAAGATGGAGAAATCTACGCGCTAGAGCCACGGGAACTCTACAAGACACAGCAGTATGCGACGGGTGTGTACCGCTCCGAACTGGCCATGAGGCTCAAGGAACTAGGATACGAGGTCGAGCGCGGCAAAAGCGGCCAGCCGGAAATCAAGGGCTATAGCGACGAATATCTTGCCGCATCGAGTCCCCGCCGGCAGCAGATCGAAGAGCATCTGGCAAAGGAAAATCAGCGAGGGGCCGACGCCGCGCAAATCGCCGCGCACAAAACGCGGGAAGCAAAAGCGGAAATCTCGCGGGAAGAAATGCAGCGGCGGCACCGCGAGATGGCGGAAGCGTTCGGGAGCCAGCCGGAGCGTGTAATCGGAGTAGCTCGGGAAAGGCCACTACAAACTGAGCGAGATGCTCCCCACGCGACCGCGCAGTCTGCGGTGACGTTCTCCAAAGAGAGGAACCTGGAGCGGGAAGCTGTAGTCGAAGAGCGCGAGCTATTGCGGGATGCGTTGAGGCGTTCGATGGGAGAGGCGACACTGACTGAGGTCCGGGCCGAGTTCGAGAAACGCATCAATGCCGGTGAATTCATCGGAGTAGAAAAGGAGCTAGGCGCACCAAGCCGGGCATACACGACTCGGGAGATGATTGATTACGAGCGCGACACGATCCAAGTCATGCGCGAGGGACAGAACAAACACTTGGCCATTGTCAGTGCCGATACGCGCAGAGAAGTCGAGAGAGGCCATCCGCATCTAAGTGAAAGCCAGCGGCGAGCAGTCGAGCAAATCCTCGCAAGCCGGGATCAAGTCACGGCACTGGAAGGCGTTGCCGGGTCGGGCAAGACTACTTCCCTTGCGGCAATCCGAGAAGCAGCCGAGCGTAAAGGCTACAAGGTAGAGGGCTTTGCGCCTACGTCGCGCGCGGCACAGAAACTCGCCGAGGCCGGGATCGAATCGAGCACGTTGCAGCGGCATCTTGCACGGACGGACAAAGAGCATGACGGACAGAAGCGGCTGTACATTCTGGACGAATCGAGCTTGGCGAGTACGAAGCAGATGAACGAATTTCTCCACCGACTCAGAGAACATGACCGCGTACTTTTAGTAGGCGACATACGCCAGCACCAAGCCGTCGAAGCGGGAACGCCGTATCAGCAGCTACAGGAAGCTGGAATCCAAACCGCGCGGCTCGATGAAATCGTGCGCCAGCGGGACCCGGCTCTCAAGGAAGTGGTGGAGCAACTCTCACGAGGCCAAGTAAGAGAGGCAATCCAGAATCTCGAATCGCAGGGGCGCATGCATGAGATTGTGGACCGCGAAGAGCGGCTGAGAGAAATCGCCGCTGACTATGCGAAACAGCCGCATGGGACGTTAGTCGTCTCGCCCGACAATCAATCGCGCATACAAATCAACCAGATCATCCACCGGGAAATGCAAACGCGAGGGCAAGTGGACCACAGAGAGCAGCGGCTGAGAGTCTTAGTGGCCCGCCAAGAAATCACCGGAGCGGACCGGCAGTGGGCCGCGCAATACAAGCCGGGTGACGTGGTGCGCTACACAAAAGGTAGTAAGGCAGTCGGCGTTACGCCAGGAGAATATGCCCGCGTCGAGCGCGCTAATGAGAAAGAGAATTTAGTGACGGTGAAACGCGAGAACGGTGAACACGTGAGTTACAATCCGCGCCGTTTGCAAGGTGTGACGCTCTACCGGGAGGCGGAACGCGAATTCAGTAAAGGCGACCGCGTGCAGTTCACCGCGCCGAATCGAGAGCAGCACATCGCCAACCGCGAGCTTGGCACCATCGAGAAGATCGACGCGCGCGGCAATCTCCAAATCAGCCTCGATTCCGGCCGCGCGGTCGCGTTCAACATACGACAGAATCGGCATCTCGATCACGGCTATGCCGTAACGAGCCACAGCACCCAGGGGCAAACCGCCGACCGCGTGCTTCATTCACGTGGACACGGAGCGCATGGGGGAAAAACTCATCAACCGCCGTTTGGCCTACGTCGCCGTGTCGCGCGGCCGCGACGATGCACAAATCTACGCGAATGACAAAACGCATCTTGCTGACCAACTCTCCCGCGACGTGTCACACCGACCCGCGACGGGGCCAATCCGCACGGAACAATCAACAGCGCAGTGGGTCCAGTCTCGCGAAGGACATCGATCACGCGAGCACGTCCAGTCACTATGCCAAGGGATCAGCAGATAGAGCCGAAGGCTTATTGCGCTGGATCGATTTATGTCGGTTGAGTTCCTGTGGTACTTACGTACTAAAGCATTATTCCCTCTTGACAGACTTAACGTCGAAGTGTACACGTTGCCCTAATTCTGCATTCTGGGGAGGTGCCCGATGCGTATCATGCGACTCGGCCCGCTTTTCGCTGTTAGCCTCCTGTTCGGAACAGCTATTCAGGCTCAGCAATCTCCAGCACCGCTAGCTCCTACGCGGGACCCGACGGCGATTACCCTTCTTCAAAAATCAGTGGCAGCAATGGCCACGAGTGCGCCTTCGGATTCTTCTGCCACAGGAAATATCAGCATTGTCGAAGGTTCGACCAATGAAAGCGGGTCAATTAGTATTCAAACGCTGGGCACAGGCGACACTGCCGAAACAATTGACCTCCCAGACGGCCAGAGGGCTGTTATCTATTCGTACGGAGACGCAAAAGAAGTCAATGGGACGCAGTCGGTCAATCCGCCAGTAGAACTGATTGTTGTCGACCAGTGCGCCGACTTTCCCCTTCCTTTTCTTTCGGCGATTCTCGGCAATCCAGACGAGTCCTTTCGCTACATTGGGCCAGAAACCCTTAATGGAGCGCCGGTCCAGCATATCCAGGTCTGGAATAGTTTCGCCTCGAAGCCGCGCATGCAGAAATTGGCATCGTTCTCGACGAGAGATATCTGGCTCGATGCCGAGTCGGAATTACCGATGAAGATCTCTTATCAGCGGCAACCTGGGGAGGGGGCTGTACACGTCACTCGCGTGGAGGTTTTCTTTTCAAACTACACGAAAGTAAATGGTGTCGAGTACCCATTTCAGATCTCGAAATCCTATAACGGCCTTCCCTGGCAGACCATCACGATTCAGAGCGTTGCGTTCAATACTGGCCTCACTGACACACAGTTTCAAACGGAAACAGTTTCAAACGGAATGGGGAGACGACAATGCGCCGCTACCTCCTATCGATTGTTCTAACTGCTTTCTTGCCCGTTTGCGCGTGGCCGCAGACAACCGGACTCCCGCCGTTCGGCTCTCTCGACCAAGTAGGGCTGGAAACGAGGAACAATCAAGATCTAAACGTCCTGCTTGCAATTCCCATCATGTCGAGCCCAGGGCGCAACGGCCTCGATCTTAATTTCAACCTCGTTTATAACTCCTCGATCTGGACGAAATATCTTAGCGGATGGGTGCCGAACAGCACAAACATTCCACCGTGGGGATGGACCACCAGGTATTCTGTCGGCGGCACGAATTACAGAACAACTAACAGCCACGTGCGGTGTAACAAATGCTATCTTGGGGACGGGTGCCAATATATCGATACGACGAGGACCGATGAATACGCGTATACAGACCCTCTGGGGACCCTTCACAGCTTCGCTGGTGTTTACTATGAGGATCAATACGACGAATGCACCGGCACGGAAACTCAGTCTGGCACCTTCAGTGGCTACGCCTCTGATGGAAGCGGATATTACATCTCCATAGACTCAGGCAGTGGCGCGGTTCTCTCACTTTTCGCGAAGAATGGATTTCAACTCCAGAATGGGAGCATAACTGATCGGAATGGAAATTATATTAGCTCCTCTGTGAACGGGTCCGAAACCGATTGGACCGATACCGCCGGACGAGTTGCGCTGAAAGTCATATCGGGAAGTTCTTCTGTCCAGTACGAGTTTCTAGATCCAAGCGGAAATTACCAGACGGCAACGCTTAACCTGCAAACCCTAAATATCAAAACGAATTTCGGGTGTCCCGTAAATGAATGGAGCGGTACGGCGACGCTCCCTACCGAGCTCGACATCCCGACGCCCGGTGGCGGGACTCTCAAATACCTGTTCGCGTACGAGCAAACGCCAGGGAATACCGGTTACTACACGGGGCGCTTGCATAAAGTCACGCTTCCGACTGGCGGCTATTATCAATACGACTACACCGGAGCGAATGACGGCATCAACTGTGCAGATGGAACTACGCTGAGCATGAACCGGACGGTCAGCGATGGCACCAACACTGCGACGTCGAATTATGTTCGCAACACTTCAAGTCTGACCACCACGATCACCACACCGAAATTGGCCGACACGGCAAACGCTTTTGATACGGTTGTAACGTTTAACAGTTCCGGCCAGGAAATAAAGCGTCAGATTTATCCGAACTCTCCCGGCTCGGGAACGCCGCTTCGCACGATGAACACAACGTGGGCCACGAACGGCACGCCCGCCACAGTGGTAACAGTTTTAGAAGATGGCACGACCCAATCGAAGATCGCTACGGTGTTCGACTCGAACGGTTTGCTCGACCAAGAATGCGCATGGGATTTCGGTTCGGGCGGGCCGGGCGGTTATCTTCGATGCACCAACTTCAGCTACAACACGTCTTCAAATTATACGAGCCGGAATATCCTTGACCTGGTTACATCAAAATCTATGTTCGGCGCCACCGGCCCCATCCAGTACCGACAGGACATCACTTATGATGGAGTTGCACTCTCAAATTGCCCAACAGGACAACCGCAACATAACGACGCGAGTTATTCTTGCACATTCAATTATCGTGGAAATCCCACTTCGGTCACGACATACCTTTCTCCAAGTGTGCCGAGTGGCGGAATCACCAAGAACTTCACTTACGATTTCTTCGGAAATCTGCTCACCGCGCAATTGAATTGCTGCCAGACCAAGACGTGGGCCTACTCGTCGGCGACGCAATACTCAGAACCCGACTCAGTCACCAGCGGGACATCACCAACCCAGCTCAAAACGAGCGCCACATATTACGCCAGCACCGGCCAAATAAAGACATCCACGGACGAAAACAACTTGGTGACGAGTTTTTCTTACGATACGCTTCACAGACCCACAAGTGTGTCGCAAACGAACGGTGAAAATGTTTCTTACAGTTACGACGACACGCACTTTACGGCGACGACAACCACCAAAGTAGACTCCTCAAAATCGGTTCAGCAGATTACGGCCCTGGACGGCCTTGGCCGTCCAAACCTGACCACGACGGAAGATGCGAGCGACAACGTTTATTCGAAGGTGAGCACGAATTACGACCTTGCGGGGCGCGCCTACCAGACGAGCAATCCGTACACTGGCAGCACTGGCTCTTATTGGACGACAACGCAATTCGATGTGCTGGGCCGTCCCATTTCAGTCACGTTGCCCGACAACTCAGCCACAACGTATTCCTATTCCACCAACACCGCAACAGTGACCGATCCCACGGGCAAACAGCGAAAGTCCGTGATGGACGCCGCGGGGCGCTTGTCCAGCGTCTACGAGCCGGACCCGACGAATGGTAACAGCCTCACACTTCAGACCTCTTACACCTACAATGTGATGGATGAGTTGACGCAGATTTCGCAAGGCTCTCAAACGCGCACCTATGTCTATGACGCTCTGGGGCGTTTGAATAGCGCCACCACGCCGGAAGGCGGAATGGTCTGCTACGGAGCCGTCTCCGGTGGTACTTGCAATTCCAACGGTTACGACAATTTCGATAATCTTCTTTACAGAACCGATGCTCGCGGAGTCCTCACAAGCTACGGCTATGATGGACTCAATCGCCTTACCGGCATCAGCTATAACGTGAGTGGCGCTACGGGCGTGCCCGCAACTGCGAGCGTGGGGCTGACCTATGGCGCGAATGCTTCGCAGTACAATAATGGGCGCTTGATTACCATGACCGACGGAGTCGGCTCTGAAAATTACAGCTACAACAATCTTGGCCAGTTAGCCCAACTGCAAAAGGTCATAGGTACCACGACCTACACGATCAACTACGCGTTCAATCTCGCAAACGAATTAACCCAGATCACCTATCCCTCGGGTCGCGTTGTCCAGCAAAGCGTGGACCCCATCGGGCGTTTGTGCGAAATCGCTCCGTCCACGAGCGGGTGCGGGCAGGCCGCGAGTCCATACGTGACGGGTTACGCGTACAACGCCGCAAGCCTTGTGACCGGCCTCAAGTACGGAAACGGAATTTACGCGTCTTTCGGCTTTTCATCTGATCGTTTGCAGTTGAGCTGCCTTGATTATTCAACAAGCAACCGCAGCGGCAACTGCGCGCATGACTCGACGACGAAGTTCGGTTTGACTTATTCTTACGGCTCGGCGGGAAGCAACAACGGCCAGATTTCGAGCATCACCGATTATGTGCAGGCAGGACGCAGCATCACCTACACTTACGATTCACTGTATCGTCTGACCAAAGCCACGACCACAGGGTCCACGAGCTATCCGGCCTGGGGCCTCTCGGAAGCGTATGACCGCTACGGGAACCGTTCGGCGCAAAGCATCTCTTCCGGCTGCAGCGGGATCACCTGCCCGACGAACTCAGTCAGCGTGAGCGCGACGACAAACCAGCTCACCGGCTCCTACGGTTATGACGCCAGCGGCAACATGACTAACGATGGGCTGAACACGATAACCTACGATGGTGAGGGGCGCGCGGTCACCGCGAGCGGCGCGCTGGGTTCGGGAACCTATACTTACGATGGGAACGGCTTGCGGGTGAAGAAGGTTGCGGGCACCACGACGACGGTGTACATCTTCTCGGGGTCGAAGGTGATTGCCGAGTACGTGAACGGGGCAGCGCCAAGCTCGCCGACGCAAGAATACATTTACGCGGGCGGAGCGTTGCTGGCCCGGATCGATTCCTCGGGCACGAAGTATTATCATCAGGATCATCTGTCGAACCGCATGGTGACCAATTCCAGCGGCAGCGTCGCGGCGGAGATGGGACATTTCCCATTTGGCGAGTCGTGGTACAACGCCACCAATGACAAGCTGTACTTCACGACCTACGAGTATGATGCGGAGTCAGGGAATCATTACGCGATGGCGCGGTACCACGTGAGCCGGTTGGGGCGGCTATCGTCGCCGGACCCGATTGATGGTTCTAAAGGGAAACCGCAATCTCTGAACCGATACAGCTACTCGATGAACGACCCTTTGAATATGGCCGACGCCACTGGCAAGTGGCCCACCCCTGTCCATGACGACATTCTTGAAAGGGCGTTCCCGGGGTTGAGTTCCTCTCAAATTGGGACGCTAGAAGCCGCGAGCGCTTGGGTCGATTCATTCCAGGACCCCGCTGACGCGTATATGCACGCGCAGTGCTCGCCCGGTGATTCCATGGATGATTGCGCGACACAAATCGACGACTTTATTGCTGGAGAGATGAGTGATGCCCAAGATACGGGGTTCAACGGCAGCGGTCTTTGGGATCTCGGTGAAGCAATTCATACGATGACTGACATGACCTCTCCGTGGCACAGCCTCCCGGATGGGACTCCGACCTGTTGGGGATGCAGCACTGGGGCGGACCTAAACCACGTTTTCGGCGAGGATGGAGTGTACTACGTTATGCCCGACATCTTTTCGCTCGCTTTTGCGCAGCAGATCGCTCAAGCAGTCAGGAATGCACAAGCCACCTTTGAAGTCACATTTCCTGACCAGTATAAAAGTGCTACCGCTGGTTTCTTCTTCGGATTTTACAGTTGGGCATCTAATATTGCCTACATGGACTTGGTAGTCCAGACTGGCTCCATTAATCCAAGCCCTGTGCTGCAGAACGAATTCACTGATTGTCTGCTGGGGAATCCAGCCGCATGCCCCGACCAGAGCGATTTCGAGTTTCAAAGCCTCATTTCGGGTGGTGGTCCTTGGCCTGAGATCGCATGTATGCCTGGAAAGAACTGCATCACCTACTAGTCGCTTCCGGATGAGAAATCACTGTGAGAACAAGGAGAGGCTGGAGTTAGCCATGCGAGTGTCTTCCCGCAGTTCAATATGGAGAACCACCCTCTGGGCACTAATAATCGGATTCGGATTCGATATGGTCCTCATGATTGCGCTCGCAGCACAAGTAAAGCTGCCCGAATGGCTCATCGCTGCCGGCTTTTACCCGTGGAGGGTTATATTCGGTGGGCCCTGGCATAGTTTGATCTGGGCCTTTTCGGGTATGGCCGTCAATGGAGCCATTTATTCGGTCATAGCGTTTGTCATTGGCATAGCCGCGCCCCTAGCAAAACGGCGGTTGCACGAATTTCAGTCGAAACAGACTCTGCCTCCGAAAATTATTCCCTAAATTTAGCAGTGCGACCAGTATGGAATTGCCAATCGCAAAGCTTCGCTTCCGGTGTACGGGAATTTCCTGTCCTACTGATCGGCTCCCCAATTCTTGGCACATTTTGAGAGTGAGTTCCCGGCAAAATCGAGCCCGCAAGGGGAGGGAGATTTTGCCGTGAAGAGAAGGCGTTTTTCCGTTGAACAGATCGTGGCGGTTTTGAAGCAGGCTGAGGTAGGTATATCACTGTGAGCTATTGGCGAGGTCGCGGGCCGCTAGCTCCTCGCATAGATTGATTCTATATGCCACGTTCGTCGGCTTGCCATCCGTACCGCGGAATTTTGGCCCGAAGCCGAGTTCCTGCTCTGGGTAGTGGGTGAAAAACCCACGCGTATGGAACTTCACCGGCTCGAAAGAAACGGGGGGCCATTGAGGGGCCAATAAGGATTTCATTGGACTCCTCATCGTTCCTTTTCAATGTCTTAGCGCTCCCTGGCATTTCTTCTAAGTCCTTGAAATTCCGATCGGTATTGTTTTCGACTCCCGCACGCTTCCGCCATATCCGTTTGATGTGGCGGATGTTACAAAAAAACGAAGAAGGCACCAATGCCGAAAAGCGGGCTCTCCATTGTTTTTCGTCTCACCTTGTCCCCCAGGGCCTCAGCCTGCCGTAGCGGGCCCTTGGCCTCCATGCTACTTAATCTGCGCCAACGGAATGATCACGCTCCCAAGTTCGCTGGTGCTCGGATCTTCCACGAGCACGCGCAACGTGGTCGCGCCGGGATGTGGCTGCACAAATTCGTGAAAAAGGATGCCCGATTTCAGCAGGGCCTCGTATTGTTTCTCCGGGAACTGCAGAGTGAAGGTCTTGCCAGACTGCAAAACCACTTTTCCCGTTTGATCCTGTTCGACGATGTAGACCTCGACGGAACCTTTGCGCAGTCCTCCGCTCTGCACAAGACGAAGATTGTGAGCCTCGATGGAACACAGAACTTTGAGCGAATGCGGAGGTTGATCCACGCGGTCCACTGTGGCCGTCAACTGAATTGACGAAGATTCGATGGGGCTCTGCACGGCGCTGACTAGCCTAAACTGATCTTCGTCTTTTGTGGCCTCCGTGTCCGGAAATGCGAAATAGCCCTTCGGATAGCGTATGGTCAGGCCTTTGCGTTTGGTCTCCACTTTCAACTCGTGAAGTTTTCCATCCAGGGAATCGCCATTTATATAAAAGCCCAGCGTGTAAGTGACCTCTGAATCTTCAACGGCTTTGCGAATCGCACCGGTGATGTCGTTGGTGTTGACGAAGGCCTGTCCGCCGGTTTCGTCGGCGAGCTTTTGCATGGTGGCGATGCCGATCGGTTGAGAGGACTGAGCCGGCATATTATCCATGTGGCCACTGGCCCCGGAAACGTCGTCCGCGTCGGCCGTGCCCGTAAGGGCTTCCGTAGGGACCTGCTGTGCGAGCAGCCCGCGAGCGTCCACAGGATAGACCGCGATGTTCGCCGGACTCAAAACGCGCGCCATCGCAGCGCCTGAAAACGGCAGCTCCGCAGTCAGCCACACAAGATTCTTGCGTCCCGGAATGTTGGCTACATGATTTGCGATGGACGCCAGCGCCGCCATAGTGATCCGCGCGCGTTCTTCGTTCGCGATTCCGGCGAGTGTAAGGGCGGCCCCGTTTTCGAACGAACTCGCCTGCTCAGCGGACGATGGCAGGGGGATGTACGGGTGCCCACGGTGGGCCGGCGCGACGACCGCGCGGTTCGTGACGGAGGAAGTGTCGTACTTGCTGACGATCGCGAGCAGTTCTGCGCGGTCGCTTGTAAAATCGCAAAGAACGTGTAACGAATCCCGCAAACCATAAATGGCGACCCTGTCCCTGGGATCGACCGTCTTGAGAAATTCCAGTAGATGGGCTCGTGCCCTTTGCAGCGCAAGGCCCTCAACCCAGAATGGCGTGCTCTCGTACTGATCCTGTGGCATCGATCCGTAAAGCGTGTTCAGGTTGTCAAGGAGAACGATGGTAACGCTGCGCAGAACGAGCGCCCCGTAGTGCGGCAGGTCGGAGAAGGTGTTTGGTGGCAGGGGCCGCTCGGGCGGTTGTTGAGTCGCGAGGGCGGCATCGGTAGAGAAAATGCTGATGGTCTGCGGCTTGCCTCGGTCGAGTACCGTGAAATCGTCTTGCGTTAAATTGCTTACCGGTCCATGTTTGTCGCGAACAATAACGCCAATCTGGACCAAGCGGGTCGCCACGTGGATCTTGGGAAGCTGCGATGCGTCTTGCGCCGAAATGCTCATCGGCAACAGCACCATCGCAAGCGCGACGACAACGCGTCGGGCCACTAAGGATTCTTCTATCTTCATTTCCGCCTCCGCCCAAAACTATTCGTGTCTCAACGCGGTGATTGGATCGATGCGCATCGCCCTCCGTGCTGGCAAATAGCACGCCGCCAGCGCCACCAGAGTCAGCAATCCGGCCGTTGCCAAAAAAATCGGCGCGTCGAAGGCACCAATTCCGAAAAGCAGGCTCTCCATGCTCCGCGCCAGCAGCACAGAAATGCCCAGTCCAAACACAAGCCCCGCCGCGACGGACGCCATCCCGGTTCCAAGCATGAGCCGAACGACGTCACCGT
>DATLST010000307.1:0-82194 GCA_035534055.1 Candidatus Acidiferrales bacterium | reverse complement strand
AGGGTCACAAGGGACGCTCTGGTGGCACTGGCAGGCGGATCCAATCTCTCGGCATCCCTATGAAATCACTGAAACCGCTTGAATTGCCTATTGTTCCTCATCCGTTCTTTTAAACCAGTGCTTGTTCAGAGGTTCCTTAGGCAAAAATATAGTTATAGGCGCTGGCGTCCCAAGTAACCTTTCAAAATAGCTTTAGCTCCTGAGGGAACTTCGCGTGTAATTCCCCTCAGCAGTGGATTTCATGCCCACGGCCCTTTCTAACGGCCGTCCCACAACCCCCGGAGCCCGCTGGCAGCTCGCGCTCGACTGTGGCACACTCGATGTTTCAAAAGACGTGCCGGACGAGCGCTTGTCGGCCATCATCGCCCTCGGCGTCGCGCAATCGCACAAAGGCCCATGGATCCCCAGTACATCCGGAATTTCTGCATCATCGCGCATATCGACCACGGCAAGTCCACCCTGGCCGACCGCCTTCTCGAGCTCACCGGCGCGCTCAGCCAGCGCGAGATGACCGCTCAGGTTCTCGATTCCATGGACCTCGAACGCGAGCGCGGCATCACCATCAAGGCCAAGAGCATTCGTCTCCACTACACCGCCAAGGATGGACATGAGTACCGTCTCAACCTCATCGACACGCCCGGACACGTCGACTTCTCCTACGAAGTTTCGCGCGCGCTGTCCGCCTGCGAAGGCGCGCTTCTCGTTGTCGACGCCAGCCAGGGGGTGGAAGCGCAGACCGTAGCCAACGCTTTTCTGGCTACGCGTCACAACCTCACCATCGTCCCGGTAATCAATAAAATCGACTTGCCCGCCGCGCAGCCCGAATACGCGAAGGAGCAGATCGAAAATGTACTGGCCATTCCCGCTGATGACGCGCTTCCCATCAGCGCCAAGAGCGGTCTCGGCGTGTCCGATGTGCTCGAAGCCATCGTGCACCGCATCCCTCCGCCGAAAGGCACGGCCGATGATCCCGTGCAGGCTTTGATTTTCGATTCATGGTTCGACGCTTTTCGGGGCGCCGTGGTTCTGGTCCGCGTCATGCAAGGCCGCCTCACCCCGCGCATGAAGATTCGTCTCTGTGCCAGCAACGAAGTATACGAGGTGGAAAATCTCGGCGTGCTCACGCCCAAACCTATCGTTCTTGACGATCTCGCTGCGGGCGATGTCGGCTTCATCATCGCCAACATCAAGCGTGTGGCCGACGCGCGCGTGGGCGACACGGTCACCGATGCCAGCGGTCCCGCGCCCGCTTTGCCCGGATTTGAAGCCATCAAGCCCATGGTCTTCGCCGGGCTTTATCCCGTGAACGCCAGCGATTACGAAGTGCTCCGCGACGCTCTCGGCAAGCTGCAGCTCAACGACGCCGCATTTTTCTACGAGCCGGAAACCTCGGTGGCTCTTGGCTTCGGCTTCCGCTGCGGCTTTCTTGGCCTGCTGCACATGGAAATCGTGCAGGAGCGGCTCGAGCGCGAATTTAATATCGACCTGATCACCACCGCGCCCAGCGTCGAATTCCGCATCACCACCACGGCAGGCGAAGTCCTTCAGGTCGATAGCCCCGCGAAGTTTCCCCCGCCTACTTCGATCCAGAAAATCGAGGAGCCCATTCTCACCGCCATGATTATTACTTCGGAGGAATCCCTCGGCGGGGTTCTCGCTCTCTGCGAGGAAAAGCGCGGCGTGCAGAAAAATTTCGAATACCTTTCACCCACTCGCGTGATGCTCACCTATGAAATGCCCCTCAATGAAATCGTGCTCGATTTCTACGACCGGCTGAAAAGCGTTTCGCGCGGCTACGCCTCGCTCGATTATCATTTGTCCGGATATCGCGAATCCGATCTCGTCAAGCTCGATGTCCTCGTCGGCGGCGAGCCGGTCGACGCTCTCACGATCATCTGCCATCGCGATCAGGCATACGATCGCGGCCGCGATCTCGTCGCGCGCTTGCGCAAACTGATTCCGCGCCAGATGTTCGAGATCCCGATCCAGGCCGCCATCGGCAGCCGCATCATCGCCCGCGAAACCATTAGCGCCATCCGCAAGAACGTGCTCGCCAAGTGCTACGGCGGCGACATCTCGCGCAAGCGCAAGCTCCTTGAAAAGCAGAAGGAAGGCAAGAAGCGGATGAAGCGCGTGGGCAAGGTTGATATCCCGCAAGAGGCCTTTCTGGCCGTGCTCAAGGTGGCGGGAGCCGTGGACGAAGACTAGCTTTCCGCAGCCAACCAGCAGCCTCTCAGCGAATCAGCATGCAGTCGCCGTAGCTGTAGAAGCGATACTTCGCCTCCACCGCATGACGGTACGCGCGCAAAATATTCTCTCGTCCCCCGAACGCCGCCACCATTCCCAGCAAGCTCGAGCGCGGCAGGTGGAAATTCGTCAGCAACTGGTTTACGATGCGAAATGGCTTGCCTGGGTGCAGGAAAATCCTCGCTTCCGCTTTTCCCGGCGCAATCGCTTCCGCGTTCTCGTCATTCTTCTCCGCCGAATCCTCCAGGGCGCGGACCACGGTCGTCCCAATCGCCAGCACAGAACGATTTTCGCGTCGCGCCCGCGCGATGGCCTTAGCCGTCGCTTCCGGGATGTCGTAGCTTTCACTGTGGATTTTATGATCCTCAAGCCGTTCGGTACGTACCGGCTCGAACGTTCCCAAGCCAACGTTGAGCGTTATCTCCATGATTTCGATTTCCCTGTTTCTGAGCTGCTCCAGAATCGACGGGGTGAAGTGCAGCCCCGCCGTTGGTGCGGCCACTGCGCTTCCCTGCCTCGCGAAGATCGTCTGATAGCGCTCGCGATCAAGCGGCTCATCCTCGCGCTTGATATAGGGTGGCAACGGAATATGTCCGATCCTCCCGAGCGTTTCATGAAAGCCATCCCGCGACGTGAACCGCGCGATGCGCAGGCCATATTCGCCGCGTCCCTCTATTCGCGCTTCGAGTTCGCCATCGCCGAACACAATGCGCTCGCCAGTAGGCACCTTTTTTCCAGGCCGTACTAGCGTTTCCCACGTATCGGTCGCGATCTGCCGCACCAAAAGAACTTCGATCGGCGTAGTGAGGAATTCCCGGCGCGCGGGATTGTTGCCGCCGGGATCCTCGGCGTGAATTCCGGCACGCCGGCCAAAAAGCCGCGCGGGCAGCACACGAACATTGTTGGCAACAATGAGCTCATCGCCACGCAGCAAGTCGGGCAATTCGCGGAATTTGCGGTCTTCCCAGGCTCCGGTGACTCGGTCGAGAAGCAGCATGCGCGAAGCGTCGCGTTCCGCGAGCGGACGCTGGGCGATGCGCTCGGGCGGCAGATCGTAGTCGAATTCGCTGAGGTTCATCCGCGGTGATCCGCGCTTTCCGGCCAGCCTGTGGAACGGCACTGGCACAAGTCCTGTAAGTATGCTAAGAGAACATTACCGCCGGTTTCGCGCTCGATTTCCGCTTCCCCTGGACGTTCTCGACCACCCAGCGGGCCACGGAGCCATTGTAGCGAATCCACGGCTGATTCATCTTTGAGGCGGAAATTGTGGCAGAAGGATCGGTGGTGATTAGCCCCAGAGGCGTTGAGCGGCTCCGCCTCGGGCATCTCTGGGTGTATCGCAGCGATGTCCGCACGGCGCAGGCCGAGCCCGGCGCGATTGTCCGGCTTAGCGACGAGCGCGGGCGTTTCCAAGGACGCGCTTTCTATAGTGACAAATCCCAGATCGCAATCCGGCTACTTACGCGCCAGGACGTGCCCGTTGATCGTGCGTTTTTCACCGCGCGTCTGCGGCAAGCAGCCGCCTATCGCCAGCTCGTCGTCGAAAACAGCGATGCCTACCGGCTCGTTTATAGCGAAGCCGACCTGCTACCCTCGCTAATAGTAGACCGGTATGGCGAGTACCTCGTTGTCCAGACCTTAAGCCAGGGAACTGAATGCCACAAGAACCTGCTCATGGAAATCCTCGCCGACCTGTTTTCCCCCAAGGGAATTATCGAGCGCAACGACCCGAAGGTGCGCCTGCTCGAAGGGCTCGAACAACGCGTCGGCATTCTCCAGGGAGACATTCCGCCTGAGGTTATAGTAAAGGAGAATGGCGTTGCTTTTGTCTACGATCTCCTCAAGGGCCAAAAAACCGGTTCTTTCCTTGACCAGCGTGAGAACCATTGGGCTGCTAGACGCTACGCGTCCGGCGAAGTCCTGGATTGCTTCAGCTATGCGGGCGGCTTTGCGTTGACGATCGCCGGCCGTTGCGAGCACGTCGAGAGCGTCGAGATGGCTCCTGCAGCCATCGAGGCCGCACGGCGGAATCAAAAGATGAACTCCATCTCTAACGTGCATTTTCGCGAAGGAAACACATTCGACATTTTGAAGGAATATGATGAAGCCGGCCGGCGCTTCCGTATGGTCATTCTCGATCCTCCCGCATTCGCCAAAAACCGCGACAGCATCCCCGCAGCTCACCGGGGGTACAAAGAGATCAACCTTCGCGCGCTGAAAATTCTCGAACCGGACGGCATACTGCTAACCTGTTCCTGTTCCTACCATATAACTGAACCTCTCTTTTTGCAGATTCTCGCCGAGGCGGCAAACGACGCAAAGCGCAACATCGTTATTGGAGAACGTCGGACACAAGCACAGGATCATCCAATTCTGCTGACGATGCCAGAAACGCACTACCTTAAGTGCTTCATAGTAAAAGCAATAGAGTAATTATAGTCATCATCAAGAAGTTAGTTTTGTAAGCAAAAATAACTTGACACTATCATACGCATATTTTATCATCGTTTTGCGCTAATGTTAGGCGCTGACAAGAAAAGTTCAGGAGACAAAAAATGAACGCAGTCACACGATGGGACCCTTTTAGGCGTGCGTCGACCCTGCAGGACCAGGTCAACCGCCTTTTTGAAAGCACTTTCCATGCAGACCGCAACGAGTCTTCGTTAACAACCTGGGCTCCAGCGGTCGATATCTACGAAACCGAGAATGAACTGGTCCTGAAGGCCGACATTCCAGACGTCAACGAAAAAGACCTAGATATTCGAGTCGAAAACAACATGCTGACGGTCCGCGGCGAACGCAAATTCGAGCAAAAAGTAAAGGAAGACGATTATCTGCGGATCGAGCGAACATACGGCGCCTTCAGCCGCAGTTTTGGTTTGCCAAACACGGTGAATTCCGAAGGCATCAAGGCGGAATACAAAAATGGTGTGCTGACCGTGGAAATGCCGAAGCGCGCCGAATCAAAGCCGAAGCAGGTGAAGGTGAACGCCGTGAACGGAAACAGCTAAAAACGAAAGCACCTAAGAGGGGCGCTGGGTCCAGCCCTCTTTGTGCCTCAGCAGGAAAGTGAGAAGATCACAGTATGCCGCGAATGGACAAACTGACCGTAAAAGCCCAAGAGGCGCTGCAAGCGGCGCAGGAACTGGCAGGGCGTTCCGGCCAGCAGCAAATTGAGCCGCTGCACCTGCTCGGGGCGTTGATCGCCCAGGGTGATGGAGTGGTGCCACCGCTCTTGGAAAAACTGGGCGTTCCGCCCGCAGGATTGGCGGCTGAAGCGGAAAAGCAGATCGAGCGTCTGCCAAAAATATCGGGCGTTTCCGAGCAGTATCTCAGCGCAGCATCGAATGATGTCGTGCAGCGCGCTTTCGAGGAAGCGCAGCGCTTGAAGGATGAATACGTCTCAACGGAACACATTTTGCTGGCCATCGCCGCATTGGAACGCGATCCCGCCGGCCAATTGCTGGCGCGGCAGGGCGCGAGCCACGACGCCATCCTCCAGGCGATGACCGCGATCCGCGGCAGCCATCGCGTGACGTCGCAGAATCCGGAAGCGACCTATCGCGCTCTCGAACAGTACGCCCGCGATCTCACCGACTTGGCTCGCCGGAGCAAGCTCGATCCGGTGATTGGCCGCGACGAGGAGATTCGCCGCGTCATGCAGATTCTCGCCCGCCGCACCAAGAACAATCCGGTGCTGATCGGAGAGCCGGGCGTTGGCAAGACAGCCATCGTCGAAGGACTCGCGCAACGGATCGTGGCCGGAGACGTGCCGGAAATTCTCAAGCCGAAGCGCCTGGTATCGCTCGATCTGGCGGCGCTGGTGGCCGGAGCCAAATACCGCGGCGAATTCGAAGACCGCCTCAAGGCGTTATTAAAAGAAGTGTCGGAATCCGAAGGCCAAATCATTCTTTTCATCGACGAGCTTCACACCCTCGTGGGTGCGGGCGCAGCCGAAGGCTCGATGGACGCTTCCAACATGCTGAAGCCGGCGCTCGCGCGCGGCGAGCTTCGCGCGATTGGCGCCACCACGCTGAATGAATACCGCAAGTACATCGAAAAGGACCCGGCCCTCGAGCGGCGCTTCCAGCCTGTGCTCGTCGGCGAACCATCTGTAGAGGATACGATCGCGATCCTGCGCGGCCTAAAAGAACGCTATGAGGTGCACCACGGCGTGCGCATCAAGGATGCGGCGATCGTGGCAGCCGCCCTGCTTTCTCAGCGATATATCACCGATCGATTTCTTCCGGACAAGGCCATTGATCTGGTGGACGAAGCCGCGGCCGGGTTGCGCATGGAAATCGATTCCCTGCCCACCGAGATCGATGAAATCGAGCGTCGCATCTTGCAGCTCGAAATCGAGCGGCAGGCTTTGCGCAAAGAGACCGATCCGCACTCACGTGAGCGCATGACACAGATCGAGAAGGAGCTGAGCACACTCCGCGAGCAGTCGAACGGCCTGAAGGCGCATTGGCAAACGGAAAAGGACGCCATCGGCCGTATCCGCAAACAGAAAGAAGAGATCGAGCGGCTCAAGTCCGAAGAGCAGCGGTTCGAGCGCTCCGGCGATCTTTCCCGCGTGGCCGAAATCCGCTATGGCATGCTTTCCGCAGCGGAGAAGGAACTGAAAGCCGCGCAAGACAAGCTCGGCGAGCTGCAAAAAGACCACCCCATGCTGAAGGAAGAAGTAGGCGAGGAAGAAATTGGGAAGATCGTCAGCAAGTGGACTGGCATTCCCGTCGGGCGGCTTCTGGAGGGAGAAGTCGAAAAGCTCGTGCATATGGAGGAACGGCTCCGCCAGCGGGTGGTGGGGCAGGATGCCGCGCTCGCTAGCGTTGCCAACGCCATTCGCCGTAGCCGTTCCGGCCTGAGTGATCCCCATCGGCCAATTGGTTCGTTCTTGTTTCTCGGACCGACCGGAGTAGGCAAGACCGAACTGGCGCGGGCACTGGCCGAATTCCTGTTCGACGACGAGCGCGCCATGGTGCGGCTGGACATGTCGGAATACATGGAGAAACATTCGGTGGCGCGCATGATCGGCGCGCCTCCTGGCTACGTGGGCTACGAAGAAGGTGGCCAATTGACCGAGCAGGTTCGTCGGCGGCCCTACTCGGTCGTACTGCTCGATGAAATCGAGAAAGCGCATCCAGACATCTTCAATGTGTTGTTGCAGATTCTCGAGGATGGACGCCTCACAGATGGAAAGGGCCGCACCGTCGATTTCCGCAATGCCGTGATTATCATGACGTCAAACGTGGGATCGACCGCAATCTTCGAATTGGCCGACAAGGATCCGAAGAAAGCACGCGAGATGGCCATGGGCGCGCTGCGCGAGCTTTTCCGCCCGGAATTCTTGAATCGCATCGACGATATCGTGATGTTCAGCCCGCTGGGCAAACAGCAAATCGAGCGTATTGTGGAACTGCAGATGAAGCATGTGACCCAATTGCTGGCGGACCGGAAAGTGGCGCTCCACCTTACAGCAGCAGCGAAAACGTTGCTCTTCCGTGAGGGCTACGATCCGGCTTACGGCGCACGACCGATGAAACGGGCCATCCAGCGGCTCATCCAGGATCCGCTGGCGCTGAAAATTCTTGACGGCGAAGTCCGCCCGGGAGATGAGATGAAGGTCGACGCGGATTCCAAGGGCGAGGCGATGATTTTCCAGCGCGAGACCGCCAAGGCAGGCGCTGCCTGAAAAACGGCACGGACTAAGGACCATGAAAACTCTGAAAACAACATTTCTTCTGACGGCTTTGACGTTAGTGCTCCTGGCCTTGGGGCAGGCCTTCGGCGGGTCGCGTGGCATGACGATTGCCCTGATTTTCGCAATCCTCATGAACGGCACCGCCTATTTCTTCTCGGATAAGATTGCTCTGGCTTCTGCCAAGGCCCAGCCTATTAGCCGGGAACAAGAACCCCGCTTATACGCGGTAATGGAACGGCTGGCCGCCAAGGCGAACCTGCCCATGCCGAAACTTTACTTGATTCCCCAGGCTGCGCCCAACGCCTTCGCGACGGGCCGCAATCCGAGCCACGCGTCGGTTGCCGTCACGCAAGGGCTGATGGAACTGATGAATGATGAAGAACTCGAAGGCGTAATCGCGCACGAACTGTCGCACGTGCGAAACTACGACATTCTCACCTCCTCGATCGCGGCAACAATTGCGGGCGCGGTTACCTGGATCGCGGAAATAGGCCGGTGGGGAATGATTTTCGGAAGTTTTGGCGGCGGGGGCGGCGATGATCGCGAAGGCGGAGGTCTGGCCGCCATCCTCATGCTGTTCCTGGCGCCCCTCGCCGCGTTTCTGCTTCAGCTTGGGATTTCGCGGCAGCGCGAATATCAGGCGGACGCTTCGGGCGCGAAAATGGTGGGCCATCCCTACGGCTTGATCAGCGCTCTTGAAAAGCTCGGCGCATACAACAAAAAGATCCCGATGGATATTTCGCCTTCTACCTCCGCGCTGTGCATCGTCGCGCCGTTCAGCGCGCGAGAAGCGCTGTCCGGTTTGTTCAGCACACATCCGCCGCTGTCTGAACGCATTGCCCAGTTGCGAAACATGACGGTGACCCGCTGAAGCGTCTTTTGCGAAGTGTGCCTTGACTAACGGGTAAAACTCCAGCGAAATACTTGCGGTGTTGTCGAGTACGCAGAAAACATTATAGCTGCGTAAAAATTACAAGAGTTGCTCGCCTCCGAAGCCCTGACGTCTTAATTCAGCCTTATTCTAACTTATTGTATATATGCAGTTTAGCTGGCGGTCGGCAGTTTGGCCGATTTGGCTCTGCGCGTGCTCCTTCCACTCTTCGCAAGGGGATCTCACCGGAGGACACGAGGATGAACGAGGAAAAACAAGATCTACACGATGTGACCGTGCAGGAGTCGGCCGCGCCGCGTTGGATTGGAATTGCGGTGGCAGCGCTGGCCATAGTTTCGTTGGTGGCTCTGGGTGTTGGCTGGTCTGCCTCGAACCGATCGAAGGTGCTCGAGCAGAACCTCGCCACGCAGTCCCAGGAGATCGGCCAGTTCAAGCAGGGCGACGACGTGCTCGGGCAGAGGCTCGCCAAGGCCGAGGACACCAACTCACAGCTCCAGGGCGAGTTGAGTGTGGTGACCGACAAGATGAAACTCACCCAGGCTGAGCTGAACCGATCCCGGGCTCAAGCCAAAAAAATCAAGGATGACGACAGCAAGCAACTCGCCGATCTTCAGAACAACCTCAACGGCCAGTTGGCAACAAAGGCTAGTGCGGATGACGTCAACAAGCTGGGCACGGACGTTAACGGCGTCAAGACCGACCTGGAAACAACCAAGAACAACCTGACCATGACGCGTGGTGAATTCGGCACTCTGGTCGCGAAGAACCACGACGAGATCGAAGAACTTCGCCGGCTGGGCGAGCGGGATTATTACGAGTTCACGATCAACAAGAGGAACCAGCGCGAAAAGGTAGGCGACCTGATGGTCGAACTCAAGAGCGTCAACACCAAAAAGAACCTGTTCACTGTATCCCTCTACGTCGACGACGCACGCTATGACAAGAAGAACCGGTCGGTCAACGAGCCCATCTATTTCTTCAGCCGTGGATCGCGAGCGCCGCTGGAATTCACCGTGAATCAGGTGTCCAAGGACAAAATCAGCGGTTACCTGAGCGTGCCGAAGACGAATAGCACGCACGCCCAGGCATCCGGCAACTGAACTCCGAATCCTGAGGATCCTGCCGCGACCCCTTGAGCGGCAAAGAGCAGGACCGGCGGGCGCACCGATCCATCGGGCGCCCGTTTTCTTTTTGGCTGTGTTTATTCCGCTTTTTTAAGAGCGCGCATCTTGCGGGAGAGAAATCTCTTCGCCAGGGAAGGTAGCTTATCGTGCGGGATTTTTCCTTGCTCGTAAAGCTTCACTTTGCCCTTGGCGGTCTTGCGGCGACGGCGCTGCCGCTTCTGGGCAACGTAGCGTTTTTCGTTTGCCATGCGTTTCCTCCGAATAATTCGTGAACAACGATTGTAACGAAGAAGCAACAGGATGCAAGCTCGGCTGGGATTTGGCCGCTCATTTCAGGTAGCATCCTGAGGTAGCTCTTGGGCGAGTCTTCCCGTCATGCCAACAACCGCGATCTATGCCAGGCGAATTCTAACTCCGCACGAAGAGATCAGCGATGGGGTAATTATCGTGGAAGGCGGTCGCATTGCGGGCGTGGGTCACCGTGACGAAATGAGTGTGCCCGTGGGCGCCACCGACTACCTGGCCGCCGGGTTGACGGTCGTGCCGGGATTTGTAGACCTGCACATTCACGGCGCCGGCGGCCATGACGTGATGGAAGCGAGCACACGGGCGCTGGACCGCATCACCGCTACAGTCGCGCAACACGGGACGACTTCCCTGGCCGCCACAACCGTGAGCGCGCCGGTGGAGGAAACCTGCCGCAGCCTGGAAGGAATTGCCCGCTACATTCGGAACCACGAAGCGCCTGAGCAGAATGGCCGGCTGGAGGCTGAGATTCTAGGCATCCATCTGGAGGGTCCTTTCCTTAATCCCAGCCGGCGCGGTGTGCACCCTGCCGGGGCAATCGCGAAACCCTCGGTGGAAATCCTCGAGAAATTCCTGAAGGCGGCCGATGGGTTGGTGAAGATATTGACGCTCGCGCCCGAATTGCCGGGCGCGATTGAACTGATCGAGTCTGCCCTTGCAGCGGGGCTTGTCGTTGGAATGGGCCACACGGATGCGGATTATGATCAAGCCATGGCCGCGATTCGCGCGGGGGCACGGCATACGGTCCATACCTACAATGCCATGCGCCCGTTTTCGCACCGCGATCCGGGCATTCTCGGCGCGATTATGACCGATCCGGAGGTCACGGCGGAAGTGATTGCGGATGGAGTGCATGTCGCTGGGCCCGCCATTCAAGTGTTGATCGGCACGAAGGGATTCGACACTGTACTGCTGGTGAGCGACGGTACTGCGGCCACCGGAATGCGCGATGGCAACTACAGGCTCGGCAATTTCGAGGTGAGCGTCCGGGATGGCGTATGCCGCAATGCGGAAGGCAAACTGGCCGGAAGCACGCTGACACTGGATCGCGCGGTAAGAACAGTTGTTGCGCTCGGCGTACCTTTGATGGAGGCCGTGCGTATGGCCACCCTACTGCCGGCGCGTCGCCTGGGTGTCGCGGGAAAGAAAGGCGTGATCGCCGAGGGAGCGGATGCCGACCTTGTCGCGCTGACGCCAGACTTGCGGGTTGCTGGAGTGATGACACGCGGCAACGGGCTGATGTGACAATGATCTTGCGAGCGTCCCTGCTTACGGGTTGAGTGGAATCTTCAGCTCGTCGGCGAGCTTGTATGGGTCAAACGGGCTGCAGGCAAAGAAGCGCCCTTCGAATTCAAGCGTGGGTACCTTGCGTCGCCCGTCGTTCACGCGAAGCACCAAGTCTTCGGCACCCGGCGTTTCGTCGATATTGACTTCGTGAAACTTAACACCGCGTTCCCGCAAAAACTGCTTAGCCCGCCTGCAGTCCCCACACCAAGTCGTACTGTACACCGTCACACCAGCCATTTTATCTGTCCTGAAAAACTTACCTGAAATACCTGCGTTATTTGATGCGGCAGGTGGTACGGGGATTCGTGTGTAATGGGTGCGTGAGGCTTTAAGGACAACCTTACAGCGCGCCAGGAGCGCCGGTCTTCGAAGCCGCTTGCAGCCGGGCCATGGCGCGCTGGAGCGACAGATTCGCACGCTCCCATTGCGGATCCCGCGAATCCGTCTTGGCCACTTTCGTTTTGGCGCGGTCCAAGGCTGCACGGGTACGTGCGACGTCGATTTCCTCGGCGCGTTCTGCAATCTCCGCGAGGACGATCACGCGGTCTGGCAAAACCTCGGCATAGCCATGGATGACGGTAAGGTAGCGAGTCTCGTCGTCAGCTCGGTAGCTCAGGATTCCAATGCCGAGTTCGGTGATGAGCGGCGCATGGCCCGGAAGGATACCCAGATACCCTTCTTTGCCGGGCATTTCGATCGACGTCACCGTCTTGGCTAAGACGTGCCGTTCGGGTGTGACGACCTCGAGTTCGATGTTCTCCGGTAGCATTCGTGCGATCCTGCTTCCTTGCAGAAGAAACTTTACGCCACGGCCGACATTTTCTCCGCTTTCTCTCTGGCCTCTTCGATCGTGCCAACCATATAGAAGGCCTGCTCGGGAAGGTCGTCGTGCTTCCCTTCAACGATTTCCTTGAAGCCGCGCACAGTATCCTCGACCTTGACGTATTTTCCTTCGATGCCCGTAAACTGAGCAGCCACGAAAAACGGCTGCGAAAGAAATTTCTCGATTTTGCGGGCTCGAGCCACGGTTTGCTTGTCATCGTCGGAAAGCTCTTCGATGCCAAGGATGGCGATAATGTCCTGTAGCTCCTTGTAACGTTGCAGCACCGACTTCACCGCGCGCGCGACGGTGTAATGATCCTGTCCCAGGATGCGCGGGTCGAGAATGCGGGAGAAGCTCGCAAGCGGATCCACGGCGGGATAGATGCCGCGCTCCACGATGGAGCGGCTGAGGTTCGTCGTGGCGTCAAGGTGGGTGAACGTCGCAGCCGGGGCTGGATCGGTGTAATCATCTGCCGGAACGTAAATCGCTTGCACGGAGGTGATCGATCCGTTCTTGGTCGAAGTGATGCGTTCCTGGAGTTCGCCGATCTCGGTATTCAAATTCGGCTGATAACCCACGGCCGAAGGCATGCGGCCTAGTAGCGCCGAAACTTCGGAACCGGCTTGAACGAACCGGAAAATGTTGTCTATAAAGAGCAGTACGTCGAGATGCTCCTCATCGCGAAAGTATTCGGCGACTGTCAACCCGGTCAAGCCCACGCGGAGACGGGCGCCGGGAGGTTCGGTCATCTGGCCGTAAATCAGCGCGCAGCGCGACTTCTCGGAATTCCCAGGCACGATCACGCCCGATTCCTGCATTTCGAGCCAGAGGTCGTTGCCCTCGCGGGTGCGCTCGCCCACACCGGCGAAGACGGAAACGCCGCCGTGCTTCATGGCGACATTGTGGATCAATTCCTGAATGAGAACCGTCTTGCCCACGCCCGCGCCACCGAAAAGTCCGATCTTGCCACCCTTTAGGTAGGGTTCGATGAGATCGACCACTTTGATTCCGGTTTCGAACATTTCCAGGGTGGTGGACTGTTCCTCGAGCGATGGTCCTGGACGATGAATCGGATAGCGATTGTCCGTCTTCACGTCGCCCAGGTTGTCCACCGGTTCACCCAACACATTGAGCACACGGCCTAGCGTCGCGCGGCCAACGGGTACGGAGATCGGCTCGCCCAGGTCCTGAGCCTTCATGCCACGGACCATGCCTTCGGTCGGCTTCATGGCGACGCAGCGGACGCGGCCTTCGCCGAGGTGCTGTTCCACTTCGGCCACGATATCCAGTGGTTCAGGAACATCGAACCCTTCACTCGTAATGCGCACCGCATTGTGAATCTGCGGAAGGTGATGCTCTTCAAATTGCACGTCCACCACCGGGCCGATCACCTCGGTGACGTGCCCGATCTTGCGCTGGTCGCTTTCCATTCTTTCTCTCCTATTTCCGATAGCGCGCTTACGATACGGCGGAAGCGGCGCCGCTGACGATCTCGATCAATTCCTTGGTAATGGCCGCCTGGCGAATCTTGTTCATCTCCAGGGTCAGCTTGTCGATGAGGTCGGACGCGTTTCGCGTGGCGGAATCCATGGCCGTCATCCGAGCGGCGTGTTCGGCAGCTGCCGATTCAAGCAAAATGCGGAAAACTTCCGACTCAAGGTATCGCGGCACGAGCCCGTTGAAAATTTCCTCGACGGGCTCTTCGTAGATATAGTCCACGAGCAGCGATTGCCCAGATGGAGAGGGGTCTCGCGACAGGGAATTGCCGTGGCGGTCGTGGTCGGGTTCCGATTGCTCCGCCGTCCCGGAACCCAAAACCGCCGGATCAATGGGAAGCAGCTTTTCGACGCGCAGATTTTGCACCATCACATTCTTGAATTCGTTATAGATGGTGTAAACCGCATCCACTTCGCGCTTGGAGTAAAGTTCGGCAATGCGCGCGGCAATCTCCTTCGCGGCATTGAAGTCCACATGGCTTGAAACTCCCAGGTACTCGCCGAGGAAAGTGCGGCCGCGCTTACGCAGGGTGTCGCGTCCCTTTTTCCCAATTACGATGAGCTCATTTTTCTTGGAAATATTGCCCTGCAGAAATGCGGTGGTGCGGCGCAGCACGTTCGTATTGAAGGCGCCGCACAGGCTCCGGTCGCCCGTGAGAACAACCGCTAGAGTCTTGTCTTCGGGCCGCCGTTCGAGCAGCGGATGGGCGGCCGTATCCATGCGCGCAGCCGCCGAACGCAGCACGCGCAGAATTTCGCGGGCATAAGGCCGGGCCGCAAACACGCCTTCCTGAGCGCGGCGCAGCTTCGCTGCGGCGACAAACTTCATGGCGCGCGTGATTTGCTGGGTACTTTTCACCGAGCGTATGCGGCGCCGATAATCGAGAAGTGTGGGCATCGGGATCGTTCGTCGCTAATCCTCTTAGCGTGCCGCGACGGGCACGGGCACCGCAGCCGAACTCTCCGCCGAGATGGATGTCTCGTTGGCCTTGAACCGTTCCTTGAACGCATCGAGGGCCTTCGATACTTCCGCGCGAAGCGAATCGTCGAAGGCTTTCTTTTCCCGGAGGGTCTTCAGGATTCCGCTGTAATTGGTTTCCATGAAGGAATACAGCTCGCGCTCGAACCGGCGGCACTCCGATACCTCGATGTCATCCAGATAGCGGTTTGATCCGGCGAAGATGATCAAGACCTGCTTCTCGACGGGCAACGGCTGGTACTGATCCTGTTTCAGGATTTCCACAAGCCGCTGGCCCCGCGCCAACTGCGCCTGCGTGGCCTTGTCCAACTGCTCGGAGCCGAACTGCGCGAATGCGGCGAGCTCGCGGTATTGGGCGAGGTCGAGACGGAGCGTGCCGGATACCTGGCGCATGGCCTTGATCTGCGCGTTGCCGCCGACTCGGCTCACGGAAAGTCCCACGTTCACGGCCGGGCGAATGCCGCTATTGAACAAGTCGGCTTCCAGATAGATCTGCCCATCGGTGATGGAAATCACGTTCGTGGGAATGTAAGCGGAAACGTCGCCTGCCTGCGTTTCGATGACGGGCAGCGCCGTCAGGGAACCTGCGCCCAGTTCATCGTTAAGTTTTGCGGCGCGCTCCAGCAGTCTTGCATGCAGGAAGAAAACGTCGCCAGGGAACGCTTCGCGTCCCGGCGGCCGCCGCAATAGGAGCGAAATTTCCCGATAGGACTGAGCGTGCTTCGACAAGTCGTCATAAAAGCACACCGCGTGGCGTCTGGAGTCGCGGAAGTACTCGCCGATAGCGCAGGCCGCGAATGGCGCAATGTACTGCATGGTGGCAGGCTCGGCGGCCGAAGCGACCACCACAATCGTGTAATCCATGGCCCCGTTATCCGTGAGCGTCTTGATCACCTGGGCAACCGTGGAGAGCTTCTGCCCGATGGCGCAGTAGATGCAGATCATGTCGCCGCCGCGCTGGTTCAGGATCGTATCCAAAATGATGGCCGTCTTGCCGGTCTGCCTGTCGCCGATGATCAATTCACGCTGGCCGCGGCCGATCGGAATCATCGCGTCGATGGGCTTGATTCCGGTCTGCAAAGGTTCACGAACCGGCTGGCGGGCAATCACGCCGGGGGCGATGCGTTCAAGCGGATTGCGCTCAACCGTCTGAATCGGGCCTTTATCGTCCAGCGGCACGCCCAAGGGATTCACGACCCGGCCGATCAGGGCGTTTCCTACAGGCACGGACATGATCTTGTTGGTGCGCTTCACCGTGTCGCCTTCGCATATTTGGGTGTAGTCGCCCAGTAAAACTGTCCCCACCTGGTCTTCTTCCAGGTTTAGCGCGATTCCGAAAACGTCGTGAGGAAACGCAAGCATTTCGCCAGCCATGCAGCGGTCCAGGCCATGAATGCGGGCGATGCCGTCGCCCACGGAAATGACCGTACCAACCTCTTCAACCGCAACCGTCTGCTGGTAATTTTCGATCTGCTCGCGCAGAATCTGTGTAATTTCGTCCGCTTTGATATTGGCCATCCGTTGCTCCTATTCCGCCTCAAGCTGCTCGCGCAGCCGGATCAATTGCTCGCGCACCGAGCCGTCGTAGACCGTCGAACCGACACGCACGACGGCGCCTCCCAGCAGGGACGTATCCTCATCGAAATGCGCCTCAATCTTTTTGCCTGTTCGCCGTTCGAGAGCGGCGGTCAAATTCCGTTTTTCGTCTGCACTGAGGGCCCGTGCCGAGGCCACTTGCGCTTCGGCGATCCCCATTCGTGCGTTCACTTCTCTGCCAAAAGCCTGCTGGATTTCCTGCAAAGTTTCGGTGCGCCGATGGTCCACGATCAGGTAAATGAAGTTACGCGCGGCGACGCTCAGTTCCATCCGTTCGGCCAATTTTGCGATCACCTTGCGCTTCAAGCCGGTCGCGGCCGCGGGGGTTTCAAGAAAATTCCGCAGGTCTCCCGATGAATAGAATGCCTCCACGAACGACGTGAGATCGCGCTTCACTCCTTCCGGATTCTTCTGTTCGAATGCGACATCGGCCAGTGCGGACGCATATCGCCGTGCGAGCGCTTCGTTCAATTCGCACTCCTCTGCAATTCCTCAATGAACGCGCTGAACAATCCCGCCTCTTCCTCGGGGGTAATTTCACCGCGCAGCACTGTTTCGGCACGCTCGATGGCAAGGCGCGCAGCCAAGGCCTTCAGTTCGAGATGAGCGGACCTCTGGGCGGCCGTGATTTCCGCTTGGGCAGCGCTCTCGATGGCTTCCGCTTCCTGGCGGGCGAGAGCGCGCACGCGCGCCACTTCCGCTTCCGTGCCGCGTTTTGCTTCCGCACGAATCGCGGCAATCTCCTGATCGATTCCGGCCAGCTTTGCCGCCACTTCGCGGCGCTGCTTCTCCGCGGTCTCGCGCGCACGCGCGCCTTCGGCGATCTTCTGCGAAATTTCTTCCGCATGGCCGCGGAAATAGGGGCCGCCTTTCCAGAACAGATAAGCGATGGCAAAGAAGACGATCAGGAAATTCAGCCAGTGAAAGAAAATACCGATCGGAGAGTTTTCAGAAGAGGGCTGGCTTTCCTGTGCCAAGGCAGGTGCGGCCATCAGCAAAAAGAAGGCGGCGAAAAATCTCATGGACCGCCACAGGCTGCCGGAAGAGTGCGCGTTTGGTTTCACGGCCGCATCCCTTGGCGAGAGGGAGGGCCCCCTTGCAAAATGGTGCGTGCGATATCGCTCGCAAGAACTGGGATCTGGCGCTCGATTTCCGTCCGCGCAGAGGCCATTTCGTCAGCGATTTTCTTCTTTGCAACGGTCACTTCTTCCTGTGACCGAGCCCGCATGGCCTTCAGAAGCAGTGCGCGTTCATCAAGAGCGGACTGGCGCGCCGCTTCCTGTTCGGCATAGACCCCCGCGCGCGCTTTTCGCAAAGCTGCCTTATAAGTGTCCATTTCCTGCCGAGCGGCCATTTCCACCGCAGCGGCCTCCGCCTTCGCACCCTCGATAGAGGCCTTGCGCTCCGCCATGGCTTTTTGAAGGGGAGTAAAGAAAGCCCAACGCAAAAAAACATAAAAAAGAAGAAAAATAACGACAGTAGGCACAGCCCTGAGAAATAATTCACCAAGCTGGTGGAGGATTTCCATCGGCGAATAGATGCTGCGGCGGCGCTCCTGGCGATTTCTTATGAGTCCGGCGGGCAGCTTGCCGCACCGGCTAAACTTCAAGGTCAGTAAAGCCTCTAAGTATTGCATTGTTGCGCAGCAGCGTCAACAGTTTGTACTCGTTGGGAGAGCCTACTCACATCGTATCCCCCAGCAGGGTTAAAGTGCGTAAGTCCGAGGAAGGGGTTGGAGTTGTCGCTAAGGTCGCGGCCTCATGGCGGCCGCTGTTATTTCGATCTGATCAGTAGATAAAGCAGACACGATTCGCCGAAAACACGCCTCTACATTATGCGGATATCCAAAAGCAATCAGTGGTTCGAACCGTTAAATGCAGTATGAGGCTTGCTGTTGACATACGCGGCGACATCGTAGGCCTGCTGCGGTGTGAGGCTACCAGGGTTAGTCTGCGGCATGTTGTGCTGAACGAAGGCCGCCATGGTGGAGATGCGGTTCATGCCCGCACCCACATTGTACGAATCCGGTCCCCAAAGAGAGGGAAAAACGGGCGGCTTTCCGGCGCCGTCAGCTCCATGGCATAGCACGCACTGCTTCGCATAGATTTGCCCGCCTCGGCCAGAGTCGCCCATCAGGCTGGGCAGCTTGACGAGCCCTCGTCCCGGAAACGGGCGGCCGATTGCTTGACCTTGTGACAACCACTGGGTGTACGAGATAAGGGCTATCATTTCCGGGCTGCTGCTGGGAAGCGCGTGTCCATTCTCGCTGCGCTCAAAGCATTGGTTGATACGCTGCTCGAAAGTGACTACGCTCTTTTCGCGGTCGCGATACATCGGGAAAAGCCCCGGCACACCCACCAGCGGGATTCCCTTATCCACCGTTCCGCCTTGGATGTGACAGTCGCTGCAGGTCAATTTGTTTCCGACGTAGGGTGCTGCATATTTCGGCGTGTCATTGAAGATCTGCAAGCCGAGGCGAATGCTGTCTCCCAAGGGACCCGGAGGGATGGTCGAAGGGTCCGGAGGCGCCCAGTGTTTCGTTCGGCTACGTGCGCGAACCGCCTGCGGCGCGGCGGAGCTTTGCGTCGGCGCCAACATTTGCATGCCCAAGGCGGCAACGAAAACAATCGTCAGGACAGAAAGCACGCGACTCAATTCTTTACTCCTTTGATCGAACTGGAACTGCAATCCCGTCGACGTGTAATATTCCGACTGAAAATCCGCCTAGAAACAGTGGCCGACCAGAATGCCAAACACTATCAGGATTGCAGCGTACCATTTGGATCCGCGATTTGTGAGTGGAGAATGCCAGTACGAAAAGATTCGAGCTTCGCGTAGTGTACATGGCAATCTCTCCTAGGGAGAAGAAGAACCCGGCATCGAGCGGAAGCCATACTGGTGATAAATGGCCTGGGCTTCGCCAGTTTTGAGAAAAGCCAGCCACTGCGCCGCAGCATCGGGATGCGGCGCATTCCGCATTACACCCCCTGCATAGATTGCACGTGTATTTTGGTTTACAGGAATTGCGATTCCTTGAATCGGATTTCCAATACTTTCTTGAAACCGCACTTCGGAGGTCCAGGTCACACCCGCATCTGCCTGTCCACTCATTATCCGCATTGGTGTCTGTCGGTGATGGATCTCGGTGAGCACGGTCTTTCCGCTCTTCACTTTATCCCGATATACTGCCTGATACAGCGCCTCGCCGCCAGCCTCCCGGAGTGAAGCGCCAATCTGATTCGCCACGCCTTCCCATTGAGGGTTTGGCATGGATAACCGGATTTCAGGTCGCCCCAGGTCTTTCAACGACTGGATGCCCTTGGGATTGCCGGCGGGAATCATGATTTCCAAATCATTCGTCGCGTATGAAACGACACCTTTGACCTCACCGCTTTGCTCCATTTCGTGCAGCACGCGGGCGCCAGCCTCATACACATCCGGTTTCACCTGAATCGTGAGATTGCCGACGGTAATTGCATCATCCGCCGCAATCTGCTTTCGCAGGATGCCGGGAGGAAGCGTTTCATAAAAGATATGACCCTTCAATTCCGGATGCTGCTCCTCAAACCTTGCGATCAACTGTGGAAGCACAAAAAACTGATTGCCGCCGATAAAGATCACCAGCTTTGCGTCGCTCGGATTTCCATGCAGATCGGGCACATTGTCTATATCGGGTACATGGAAGATGTATCCTTTTTCTGTCGCAGGATCATTGGCCCCCTTGCTCCATGGGGGCGCTGCCTGAGGGAAAGCGAAAGCTGCGACTGTAAGTGCGAACAGTGCAGGCAAGAGTTTGAGGCAGAATTTCATAGCAAATACGGTTCCTTGCCTTACACAGTGATGTAGGTGTAGCGGCCTTCAGCCTGCAGCAGCGCGATCGCAGCAACCATCGCGGCAACGACAAGCACTCCCGGCATTGTGTGCGCGAGCATGTCCTTTACCACGTCTTCCGGTGACTGGGACAACTTATTGCGGCGTACAAGAGCCCGCGCCTGCTCTTCTGTGGCAGTGTGGCAGCTTAAAAACTGGATGCCCCTCGATTGCAATGCTTGCATGCTCGTCTCCTGATACAGGGAGGCCTCGTTATCTGGATCCGTGGAAGCCGGTCCATTCTCAGGCATACTCCTGTTCTTATAGAAGGGATTCCTTACTGCCGGCTTGCCGGTTGCCGAGTCCGTTACGTTCAGCCATTCGCCGATCTGATATTTGTTCCACACATAATCGTCATAATTGAGCATATTGGCCGGGCCGTGCATGGCCACTGCGATTTTGATCTGCTCCTTCGGGACACCGAAGCCAAATTGCAGGCCGTTGAGCGAGTTCTTGACGTTGTTCAGAAACTTTCCCCCGCCGATCTGCACGACGTCGTATACCTGCTTGATCTTTGCGGGATTGTTTACGAGTTTTTCAAACTCGGCGAGCTTCCAGTCTTCTTTTTTCCACACCAACTGCGCCGGCGTTGCCTCGGCCAGCATAGCCGATGCGGTGCCCACTGCAATCGCCTGCCCCACGAATGCGCGCCGCGAAATTTCTTTCATCCGTATCTTCTCCGTTACGATCCATTCTAAATTTCTTGTAGTTCCTAAATACAAATGATTTTGTTTCCGCTCTGTACTACGGACTCACAATACGCCAACAGAGAACGCTTCAATCATACCTCCGTGGGAATATCGCGTCGAGATACATTTCGCAATCTTCAGTTTGTGAAAAACCCGATCGAATCGATGGAACGTTCCAATCGCGCTGCGTAACGGCAGGGAAGGTTTCTAGCTGGCGCGGCCATCGAGGTGGAACGGAAGTTCTTCCAGGGAAGCGATCATCAGATCCGGAGGATGCGCCTGCAAGCCCTCGGTGCCCAGCCCGTAGCTGACGCCGCAGGCCCAAATGCCGGAATTGCGTGCAGTGCGGATGTCCACATCGGAATCGCCGACCATCATGGCTTCGCGCGGAGCCGCCTGCAAATCGCGCAGCAGCACTTCCACTCCGACTGGATCGGGCTTCTTTCTTTCAAAGCTGTTGCCGCCATATACAAACCGAAAATAGCGGGAGAGGTCCAGTCCTTCCAGTATCCACGTGCTGAACTTGACCGGTTTGTTGGTGAGCACAGCCATGGGGTGTTCTTCGAGCAAAGCCAGGCCTTCGCGCACGCCAGGATAAGGCGCGGTATTGTCGAGCATGTGCTCGCGATAGTAGGAGAGAAAATACTCCAGGGCTTTCCCCGCTTTCTCTTCCGGGACGCCGCCTCCTAGCGCGCGCTGCACCAGCAGCGGCGCGCCGTTGCCGACATAGCTATAGATGGTTTCGTGCGCGATGGGTGGCCGGCCCATATGTTCGAGCATGGCGTTCACGGAATGCGCGAGATCGAGCTTCGAATCGATCAGCGTGCCGTCGAGGTCAAAGATCAAAACCCTCACGGAGGAAAACGGATTGTGATTATCGGGCATTTTTCACGGCGCCGGCGCGATCTCTTATTCTATGCGGCGTATCGCTTATTGTCATGCGCCGAAGCGAGCCTCGCCAAATCGTGCCGCCGCACGTAGACTGTTTCGACGACGAAAGGGTCGAGACCACGCCATGCGAGCAATTTCCAGCGGCCAAACAGAGGAGCCTCCATGAAAATTTTGATCTTTAGTGATATCCATGGTGACCTTCGTGCTCTCGAGCGTATCGTCTCCCAGCCAGCCGACCTGTATATCGATGCCGGGGATCTGGCGACATTCGGCCGGGGACTCGATCGCTGCGGCGAGGTGCTGAAGCCCCTGGGCGAGAAACTCTGGGTACTGCCGGGGAATCATGAGAGTCATGAGACCACGCGGACGCTCTGCCAGCAGCTCGGGTTCGTCGATTTTCACCGCCAAGTGCGCACGGTTGAATCGGCCGCCGGTCCAGTCCACTGGGCAGGCCTGGGTTACAGCAACGTAACGCCATTTAATACTCCAGGGGAGTATACCGAAGAGGAACTTGCCCGTGCGTTGGCTGCGTTCGACGGAATGAAACCGCTGTATCTCGTGGTTCACTGTCCTCCGCTAAACACAAAGCTGGACGAATATGCACCCGGAAAGCACGCCGGCAGCCCGGCCGTGCGCGAATGGGCGGAGCGCAACCAGCCCGTTTATCTTTTCTGCGGCCACATCCATGAAACAGCCAACATGAGAGATTCGCTGGGCGCAACGCAGTGCATCAATGTGGGCAAGCAGGGCTATACGATCGAAATCTAGCGTAGTTTCTGGAAACGGCGCTGCCTATTTCCGGGAGACCGGATAGATCACCAGGTGGCGACGGTCGCCCGCGTCCTCGCTGACCGTTCGCACGCCCGCGGCGCCATTGAGTTCTAGATGTATGATGCGCCGCTCGCGCGACGACATAGGGTTGAAGCGAAACGGCTGGCCCGTTTCACGAACTCTCTGGGCGGCCACGCGCGCCGAAAGCTTCAATTCCTCCAGCCGAGTGGCACGGTAATCGCTGCAATCGAATCGCACGCGATCGTGCATGCGCGGATCGAGGCGCAGCCAACGATGCGCGATGTGTTCGAGGGCGATGAGAAGCTCGGCGTTGCGCTCGAGCAGCAGCCCTTCATCCTGGCCGCGGAAGGCGACCTCAATCCCCGCTTCCGAGGGCGGAGTGCCGGACTCGCCTGAAGAAATACCATACTCCACCGCCAGTTGCATTTCGGAAATCGCCAGATCGAGGAAGCGCTTTAGTTCTGCTGTCGCGTGCTCACGGTCCAGCGGAGTTTCGGCCTTCGAATCATTCCTGTCCGCAGGCCTTGTTGTCGGCCGCCTGCTGGCGCGCACTCTATCTTCGCTCATTCGGTTTTTTTCTTGAATTTTCCCTTGGCTACCGGCATGGGCTGGGTACGGTTGAGATACCACTGCTGACCAACGCTGACCAAGTTGCTCGTAAACATGTACAGATTGAGTCCGCTCGATAAGTTGAAGAAGAAAGCCGCCATCATCAGCGGCATGAACGTCATCATTTTCTGCTGCGATGGATCGACCGTAGTTTGCGGCGTCATTTTCGTCGAGAGATACATGAGTATCGCCATGGCGATCGGCAGGATGTAGTAAGGATCCTTTACCGAAAGGTCGTGAATCCAGCCAATCCAAGGCGCGTGACGCAGCTCTATTGCACCAGTCAGCACGCGCCAGAGCGCCCACCAGATGGGAAGCTGGGGAAGCATCGGCAGGCAGCCCCCGATCGGGTTGATGCCCTCGCGTTGATATATAGCCATGACTTCTTCGTTCATCTTCCGCTTGCGCGGATCGTTCATGGAATATTTCTTGTAGCGATCCTGAATGGATCGTACCTCGGGTCCCACCTTGGCCATCTTCTGCATGGAGCGCTGGCTTTTCATCTTCAGTGGGAACAAGGCGAAGTTGATCACCAAGGTGACCACTACGATGGTCCAGCCCCAGTTCGGGATGTAGCGGTGCAGCCATTGCAGGATGAAGAGAAGCGGCTTGGCGATCACCCCCGTCCAGCCGAAGTTCACCAGTCCCTCAAGCGACGGCTTCACCTTGCCGAGCAGCGCCAGATCTTTGGGACCCACGTACAGATTCATGCGCAGCGGCACGGCCATGGTCGTCCCCGCGGCCATTTCCGCTTCGGGTTCCGTGGCCGGTTTATTGTCCGTGACGATTTTGTGCTCTTGCGTCCAATGCCATAAGGAAAGGTCGGTGCCGGCGGGAATAAACGTGGCGGTGAAGAATTGATCTTCGATGCCGAGGAACTCCATGGGTCCAGCCTGATCGAGGGGCTGGCTCTGATTGCCGGAAACGCCGAGCTTCTTGTACTGCAGAAGTGTCAGTTTCCCATTGGTCTTGTAGAAGACACTGACGAGCTGAGACGCTTTGTACACCGACTTGTCGCCGAAACCGCCGCGCCAAGCAAGCGCGGAAGGCAGCGCCCTGCCATCGAGCGAAGCTGAGATCTCGACGGACATCTCGTAGTCCTGGGTGAAATGCAGTTTCTTCGAGATGTCCAGGTGTCCGTCGCTCCAGTGAAAGGTGATGTCGGCAGGCGCGGTGACGTGGTCTGCGGCCGGAGAGATTTCGTAGAGCGCCGAATTCGCCTCGTTTTCCAGTTGTGTGTCGGAAAGCGATAGTGAGAGCGGCCAGCCGAGCTGCTTCGAGGCGTCCGAGTCGACGAGTTCGAGTGGACGAGGTGGATTCTCGTCGTCGAAATACGCTTTGAGTTTCCAGCTCTGCACCACACCGCCACGATTCGACAGTTCGACCCGATAGAGTGGACTCTCCACCACGACCGTTTTTGCCGCCGCTGCCTGGACTGTCTCAATCTTCACCTTTGCAGGCTGCGCGGAGGTACCCGCCTTTACGGCGGTGCCGCCAGATTGTGCCGGTATTGCATTGGTCTGTGCAGCATTGGGTTGGCCCGGAGACGTGCGCGCCGCAGTCTGGGCGGACTTTTGTGGCGGGAGAACCGGAGGGCTGTAAATCCGCGACCAGAGCAGGACGACCAGCAGCACCAACACGACAAAAATGATTCCACGGACCTGGTCCGACATGTCGTTCATCGGGCCGATTCCTCAGCGCTCACTCCGAGCGTGGACGCCTCTATTTCGTTTTTATTGGCATCTCCGTCCGGGACCGGGTCGAACCCTCCCTGTGTGAATGGACGGCAGCGTCCCAGGCGCTTCAGTGCCAACACCAGGCCCCGGCGTGCCCCGTGGCGCGCAATGGCTTCGTAGGTATAATTCGAGCAGGAGGGGTAGTACTTGCACGCGCCGCCGAAGAAAGGGGCCAGGAAAACTTTATAAAGACGAATCAACAAGAGCATGATCCCGGTGGAGATGGACCGCGGAGCTCCGGCTATTCTTTTTGGGGCCGGCCTTCGAGAGGTGGTGTGTGAGGAATCAGTTTCAGCAGCTCCTCCACCAGAACCGAAAAGTGCGCCGTGGCGACTGAACTGCGCGGATGAATCACAATGTCCCATCCCTGGGCAATCTCCTGTCGATGCAACCGAACAATTTCGCGCAGCCGGCGCCGGATGCGATTGCGCCGCACCGCAGTACCCAGCGTCTTTTTAATGCTCCAACCAAAGCGGCTGAAACCGAGGCCATTTGGGCGAATAAAGACCGTGAATTCGCGGCTCGACCGGCGGCGGCCTTGGCGATATACCGCGTCGTATTCGCTGCGGCGCACTATACGGCAGGCGCGGGGAAACCCAAGCCGCGGCGAGTCAGACGCGCGTGAGACTGTGGCGCCCCTTTTTGCGGCGTTGCGCAAGAACCTTCCGTCCACCTTGGCTCTTCATGCGTGCGCGGAACCCGTGCTTCTTGTGGCGGGCGCGTACATGTGGCTGATAAGTGCGTTTCGGCAACGATCTTTCTCCTCTATGTCTTGGAAAACGCTCAGTGCCGCGCCAAAAGCGCGGCACGCACCGGTTCGCAACCGGCTCTCTTCTCCGCCAAGACGACGCGCCACGAGGGCGAATAGCGGACCGAAGTGAAACGGCTAGTGTAGTCGACCCCGGCGGTACGGTCAAGGAAGCGCTGCCACTGTGTCTTAGCTCCATAATTCTGTCACCCAGTAACAGCAACGTGAAAATGTCACCCCATGAGACAGGAGACATTCACGTTGAGTCAGAAGGAACTGCAGCGAGTGACGGTCATTGCGCAATGTGTGCAAGGGAACTGACGTGTGACAGGGCCGCAGTGCTGCTCGCTTTATCGCTTCGACATTTCAAGCGGCTCAAATTGCGTTATCGGCAGGGCGGCGCAGCGGCTCTGGCGCACGTCAGCCGCGGTCGTCCCTGCCATCAACGCACCCCGCAAGCCACCCGCAACCGCATCCTCGCTCTGGCACGCACGCGCTACGCCGGTTTCAACGATCATCATCTCCACGAAAAGCTCGTTGAAACAGAGGGCTTCTCTCTCAGCCGAGAAACCTTGCGCCGCCTGTGATCGGCCCGAGAAGGCCAACTCGTGCAACTCGACGGCTCTCCCCACGATTGGCTCCATGGGATGGTCAGCGGCTACAAATTCATCCCCAGCCTCGCCGCGACAGCTTCGACGGAGCCAAAGTGCAGATCTATCAGGCTCTCAACGGTCGCGTCTCGCTCTACTATCGCGACACCCGGCTCCAGCATTCCAACCTCGCGGGAGGGTGACATTTTTACGTTGCTACAACAGGAAGCGCTGACACTGCAATTTGACCCCGCGAGTGCGGCGATTCTTTCGTGAAAAGATGTGGAGATGGCATTGACAGAACGGTCGATGGAGACCGAAAATTTAAGTTGCCCAGTTGGACCCTCGCCGCCTGCAAAATCTGCGGGCGCCTACCTCGAAGAGAAAAAACAGGAGGCTATCATGGCAAAAGTAAAGGCAATTCCAAAAGGCCGTCGTTCGATCACTCCCAATTTGGTCTGCCCCATCCCGGACGGAGCCATCGATTATTACAAAAAGGTTTTTGACGCCACCGAAGTCGTTCGCGTGCCGGGTCCGGGTGGAAAGATCATGCACGCGGAGCTGAAGATCGGCGACTCGTCGATCTTCGTAAACGACCCGATGAGTGAATCTCTAGCCCGCTACGCTGAAGTGCCGGCGAATCATTCGATTTATCTTCATCTCTACGTCAAGGATGCAAACGCTGTCTTTCAGCGTGCGATTCAGGAAGGCGCTCAGATCAAGATGCCGTTGCAGGACATGTTCTGGGGAGACCGCTACGGCCAGATCATCGATCCTTTTGGCCAGCAGTGGGGCATCGCAACACATATTGAGGATGTCTCTCCGGAGGAGATGAGCCGCCGACAGCAGGAGATGTTCGGCAAAGCAGCACACCAAAATTGACACAATTAATAAGAAAGATAGCCTCGACCGGCCCATTATGTTTAGGCTTGCGCACAGCAGCGGACCGGATGTAATCACAAATATCAGTCTGTCGAGGCTCCGCCTTGGCGGCAGAACAGACCTATCCAACATTCCACACTCTTATCCCCGCGCGGCTCGACCGCTTGCCGTGGAGCAAATTCCATTGGCTCGTGGTGATTGCCCTCGGGATCACATGGACCTTGGATGGTCTGGAAGTCACCCTCAACGGCGCTGTGAGCGGCGTCCTGCAGGAGCCGGGGGTGATGAATTTCAGCGCCCCGCAAATCGGCTCCATCGCTTCGGCATACCTGACGGGAGCCGTTCTGGGATCGCTGCTTTTTGGCTATCTCACGGATCGCTGGGGAAGGAAAAAGCTTTTCTTCATCACCCTGGGTGTCTATTTGGTAGGCACTCTGCTCACTGCCTTTTCCTGGAATCTGCTGAGCTTTGCCCTGTTCCGCTTCGTTACCGGATCAGGAATTGGCGGGGAGTATGCGGCCATCAGTTCCGCCATCGACGAATTGATTCCCGCCGTGTATCGAGGCCGCGTCAATTTGATCGTCAACGGAAGCTACTGGCTCGGTGCGGCAGTGGGATCGGCCTCCACGCTGGTTATTCTGAATCCGCATTATCTTCCTCTCAAAATCGGCTGGCGAGTGGGATTCGCAATCGGTGCGCTTCTGGGCCTGCTCATTCTTCTGCTGAGGAGGCACGTCCCCGAGAGCCCTCGCTGGCTAATGACTCACGGAAGCCAGAAAGAGGCAGAGGACGCCATGAAGGAAATCGAATCCCGAGTGGCACACGCGAACCGCGAGCCGCTGCCTCGCCCCCAGGGCAAACCGCTTACGATCCATCCTCGAAAAAGTTTTGGGTTTGGAATCGTGGCCAAGACCATGTTTTCGAAATACCTGAGTCGGTCGGTTCTCAGCCTTTCGCTAATCATGTCGCAGGCGTTTCTATATAATGCCGTCTTTTTTACCTATGCTTTGATTCTGACCCGTTTTTACAACGTGTCGGGCAGCCGCACGGGAATTTACCTTCTCCCCTTTGCGATTGGGAATTTCCTGGGACCGCTGCTCCTGGGCCGCTTCTTCGATACGATTGGCCGCCGTCCGATGATATCTGCCACCTACGCCATTTCCGCGGCGCTGCTGATGATTACTGGATGGGCGTTCACACGAGGGTATCTTTCGGCGTCCAGTCAGACGCTATTGTGGACGCTGATCTTCTTCTTTGCTTCCGCGGCCGCGAGTTCGGCCTATCTGACGATAAGCGAAATATTCCCTCTCGAAATACGGGCGTTGGCCATCGCGTTTTTCTTCTCGTTGGGCACGGCTGCGGGTGGAATCGCGGCGCCGTGGCTTTTCGGAGCTTTGATCGGTTCGGGATCGCGTGAAAATCTTTTTTATGGCTATCTGCTGGCGGCACTCCTGATGTTTGTCGCAGCCGTGATCGAACTCGGCTACGGCGTCAAGGCGGAAATGTCCGGGCTGGAAGATCTCGCGGCTCCCCTTTCGACTGATGCGTGAAATCGCCGTAGAGGCCGTGAACGAGGATTGTGCCCCCTGCGAATTCACGTCGAGCCTCCTTTACCCAAAAGTGGCTGTTCAGGGTGTTTGGAGTTTTGGAATCAATTAAAGAAAGCCCCGTTGATCACGGCATTCGTGCCGTTCGTGCTCGTGTTTATGACTTTCACTTTCACGTGACCTGTAATGGTCCACTTGTAGTAAGCGCCTCCAGTAAAGTTGGTGAAAGGTCCGGAGTCGTAGAGAACGGCATCGGTGTCTCCGTCGAGAACCTGAAGTTCCTCACTCCTCAACTTAGTTCCACCGTTTTGATCGTCCACCACATACACTTCGAAATTGTGAGTGCTGTTTCCAAAACTGAATTCCAAATAGAACGATGGAATGCTGGAACATGTGTACCAATTGCTGATTTCCCTGGTATCGACCACGGGCCGCCAGGCCACCATGGGAGCCCATGGTGAAGCGGGGTTCGAATTGGTGTAATTGCATTGGAAGTAGTTCGTGTTGGTCGCGTTGTCAGGTTCAGCGCCCATGACTCCAGAAGAGCCTTGCACCAAGTCAACGTAGGCATGAGTGCTATATGGTTTGCTGCCTAAATTACCCGGTGTCAAAGAGTTCACGCATCCAGGACCAAACGAAACATAGCTAGGAAATGGATTGCAAGCCTTATCACAGCCTTCCGTATCGGGTAAGATCACTCCGTCTTTCCCATACACAAGAGAGCTGCTGGCCGGGGGGGCATTAAAATTACCTGCTCCTTTCCAAGCACCTTGCGTTATTGTGTCGATACCATTAAAGGTGACGGCATTCATCGTTGGAAGACAATTTTGGGTGGAAGGTGGGGTGGGATTGCTTGAACCTGTTCCTGGCGTCGGAACAGCTCCCCCAGCGCCGAAGAAAACTCCGCTGATCACCGCATTGGGGCCGCTGGTGCCGGTGATATTGAACTTCACATGACCGGAGATGGTCCAAACCACGTAAACTCCGTTCGTAAAAGTGAAAACACTTCTCGAATCCAGCACGGCATTGGTTTGCGCGTCCACGATTTGGATTGTTTCTGCTCTGCCGTGGTTGTCCCAATCGAGTGCATAGAGAGCGATCTGATGCGATTGCCCGTCGGTGACATTTACGTCGATACTGAATGTGGGCTGGAGATACCAGGCTGCTGCGGTACGCCCCGCGCCGCTGGACAATTGGAGCGCTCTCGTTTCGGTGGTGCTTGCCGCCCAAGTCCAGCTCAGTTGGTTCTGGGGCGTCAAAGTGGCATAGCTCGGCATGCTTTGCTTGTCGCCCACTACTGCATATCCATCCGCGCCGTAGGCTCCCAGCCAATTCCCTTGTGTCGTCGTGTCAGTGGCAACGTAATGCGCGATTCCGGAAATGGAGTTGGCTGTGTCCACATCGAAGAACGCGCCGCTGATTACAGCGTTATCTCCAGCGGTCTTTGTAACGATGATCTTGACGTGCCCCGAAAGGTTCCAGATGTAATAGATTCCGTTGGTGAAGTTCGAGAGGTTCCGCGTGTCCAGCACCGCGCTCGTCACCGCATCCACAACTTGTATGGTTTCCGCTCTCCCGCGGCTGTCCCAGTCCAGGGCATAGAGCGCCAATTGGTGCGTATTTCCATCCGTGATATCGACGTCGAGCTCGTAGCTGTTCGTTGAAGATGTGTACCAACAACTCGCCTGCCTCGCATTCGTTGGACTAGTCGAAGACACTTGCAGATCACGAGCTTCCGTTCCGTTGCTTGTCCATGTCCAGTTTGCCTCGCCCTCAGGCGTGAACGCGACGTACCCTGGCGTCTTGTTCGGATTTGTGGCGGGAATTACATAGCCATCAAGCCCGTAGACTCCCTTCCAATTACCCTGCGTTTTTGTATCTGTACGAATGAAAGCAGCGTGCCCGCTAGCAGCCGCGGGCCGTGCTGCAATCAGGCTGGGAAAAAATGAAGTGAGGATAATCAGAAATAGGGAAGTCTTCTTCTTAAGCATCTTATGCCTTGGTTTTCTATGAGATTTACGCTTGTACAAAGCTTACGGCCGACACATATTTCAATTCGACTGTACGAAGGGCCAGTCTTCGTACATCGGGGATTGCATCAAGTGATACTGGTCATCTGGACTAAGGCAATGATTTAAGCGCATAGCTCGCGTCCTTTTCGCGGGGTGGCCGTACTGATCGAAACTACGATGAACAGCTCGCGGTGGCGTGTGGGGGAGAAAATTAGCCTGCGGCCATTGGCGGACCTTGTATGTTGCGACGGCCGGCTAGCCGCGCGAAATTGCAAAACAATCCAGTACTTGTGCTTTAATGCCATCCAATCATCGACCGTGATGCGAGCGATCAAATGATGAAGACCATGCCGGAGACACGCGCATCGATTCCAGCCCGCTACGTTGCGGCCGTCGTGGTCGGGAACGCGCTCGAATTCTACGATTTCCTGACCTACGCTTTTTTCGCCGTTTACATTGGGAGAACGTTCTTTCCTTCGAGTGATCCCTCGGCAAGCCTGTTGGCGTCTCTCGGCACGTTCGGCGTGGGTTTTGTCACGCGGCCGATCGGCAGCTGGGTGATCGGAAGAATGGGCGATCGGCTCGGGCGCAAGCCCGCGATGGTTCTTTCCTTCTCGCTGATGGGCGTCGCGATCGCAGGGCTCGCGCTGACGCCGTCTCACGCGATGATTGGCGTTGCAGCTCCCGTGCTCGCAATTTTCTTTCGGATGTTGCAGGGTTTTGCTCTCGGCGGCGAAGTGGGACCAACGACAGCATTCCTGTTGGAGGCGGCGCCGCCGGAGCGGCGAGGGTTCTATACGGCATTCCAGGCCTGGACTCAGCATCTGTCGGTGCTCGCCGCCGGGCTTGTGGGTTTTGGACTCGCAAGCACGCTCAGTGCGCGGCAATTGCAGGATTTCGGATGGCGCGCCGCTTTTCTGGTCGGCGTGGCCATCGTGCCCGTTGGGCTGATGATGCGGCGCAGCCTGCCCGAGACGTTTCATGCCGACGGCACACGCGCACGCATCCCGCTGCGCCCGCACCTGTCGGTGGCGGTGATCGGCTTGTTGCTCCTCGCGAGCGGAACCATCGGCACTTATATCAGCACCTACATGACGACCTATGCGATCGTGACGTTGCGCATGCCTGCAAATGTCGCCTTTGCGGCGACGGTTGTGGTCGGCCTATGCGGCGTTGCCTTGGATCTTGTGAGCGGCGCACTGTCGGACCGCATCGGCCGTAAAGCGGCGATGCTTGTGCCCGGCATCCTCTTGCTCCTGGCAATTCTTCCGGCTTTTTACGTGATTGCGCACGATCGTACAACGGCCGCTTTGCTCGGGGCGACCGCCGTATTGTCGAGTTTGCTGGCACTGTCCACATGTCCGATGGTCATTTGGCTCACTGAATCTCTTCCGGCGGCGATCCGCTCTGGTGGCGTCGCCGTTGTTTATGCCGTTGCAATCGCGACGTTCGGCGGTACCACCCAATACGCCGTTGCCTGGCTGATTAAGGTGACACAAAATCCGCTGGCACCTGCATGGTATTGGACCACGGCGGCAATCGTTGGCCTCGCCGCCATGTGCGCCGCCCGCGAATCGGCGCCCCACAAGGCATCCAATCCGGACATTCGCTTTCCACCCGCCGATGTAGTAACCACCGGCTTCCACGAATAGCGATGCGAGGATGATTCGGCATACCTCCTGGCAAGGCGATCATCGGACATTTGCCGTAGTTTCCGATTGGCCGTCTTCATGGGATCTGGGCTTATAATGTGGCCGCTCTCAAGATTGATCGCAGAAGGAAGAAGGAGGAGTTCGGCATGAACGAAAAAAAGATGGGATCTTCGATCGCGCGGCGGCGGTTTCTTGCGCGCCTGGGCATGGGCGCCGGGGTTGTAGGAGCGAGCATCGTCAGCGCCCCTGCGATGGTCGCAGAGGCCGCGAACGATGCTCCGTGGCGACCCGCTCGTCACGCGCAGGATGACTGGTACGATGAGATTCCCGGCGAGCACCGCTTCGTGTTCGATACCACAACGGCGGATGGCATGGGTTTGGCGCTCCACTTCGCGAGCAACTACTTCGTGGCGAACCAAAACGGCTACGGGCTAAAAGACAGCGACCTGGCCGTGGTGATCATCGCGCGCCATAAGTCCACCACGTTTGCTTACAACGACGCAATGTGGGCGAAGTATGGCAAATATCTGGCCGAGCAAGCCGAATTCACTGATCCGAAGACTAAGGAACCGCCTACGGTGAATGTATACGCGACGGCGGGCGACGCCAGCTCCGTGGGTGAACTGATTAAGAAAGGCGTGCATTTCGCGGTGTGCGAGATGTCCACGCGAGGCATCTCGGGAAGAATCGCCAAGGCCACCGGCGTCCAGGCGGACAGTGTCGTGAAGGAAATCGGCGCGAACCTCATAGGAAACGCGCGTTTCGTTCAGGCGGGAATCGTGGCGGTGAATCGCGCCCAGGAACGTGGGTACTCGTTCGTGTACGCAGTCTGAATGCGCGTTAGGAGAGAATGGTGTATTCCTTCATGCTGGGTTTGATGTTCCCAGCGCGGCGCATGGTTTCGATGAAAATGCGAACCATCTCCGGGTCGAACTGGCTTGCAGCGCAGCGATCCAGCTCGGCGAAAGCCTCCTCGGGGGTGCGCGCTTTCTTGTAGGTGCGTTCGGAAGTGATGGTGTCGTAAGCATCCGCAATAGCAATGACGCGCGCTCCGTAGGGAATCTGCTCGCGCTCCAGGCGCAGGGGATAGCCGGAGCCGTCGTAAAACTCGTGATGGTGACGGACCATTTCGCGAATCTGCTGCATGGGCTGAAGAGGCTCGAGAATCTTGGCCCCCAGATCGGTATGGGTCTTCATGGTTTCCCATTCGGACGCGCCTAGCGGCCCGGATTTATTCAAAATAGCTTCCGGAATGCCGACCTTCCCGATGTCATGCAGCAAAGCCGCCAGTCGGATTTCCTCGATTGCCGGCGGCTCCATTTCCAGGCCTTGCGCGAGCAGGACGGCATAGTTGGAGACTTTCTGCGAATGGCCCTGGGTGTAGTGGTCCTTGGCGTCAATGGCGAACGCGAGAGATGTAACCGTCTCCACCACCGCCGGCGGGAGCCCCTCGTTCGAACTTTCATCTCCCTGCTCGCTCAAGGAGCGCGAGAATAGTTCCAGGCGGCGATAAATTTCCTCGAAAGCCTCCGGGCCGGTGGAAAATAAACGCTTCAGGGTGACGCCGAGGTAAGCTTCGAGTACGTCCTTCTTCCATCGTTTGCGGTCGTTCGGATCGCCTTGCTCCGAGCTGGAAACGGCATTCCCACCCTGGTGCTTCGAGAGGTACATCGACGAATCCGCCACTTGGATCAGCTCCTGCGGTGTCGCCCCGTGCACCGGAAAGCCTGCAATCCCAAAGCTGGCGGTGATGTTTTTGTCGCGGAGCAGAGGATCGGAAGCCACCCAGCTCCGCAGCTTGCTGGCGAGCTGGCGAGCCTGCTCCACGCTGGTTTCCGGCATGAGGATGACGAATTCGTCGCCGCCATAGCGGGCCACTACGTCCGAGCGCCGGCAATTCTGCTCCAGAATGTGGCCAACGCGCTGCAGAACTGCATCGCCTTCCAGGTGGCCGTAAAAATCGTTCACGAACTTGAAGCGGTCGAGGTCCATCAGCACCAGCGCAAAAGGACGGTTGGCGCGCGTGGAACGCTTCCATTCGGCGGAAAGGGCTTCCATCAGGAAGCGGTGCGTCTTCACTCCGGTAAGCCCATCGGTAATGGCCTGCTCCTGAGCCTTCTGGAAAGTAAGGGCGTTGTGCAGCGCCCCCGCGAATAGATCGGCCAGCGTGCGAAGAAGCAACACCTCTTGCTCCGGGAAATCGCAAGGCTCGGATGATTCCAGGTACAACACCCCGAGCACCTGCTCCCCGTACGTGACGGACAAGGCAATCGAAGCAACCGAGCCGGGTAGAATCATCCTGGGCGTAGTGGCGTTCACCTCGCGCACCAGGGCGACCTGGCCGGTACGGGCGGCTTGCCCCACTACACCTTCGCCCAGGGATATCCGGTGACCCACGGAGCCCCTTCTCTTGCCCGCTTCGGCCTGGACCACAAGCTCTTTGGTGGAATAGTCCAGGATGGCGATGCCGATATGGTCGTAGGTGAGCCCCTTCTCGATCTCCACCACGATCTGGGCGAGCATTTCATCTGGGTTGAGCGTGGTGATGGCGTGGCTCGACACGTTGTTGATCAGCGTCAGTTGGCGCGATCTCTTCTGCTCTTCCATGAAGAGCCGCGCATTCTCGATGGCGATGCTTGCCTCGCTGGCCAGCACGCGCAGCAGCTCGACGTGCCCCTCGTCAAAGGCGTGTTCCCTGGGGCTGTAGACTTCCATGACGCCCACGGCGCGGTCATAGAGAATCATGGGAACTGCGCACATGGAGCCCACGTGCCGAAGGGGTTCAAAGCCGAGCCGCTGTGTTTCTTCGCTGTAGTGATCCCGAATCAGGAGCGGATGCCCCGTGTGTAGCACGTGTTCCACAAGATGATTCCCGGTCGGGCGCGAGCGCTTGGGAAGACGGTTGCCGTCGGCGACTTCAATCTCGAAACGGATTTCCTCGGTCTTGGGCTCATGGAAGGCGATGCAGAAGCTGACCTCATCGACCAGGCGCCGCATTTCGGTCGAAATGCGCTCGAGCAACGAGTCCGGGTCCAGGGTGGAGCTGAGCGCGCGGCCAATCTCGTTCAGGACGTGCAACTCTTCGCTGCGGCGCGCCGTTTGCTGCACCAGATAACTATTCTCCACCGCCATGCCGATCTGGTGCCCGAGACCCAGAAGCAGGCGAAGCTCCGCCGGGGTGAAATTGCGATTGTCGTGCGTTCCAAGCAGTAGAACTCCGAATACGCGCTGCTTCGCCTGTAGGCTGACGGCAACCACCGTGCGCAGTCCTTCCCCGAGCAGCAACTGGCGCACGTGGCGAAACAACTCCTCCTTCTCGAGGGCAACATATTCGGAGTCGCTGAGCAGGTTGCGCAACGTCACCAGCCCGCCCAGCCGCGCCACCAGGCCGACGATATATTCGTCGAGATTGCCTTCCTGGATGGCTGAACAGAATGTGTCTCCCAGCCCCGTCACAACCACGGAGGTCGGACCGTTGGTCTCGCCATAGTGCAGGCACAACGCGCCTGCCGGGACGCGGACCACATTCAGCACGCGGTCGAGCGCCTGTCCCAGCATCTTCTGAATTTCACCGCCGACGAAACCGGAAGTCGCAAGGTTCAGATTCGACAGCGCCAGCATGTTCCGTTCGACACGCTGCCGCTCTTCCTCGTATACCGCCATCACCATCAGCAGCCCGGCGAAAAATAGCGGCAGGAAGAGGACTAAGGGGATTTCCTTTCCTGCCAAGGTGATGAAACGAGGCACAAAGACTCGCGCAAGGCATAATAGAGCCCAGGCCGCAAAGGTGATTCCGAGCAACCTGTCGGCGACGGATTCCTGCTTTCGCCCGGTCAGCCAAAAGGTCCGCGCAATCAGGAGAAACACCACCGCGATCCCAAGATCGAGTGGGACGGGCAAGTAACCTCGCGCGTACGCGATGGACCACGCTGCGGCGGCCGCGGCCGCGGCAATGAATTCGCGCACCGCGGGTGTGGACCCGGCATAGAACCTCGCGGCGCAATAAAAGACCAGCCCCGCAACGGCAAGAATCCATTCGTCCAGCGCGTAGAGCCACTCTGCGGAAGAAACGGGATACTGAGCGATCAACGAGATGGACAAATGGATGGCCAGCAGCAACCACCCGGCCGAGTAGACGAGGAGATAGAGCTGCTGTTTCTGCCGGTAGAGCAGCGTGAAAAACACCCCGAGCAGAAAAGCGTTTGCCAGCAGCACTACCGCGGCCGTATTCACGTAACTCAACAACTTCGCACTCCCCGTTCCAGAGCAGCGGAATTTCGAGAATAGCAGATAACCGGCGGTAATCCTGAATCGCTGTCCAGCCAGGTTTCTTGCCGGTCAACGTCTTACGGTTCTCCCCTCGGCGCGCAAATTCCCGGGGACTCAAACAACCGCAAGGCCGCGCTCCCGGCCTGCCGCTGCTCAACCGTTGTGCAAGTTGTTCAAAAGGATGCCGTCTGCGCCAGCAGCGGTCAACGGTACGGGCGTACCAACTTTGCAAAGTAAGATCGTTGCGCAACGCACCGCCTCGATTTTGGCAGCTCCTTCCGCTAAGATGAATCGTTTCGAAATTGGAAAGGAATCGCACCGAATGACTTCGGCAGAAAAACCGCGCCTCCGATTTGCTCCTTCGCCCACGGGCTATCTCCACGTGGGGGGAGCGCGAACCGCCCTGTTCAATTGGCTTTTCGCTCGGCACGAGTCCGGCACGCTTTTGCTCAGAATCGAGGATACCGACGTTGAACGTAACCGCCCCGAGCTGGTGCAAGGCATCCTGGACGGGCTGAAGTGGCTCGGGATTGAATGGGATGAAGGACCTGTTTTTCAATCGCACCGCCTGGAGCTGTATCGGGCAGCCGCTGAACGGCTCCTTGCGAGCGGAGCGGCTTTCCCTTGCTATTGCAAAGCGGCGGCCTATGCAGGCGGCGATAGCTCTGAAGAACAAGAGGGCGAAGGAGACGACGAGGGCCCAAAGGCTCGGAAAAAGCTCGCGTGCTCTTGCCGCGATCTCGATGGCTCGCAGCGCGCGGCCAAGCAAGCGGAAGGCATCCCGCCCGCCATCCGGTTCCGGGCGCCGCGCGCGGGTGCGACCCAATTCGAGGACGCCGTTTTCGGGCCGCGCGAGGTTCAAAACGCCGAGATCGAAGACTTTGTCTTGCTGCGGTCCAATGGGCTGCCTACCTATCAGCTCAGCGTAGTGGTCGATGATATCGACATGCGCATCACGCACGTCATTCGCGGGGCTGACCACCTATCGAACACACCGAAGCAGGTCTCGATCTATCGGGCGCTCGGCGCGACGCCGCCGATTTTCGCTCATGTCCCGTTGATTCTGGGGCCCGATCGCACGCGCCTTTCCAAGCGGCACGGCGCCACCAGCGTGGGACTGTATGCGGAAGAGGGATTTTTGCCCGAGGCGTTTCGGAACTTCCTGGCACTGCTCGGATGGTCCCCGGGAGACGATACCGAATACATTCGCAACGCGGAACTCATCGAGCGATTCACGCTCTCGGGTGTGAGCCGCACGAACGCCATCTTCGACCGCGACAAGCTGGAATGGTTCAATACGCAATATTTGCAGAAACCACCGGTTCAAGACCTGCTGCCTTACGTCGAAGCGCAACTCAAGCGCGCGGGAATCTGGCAGGAATCCTGGGGCGGCGCCGAACGGGAATGGTTTGCCCATACGGTCGATCTGATTCGCTCGAGAACGCGCTTGCTGGGCGACTTCTCGACCTGGGCGCGTGCGTTCTTTACCGACGATTTCGACTATGACGCGGAAGCGCGCGCAAAGTTCTGGAAGGACGACCGCCTGTCCACGATGCTGGGAAAGTTAGCGGATTCTCTCGATGCGCTGCCGGAATGGAACCATGACGCCTGTGATGCGGCTTTGCGCACCCTGGCCTCGGCCGAAGGCGTGAAGGCGGGCCTGCTAATCAATGCCACACGCGTAGCCATTGTGGGTCGCGCGGTTGCTCCGCCGCTATTTGAGACGATGCTCGTGCTGGGCAGGGAACGAGTGGTGCCGCGTCTGCGCCGCGCACTGCCATTCGTTACAGGAAACTAGCAAGAATCGCTGATCCCCGTGTGAGCTTTTCCAGTCCTATTATCTCGTCGTTTTTGAGGGCGTCGCGGAAAAAATCTCGGGGTGAGCTGGTTGCGTCTTCGTTCCGGCCGCCGCGACATTCAATTGGATGTTTACGGGCACCTTCACGGGCGGCAGGCAAGCGGCGTCGTTGCAGGCCTGATAGCGGAGCGTCAGCGGAATCGTCGCGGGGCCGAGCGGCGCGCCAGCTTGGGCCAAAAACCGCAGCTTCAGAGTCACGCTGCCGGTGTACACATTGAGAGGTTTGTCCGGAGAAAACGCGAATTTCTCGAGACGCCCGTTGGGATACACCGTGTCGGTGAGTTGGAATCCGGCGGGGAGTTGCGGCGTTAGGGTCGTGGGAATCAGGTACTCCTCGCTGGGCTTGTGTGAATTCATGTGGAATCCGCGCGCGATGTCCACTACCACGGCAGCCTGAAACTCTCGTCCGCGAGGGACGGGATCGAGAGAAACATAGGCGTGCGGCTTGGCCACCGACGCGGCATTCGGTATGGAGGCATCTTGTGGCGCGGCGCTCGCTGTGTTTCCAAACCCCCACAAGAAGCCGGCTACGGCGAGTAGAACCGAGCATAAAATTGCCGTGACGTGTAGTCGCATGGCGAAGTTCAAAGCAGGCTCTGAATCTCCTTGTCCAGTTCTTCGCGATTTACCAATCCAATGTACCGCTTCTCGATCTTGCCGTCGCGCGAAAGCAGGACGCTGGTCGGCAAGCCGATCAGACCCCCGAATTTGGAGGCGATGGCGTCGTTCCCGAGCACGATGGGATAATCCATGGCCATCGAATGGTTGTCCACATCGAACTGCGTCTTCTCAACGAAGGGTTGGACGACCTTTTTGCCTTCGTCATCCATGGCCACACCGAGAAGCGTGAAGCCCTTACTGCCGAATTTTTGCTGGTAGTCGATCATCCAGGGAATTTCGGTGCGGCATGGCTCGCACCAGGTGGCCCAGAAATTCACGAGCACCACTTTTCCCTTGAAGCTCGCCAGGGGCACATTGTTTCCCTGAAGATCCTTGAATGTCACGTCGGGCTCGTTGGCCCGAGTGCTCTTTGCAGACGACGCCGTAGCCGAGGCCTGCCCATTTTTTCTGCTGCAACCTGAAAAATCCAGGGTCGCGACGAAAAGCAGCGTAACGAATAATAAGCCGGTCAAGAGTTTCTTCATTCCAAATCTCCGATTACCACGAAAATCGATTCAGAAATGTCAGTTTACCCGAAAGCCAGGTCAGCCGGTTGACGAACACCAGGCCGCCCACGGCCAGCAGCAGAACGCCGCTGAATACTTCCACCGTGTGCAGGTGGCGCCGGAAGCGCTGGTAGAAGCGCAAAAAACTTCCGATGCCGAGTGCCGTCACGAGAAAGGGAATCGCCAGCCCCGCGGAATAGAACGCCAGCAATAATACTCCCTGGCCGATGGTGTCGCGCGTGGCCGCAATCGCGAGCACTCCCGCGAGAATCGGACCGATGCACGGCGTCCAGCCAAACGCAAATGCAAAGCCCATCAGGAATCCGCTCACCGCCCCAGGCTGCCCGCCGAGCTTCCGGAAATGAATGTCGCGGTTGAGCCATCGCGTCAGCGTCGGACCTACGAGGAAAATGATGGCCACTGCATAGAGTTGAACGCTTTGCAGGGAACCCGCTATTCCAGGCCGAAAGTTGAGCACGACTCCCAGGAGAATGAGCAGGAGTCCGATCCAAAGCCCCACGCGAATGGAAATCTTTACGAGCCACCCGATGAGGTGCAAGCCAAAGAGCAGGATCAACGCCCCGGCAATCGGCGCAAGCAAGCTCCGGTTGCGGACCAAAAATGACCCCACGGCGCTCGCCGACGCCCCAAACGTAATGAAGACGATCGAGAATCCGATGACGAACGCGAAAGCCGAGCTAAGCAGTCCCGCGCGGGGCGTCTGGCCTTCCTTGAGCTGCTCGATACCGATGCCGGAGAGCATCGAAATGTATCCGGGCACCAACGGCAAAACGCATGGAGAAAGAAACGAGACGAGCCCGGCGACAAACGCGGCGAATATGGAAACTTCCATGTATCCTCGGCCCTGAGGGCTAACAGTGTTGGATGCCCGGAGCGCTGCGCCGGGTTCAATTCAAACACTCATTCTCCCACAACCTTTGACGCCCACCGAGTGTTTTTGTCGCTGCCGCCCGACGAAAGAACCGAAAAAACCGACGGGATGGGAACTTGATCTCAAGCAAGCTAGGGATGTTTCTGGTGCCATTCGGTCGCTTCTTCGTAAGCCAGCGCAATCGCCAGCAGCCGCGCTTCACTCCACCGAGGGCCGATGAGCTGCAGCCCCACCGGCAAGCCTTCGCGGGTGAATCCGCAAGGAACTGAAATGGCTGGCAGTCCGGTGAAGTTCGCGGGCCGGCTCGTCCCCACAAGCAGCGAACGAACAGTCTCCATTTTCGCGCCGATGTGAATCTCTTCCTGTCCGATGCGCGGTGCCGGAATGGGTGATGCGGGTGCGAGAATTGCATCCACGTGCTGGAAAGCGGCGCTGAAATCCTGTTCGAGAGCGCGCTTGGCGTCGAATGCCCGCAGGTAGTCGACTGCGCGCACTTTCTCTCCTGCCTCCAGGCGGTGTCGAACGTCTTTTCCGTATTCGCCGGCTCGCGCCGGGAAATAACCCTGCGATTCGTGGAACCAAGTCGCCTCGGCCATCGCCATGTTTGTGCTGGGCTCCGCCGAATCCGCAAGATGTGGCAACGAAATTTTCGTAATGCGCGCGCCCACCGTTTGGAACTTCTTTGCGGCGGCATCGATCGCTTGCCGCACCTCGCCATCCACTCGTTCGAAATAATATTGCTTTGGCCAGCCGAGCCGGAATTTTCGAGGTCGGTTCGCGTGCAGTTTCCGGTAATCCGGCCGCGCGGTCCCCTTGGGGTACTGCCCGGCAACCGCTTCCAGCAGGATGCAAGCGTCTACCACGCTGCGCGCCAGGGGACCTGCATGATCCAGGCTTTGCACGAGCGGTACCACGCCCGCCACGCTCACCAAGCCGAACGTCGGCTTCAATCCCACGATGCCGCACAGCGCCGCCGGGATGCGGATGGAGCCGCCCGTATCCGTGCCCATGGAAGCCATGCCCATTCCAGTGGCAACGGCGACCCCCGAGCCGCCGCTCGAACCACCAGAGATTCGCTCGTAAGCCCAGGGATTGTGCACGGGCCCGAAATGGGGATTCTCGGACGTAATGCCGTACGCGAACTCGTGCATGTTCGTCTTGCCAAGGAGAATGGCACCTGCCTCGGCCAAGCGAGCGGCTACTTCGCTGTCCCGTTCCGGAACAAAATCCGCCAGGATTTTCGCGCCCGCGGTTGTCCGGATTCCGCGCGTCCAAAAATTGTCCTTGAGCGAAATGGGGATCCCGTGCAGAGGCCCTCTCGGTCCATGGTGGTGAATTTCCCGCTCCGCCAGACGCGCTTGTCGCTGCGCGCGTTCGGCGAGGATTGTCAGGAATGGATTGAGAAAAGGATGGAAGCGCTCGATGCGCGCGAGCGACGCGTTGACCAGATCCACTGGGGAAATATTCTTCCGCCTCAACAAGCGCGCGGCGTCTGCGACCGGGAGGAAAGCGAGTTCCGCTTCGGAGGACGAAGTCACGCTAGAAGATTTTCTCCTGGCGCCGGAGATTGCCGAAGGAGCCTAGGTTGGCGATTCGGAACATGCCCATATACAGATTTTCGTTACGAATCGTGCCGAAGGAAAAGCGGCGCACTTCAAAACCAATTCCGCAGCAGGAGGCATTGTAGCTCAGTTCCGCAATCTGGTTCTGGAACTCCGACTGCGTCAGATCGTAACTAGCTCCCAGGCTCACGTTCCAGCCGCGGCGGTTCATGTCTCCGTAGCCCAGCAGCGCCCGGATCTGGTTGGATCGCTGTTCGAAATTCGGCGGCGGCGGCAGAAGATTGAAGGGAAGGTTCAGCGTTGAAAAGTGGGCCAGTGTCAAAAACGATTCCTTATAAGGCTTCAGCTTTAGCAGCGTTCCAATGGCGCTCAGGCGATTGCGCACCGGATCGTAATTCACGATGAACTGGGTGTCGTAGCGTTTTCCCGGCTCGATGGTCAGGTCGCTCACAATGGGCGAAAAGCTCTGTGGCGTGTCGACAAAGGCAAAGGGCGTAAGCAGGTCGAGCGTCTGAAAGACGTTTCGCTGGCCCGGCACGAGCGCCCCGCCGAACGTGGGATCCAAGAAATATTTCTGGACGATGCGCCATGTGAGCAATTCATCGGCGCTGCCCCTGCCCGTGCGCCGAAACAGGCGCTGCGTAAAGCCGTACTCGAACTCGTTGGTGTCGGTCAGCGTCTCATCCTCATCGAAGCGCACGAAGCGGCCGAATTGGTTCACTCCGTTGACGTACTGATAGACGATCTCCGGTTCGATGACGTGCTTCCATTTTGTGCCGGAGTCGCCCCAGACCCGCTCGATCGTGGGCGGCCGAATGTCCACCGAAATTTCCTCGGTATTGCGGGTCAATCCTCGGTCCAGAAACGCGCCATTCTGAAGCTGGCCACCGTACAGAGTGGAACGGAAGGTGAAGCTCGGCGTAACGCTGAGCCAGGAGCCCCAGTGAAGCGGCAGTGTCACGCTCGGCGCGAACTCGCTCCGCTGGACGAATCCCGGAGTCTCGAATGGCGTCACGGTCTCGCCACGATGCTCGCCGCCGGTAAACGCATCGAAGGAAAAGTACGCCGGGATGTGCTTGAAAAACTGCTGGTCGACCGAACTGAAACGCACTTCGGGGGCGGTTCGCAACGTAACGGCAGTTTGAGGAGCCGCGCTAAGAAAGTTTTCGTAGCTCAGGGCTGCCAGATTTATGCTGAAACCGCGGAAATTGTTGGTGAGGAAGGCTGTGTTGCGTACTTCAGAGTTGACCGCTTCCGCGAACGTTTCGGAAAATGCCAGACGAAATGTGAGCGAGCTGAGCTGGTCCAAATCGGCCACGGCGCGCCAGCCATGGGGCAGCAGCGCCGTAAAGAGCAGCCGGTCCTCGTGGCCTCCCTGCTTGAGCGGCGGCCCCGAAGGCTCCGCGAGCCCCCGGTCGATCACCCCAAAATAGCTGGCGTCGAGCCGGGCATTTTGCCACGGCCGCATGCGCAGTTCGCCCTTTTGGCTCCAGCCGCGCTTGCTGTAATAGGAACCGCCGATGGTCGCGTCCATCCAATCCGTGGGCGCCCAATAAAAGGCATCGCCAAAAACAATGCCTTTTGTCGAGCTCTCGCCCGGCTCCGGAACCACGAATCCCGAATTGCGCTGTTTTTCGGCGGGAAACGTTGCGAAAGGCAGGTATAGGATCGGGACGGAAAACAACCGGAAATTTCCGTTCTCCAGGTGGATCGACTTCCGCAATTTGACGGTTGCCTCGGGAGCATAAAATTTCCACACCGGCCGGTTCGGTTTGCAAACGGTAAGCCACGCTTTTTTTATGCGATAGGTATTCTCGTCCAGCCGTTCCGCCACTTCCGCTTCAAAATAGAGCGGATTGGGACTGGTGAGCAGTGTGGGAGTGGGTCGGCGCTGCACGGCGAACGTGGCGCGCACGTGATGAAATATGCCGTGGCCGGTTCGCAGCTCATACCGAGCGTCGTCCGCTTCCACATGCTGCGTCAGATAATCGAGTTGCACGTGTCCCTGGGCAACGATTACCTGCGTTTCACCGTTGTATTCCACGTGGTCGGCGCGCAGTCGCGCATTCTGATAGCGCACGTCCACATGGCCATCGGCGTAAAAAATCTTGCCCACTTCGCGCTGCTGGTCTGCTTCGAGGGTGGCTTCGCCGCTGGACGCAAAAGGTCTTCGCGGGATCTGGCCGTTGGCTTGGCCAAAAACAGGGAACGGCATCGTCAGGAGAATCTGAAGCAATACTGTGGGAATCACCCGCCTGCGAACGATTTGCAAAAATGTTGCGTTCGACATGCCGAAAAAGCCGGAAAAAAGCGAAAGAGGAGCGTAACACGCACCCGCAGCCCTCGCAATCACTGCCGCAGTGCCATGCATCGGCAGGGAAGCCAGATGCTTCTCGGCGCTCGATGCACGACGCTCATTTCAATGTTCCAAAAACTGGCTGTTGCGGCAACGCATCGTGCAATTTGGGTTGGCAAGCCGTGAATAAGGAAACCTGCGGCTGGTTTCTCTCTATCCTGCCTGAATTCTTGGGATTGAAGCCTTACTTTACGATGGCTCATCACGGATATGGATTCGATGCGGTTCCAAGGTTTTCCGTGATCCAAATTTCATCTGTGTGTCATCTTGCGGTAACCAACGTCGCGTATTCATATTCATAAGGTATGTCCGTTTGGCTTGCAGATTGTCCAGCGATCGCCGCGGCATCCGAATCTTGGAGCGAGGCCCTGACTGGATAAATAGACGATTCCCCGCAGTCTGTCTCCCAACGCCCCCCTGGCTCGTCCTGCTTCCCCCGGGACGAGCCAGACTCATTTTTATGGAGCCTGTGCCGCGTAACTCGGATGTATCCTTAACACCGCGAGACAGCGCGCAAGCGATCCGGCGCGGTACTCGCGGAGATGACGGCTTTGGCTCGAAAATCTCGCAGTGTCGATCTAACCCAGGTCTCGGAGTGGGATAACGGCCAGCTGCGGCGCCGGGAAGATTATTTGGCCGCCGAAGAGCCTCTCGAGATCCGCATCGGCGAAAATCCACTCAGCGTCACCATGCGGACGCCGGGGCACGATTTCGAACTCGCCGCCGGTTTCCTCTTAACGGAAGGGCTGGTGCAGCGCTGCGAACAGATCGCGAAGCTCGAAATGGCGGCCTCGGATGAAGCAACGAATCCTGGGAATGTGGTGCAGGCAGAACTGTTGCCCGGCGCCGCGCCGGATTTCGAAAAAATGCGCCGGCATTTTTTCGCCTCGTCGAGTTGCGGCATTTGCGGGAAAGCTTCCATTGATTCGGTCCGTTCGAGGACGCTCCGGCCTCCGAATCCGGATTTTCGATTAGACCCGGAAATCCTCGTGGCCTTGCCGGATGCACTGCGGGCGTCGCAGGCCGCTTTTGGCCGGACCGGAGGCCTGCACGCTGCGGCGCTCTTCGATGCAAGCGGCAAATTACTCGTTCTTCGTGAAGATATTGGCCGGCACAATGCAGTCGATAAGGTGGTCGGATGGGCGCTGCTCGAAAATCGCATTCCTCTTTCCAATGTCATCTTGCTGGTCAGCGGACGCGGCGGCTTCGAAATCGCCCAGAAAGCGATCGTGGGCGGGTTGCCGGTGGTCGCATCGGTTTCGGCGCCATCCAGCCTGGCCGTGCAACTGGCGCGCGAGCTGCATCTCACGTTCATTGGATTCCTGCGCGGCAGGCGATTCGTGGTATACGCGGGTGAAGAGCGGATTCAGAATACTGTCTGATCCCGGGAGAGGTGCGCCGGGCAGGCCCGGCAGGCTTACTGCATGGCGTTGCGCCTGTTTTCAAGGGCGGCGTCATCGTGGCCGTCGTGAATCATTTTGCGAAAAGCAGCGAACAGATCGCGATCCCACCACCCGCGAACCGCCTCTCCCTCCATCGTGTCGAGAGCCACTTCGCGTGAGATTGCCGCGCGATAGGGCCGGTCCGTGATCAGTGCGTCATAGACGTCGGCGAGCTGTAAGATCGCGGCCGTCAGGGGAATTTCCGCGCCGTGCAGACCGTCGGGATAGCCCGATCCATCATGCCTCTCGTGATGATGGCGGATAATCGGAAGAACCAGACGGAACGTTCGCAAGGGCGTGCAAATACGCTCCCCGATGATGGGATGCTTGCGCATCACCTCGATTTCCGTCTTCGAAAGCGGCCCTGGTTTCAGCAGAATGGCATCCGGGACAACAACCTTCCCGATATCGTGCACGATCCCGGCGCGGCGGAGTGCCTTGATGTACTCTTCCGGGAGCCCCAGGTTCTCTCCCAGCCGAGCCGACATTTCCGCGAGCCGGTCGCAGTGGCCGCGCGTGTAGGGGTCGCGGGCCTCGATGCTGTGCGCCAGGCTGAACAGCACGCTCTCGGCATTTTCAAGCTCGTCGGTGAACTGCTTCAGGCGCAGCAGCGAGCGTGTTCGGGCCAGCAGTTCGTTAAAGTCGATCGGCTTGCTGAGAAAATCATCGGCGCCCGCATTGATTCCCTTGATGCGGTCCGCGGTAGCGGAAAGCCCCGTGATGAGAACCACCGGGGTGAGTCGAGTCTCCGGAGTCGCCTTGATGTGGCGGCAGACTTCGAAGCCATTCATTTCGGGCATCATAATGTCGAGCAAAATGAGGTCCGGGAGAAAACTGGCGCATGCCGCGAGCGCGGATCGCCCGTCGCTCACCTCCAGCACATCGTAAGCCTCCCGGCGCAGCAGTACGGCAAGCCCAGTCCGGGCGGAAGCTTCGTCGTCAACGATCAGGATTTTCTCGGGCATCCGGCCAATGATCGCTCGCCTGGCAAACGAGCCAAACTATGCGGCCTCCCGTACGCAGCGCAATGGAACGCCCGTCCCAAGGGTACTGTCACAGATCTTTCGTTCCATGAGTGAATAAATGTATCCTGTCCCGTATTTTCGGACAACCCGGTATCGCTGTTCCCGGCTTCACCCGCGGGAGATCCGGATTGACCGCGTGAGGAACAAGATGAAGACAACGCTACCACATGAGTCTCTTCAGGAAATTGCCGCAAGGCTCGAACAAGCCCACAGCTCATTCCAGAGGCGCTACCCAGGCGATGCGGGCGACCGGCAGCCGGTGCACGTCGTCTATGGCGGCGCGCATCTGTTTCGCTCGGGCACGACGAAAAAGTTGGGCGCCCTGGCCCTTCGCTCCCTGGATGAATTCGCGCCGGATTTCGTTGTATTCGCCAAAGCCCTTCGGTTGTCCGGCGCGGAGCGCCTGCCAGGCTCGCCGGAAGAGGCTGGCGCCATCGCGAAATCCATTGAAGCGGATCCGGACGCGGCCCGCCGCGAAAATTATCCGGCATGGTTCGCGCACACCGTGCACCGTCGCGTGCGGGAAAAGCTTCAGCGCGAACCCATTGAAGATTTTCGCATCGACTTCGAAGACGGCTATGGCAATCGTCCCGACGGGGAAGAGGATAGTCACGCCGCAGCCGCCGCGAGCGAGCTGGCGGAGGGGATGAACACGGGCGAGCTGCCGCCCTTCATCGGCATCCGCCTGAAGCCGTTGAGCGAGGAACTCCGCGAGCGCAGCATTCGCACGCTGGATATTTTCCTCACGGAGCTGGCGGCGAAAACGCGCGGAGGGATACCGAAACATTTCCGGATCACGCTTCCCAAGGTGACCCTGCCGGACGAGGTCGCGGTCCTGGCGGATCTTTGCTCGTGCCTCGAGCCAATGCTCGACTTCGAAGCCGGCTCTCTGCGTATCGAGCTGATGATCGAGACCACGCAGGCGATCTTCAACGAACGAGGTGAGGTAAATCTGTTGCCGCTGGTGAACGCGTCGCGCGGCCGCTGTATCGGCGTGCACTTCGGCCCGTTCGATTACACTGCGTCGCGCAACATTGCCGCCTCCCATCAGCTCAGCACGCACTTCGCGGCGGATTTTGCGCGCGAAGTGATGCAGGTGGCGCTGGCGCGAACGGGCGTCCACCTCTCCGACGGCCCGACGAACATCATGCCGATTCCGCCTCATCGCGCGGCGAAAGATGGCGCGCCGATCACCGCGCGCCAAACGGAGGAAAATCGCGCGGTCGTTCATCAAGCCTGGAAAGTGCACTTCGACAACGTCCGCCGGTCGCTCTCGAATGGCTACTACCAGGGCTGGGATCTTCACCCGGCGCAGCTGCCGGCCCGCTACGCGGCCGTCTATTCCTTTTTTCTGGAGAACCTCGATTCGGCTTCCGGCCGCATGCGCAACTTCATCGAAAAGGCCGCCCAGGCCACTCGCGTCGGCCAGGTATTCGACGATGCGGCGATGGCGCAGGGCTTGCTGAACTATTTCCTTCGGGCCATCAATTGCGGAGCGATCACGGCCGGCGAGGCGCAGAGTCTGACGAGTCTTGCCCTCCCGGAGTTGCGCACCGGCTCCTTCTTCAAGATTCTCGAAGGCCGGCGAAGCTAGATTGGCTGCGGCGTGAGAACTCCGGAAGATCCCGCGTCTGCCGGGCTAGGCGCTAATGCGCTGCCATGCTGGTTTTCCGCGGTTTGATCTTTTTCATGATAAACATCAGCGGGATCACCACCAGCGACAGCATGGCCATGATCCAGAAATTGTCAGTGAACGAAAGCATCATGGCTTGTCTCTGAAGCTGCGCATAAATGACGCCTTGGGCCTGCACCGCCGCGTGGGCCGCATCCGCTCCGCGCGACATGAACACGTGGATCAGATGATTGAGAGCCCCCTGGTATTGTAGATTCTTCGATTGCAGGTTGCTGACCAGGCGGGCCTGATGGAACTGGGCGCGGCGATCGAGCATCGTCGTCACGAACGAAATACCCAGGCTGCCGCCCACGTTGCGCGCCAGATTGATTAATCCCGTCGCATTGTTGGTATTTTCCTTCGCGACAAAATAAAACGCCATGACGTTGATAGGCACGAACAAGAACGCCGTTCCCGCCCGTGACACGATCCAGTCGTATACCGGCGTTCTTTCGCTGACGTCCAGGTTCATGTGCGCGAGCTGGAACAAACCTATGGCTATGATCACGAACCCAAACACCACCAGCCATCTCGGTTCGAAGCGGCTCAGCAGCCAGCCGACCAGCGGCAGTACGAGAAGAAGCACTAATCCTCCCGGTAAAAGCACCAACCCGCTCTGCATGGCCGTGTAGCCCATGAGCGTTTGCAGCAGGATGGGAAGCAATACGGTGGTGCCGTACAGTACGAGCCCGAGTATGAACATCATGAATGTTGAAATAACGAAATTCCGCTCCTTCAGAAGCCGCAACTCGATCACGGGGTGATCGATTTTTAGTTCCCAGATAACCAAGGCCACCAGGCAAACCACGGCGATCACCGTGGCCCAGGTGATGAACCGGGAGCCGAACCAATCGTCCCGTTCTCCTTTATCGAACACGATCTGCAGGAATCCCAGGCCCACGGCCAGAAGCCCCAGGCCCAGGAAATCGATCTTCAGCCCGTCCTTGAAAGTTTTGCGGATGATGTGCGGCGGATCGATGATCAGCACGGACGTCATCAGCAGCGAAAGAATTCCCACCGGCACGTTGAGGAAAAAAATCCATCGCCACGAAAAATTGTCGGTGATCCAGCCGCCCAGCGTGGGCCCGATCGTGGGCGCCACCACCACGCCCATGCCGTAGACGGCCATGGCCATCCCTTGCTTGTCGCGCGGGAAGCTGTCCACCAGAATGGCTTGCGAAATCGGCTGAAGCCCTCCACCGCCGGCGCCTTGGATCACGCGGAATATCACCAGCAGCGGTAGAGACGGCGCGAATCCGCACAGTAGAGAGCTGAGCGTAAAGATTATCACGCAAGCCATGTAGAACCGCTTGCGTCCAAACAGCGAGGAGAACCATCCCGTCAGCGGCAACACGATCGCATTGGAAACGAGATAAGAGGTCAGAACCCAGGTGCTTTCGTCCACGCCGGCCGAGAGGCTGCCCGCAATGTGCGGCAACGAGACGTTGGCGACGCTTGTGTCGAGCACCTCCATGAACGTCGCCAGCATCACCGTCACGGCGATGAGCCACGGATTCACCGCGGGTAACGGCTTGATTTGTTCAGCGATGGCCGCCATGGATCCTCGCGCGCGCCAGCGTAGGCAGATCGTGTATCCGGCTCAAAACAGATTGCTCAACATTGCAAAACGGCAAGATCGGTTTTCAGATCCCTGTCTCATATTAAACAGATGCGGTGGACGCGAGATCGATGCGCGTCTTCTGAACGAGTTTTCCCATGAAAATCGCCTGTGTACTGCTATGGAGCGCGACGAATCGGAGCTTGGATTGCTCACAACTTGTCGATCTTCGCCGCGAGAATGAAATCGCTTTCGGTCAAGCCGTTCACTTTGTGCGTCCAGGTTGTAATTTCGGCCTTTCCCCAGGAGAGGAGAATGTCCGGATGATGCCCCTGCTGCTCCGCGAGTTCTCCCACTTTGTTCACAAAAATGAGCGCCTGTCGAAAATCCTGGAAAGGGAACGTGCGGATAATGTGGTGGCCATCCACAACCTTCCACTGTGGCACCTGCTGCGCAAGGTCTTCCAGTTTTTTGCCGGCCAGCGGCGGCACTCCTCCCCGGCACGGTACGCAGGTCTTACTTGCCAGTTCACTCATCAGAATGTTCCTCCTCGATACCCAACACGCCGTTAATAAAATAATTGTACTGGACCAAGCCTCGCGATGGTAGCCGGTAGGCCGGGAGCTGAACGATAGTGGCCGGCGGAGCGGTCTGCTATTCTCTTACTGCCCGGAGCTGTCATCGCTGCGGCGAGGATTGCATATGCCGGAGAAAATGCAGGAACTCCAGGAGCACGCAGAGCACGCCGCGCATGAACCAAGCCTCGCGCCCGTTACGGTGACCATGGCCATTCTCGCGGTTTTGGTTGCAGCGGTTTCGCTGCTGGGCCACCGCGCGGATACCGAAGAGCTCTTGTTGCAGACAAAGGCCACCGACCAGTGGGCCTTCTATCAGGCAAAGGACATTCGGCGCCGCAGCTACGAAGTTCTCCTCGACGAAATTCCCCTGTTCACGGTGCAAAATCCCGCCCAAGCTCAACAAATAAGGGACAAATATAAAAGCGAAGTGGCGCTCTACGCCAAGCAACAAAGCGACATCGAGGCCGAAGCCAGAAAAGCCGAACAAGAAGTTTTCATCCAGCAGCGCCGGGCGGACCGTTTTGATTTGGGAGAAGTGATCATTGAGGCCGCCCTGGTGATTTGTTCGATTACCCTTCTTACCAGGAAGCGATTCTTCTGGCGGCTGGGAGTTGTGCTTGGATTTGCTGGGCTCGCGATTAGCGCTGCGGGATTGCTCATTCGCTGACGCGGTCGCTCTGCGCGCTGATTGCCGCTTTTCAGCCTTTCCCGGCCGCGATTGCGTGCGTATCGATGTATTCGCGTACATAAGCGGCAAGCGTTTTTTCAAGCTTTCGCGTGGCGGGTCCTGGCGCGGCCGCGATCTTGCGGCCGTTGATTTCGATGACCGGCAATATGCTGCGATTCGTCGAAGAGATGAAAACCTCCTCGGACGCGTAGAGATCTTCGGGAAATAGCAGGTGTTCCTCCACTGGCATGCCCGCGCGTGCGCCGATCTCGAGTAGCACGCTGCGAGTGATCCCTGCGAGACATCCCGTCGAAAGCGGCGGCGTGAGAACGCGGCCGCCCCGCGCGCAGAAAATGTTCGCGGTCGTGCATTCGGCCACCTCGCCGCGTTCGTTCAGCAGCACCACTTCATCGAAACCCTGCTGCTGCGCCTCATACAAGCTCCAGACATTATTGAGCCAGGAAGTCACCTTTACGCCCGCCAAGGGCGAAGCGGCGTGGCGCCCGTGCTCGCGAAGCCCGAGCCGCACGACTTCCCGGAACGATGGCAAGCCCGCCGAGCAAATCAGCAGGTCCGCCTCTGGAAAATTTTCCTCGCTGCGCCAAAAACCGGCTTGATTGTAGATCGCGTAGATGCGCCCGCACCCTTCCCGCACGTGATTGGCTGCGAGCACCTGTCCCACCTGCGCACGGACAGTTTCTTCAGCGAAGGGAAAGGGGCAATGCGTCCTTTCGGCATCCCGTGCCAGCCGCTGCCAGTGGCGCTCGAAGACAAAGGGAATGCCTTCCACAATCCGCATCGTCGTAAACAGGCCCCAGCCGCTCAATAAACCCGACTGGCCGGGCGAAAGGCGCACTTGCTCGATGGGCAACAGCCGGTCGTTATGAAAAACGAAGCGATCGATCAATTCCACTCTCCCACGAAAGATGCACCTATTCTATCGCAGAAGCGCACACGGCCAGCCGCGCGTTGCGGCGTCTGTTTCGGTAAGGCAGATCGTGCGGTAAGAGAAAGCTTAGGAACGCGGATCGCTAACTAAACCTGTGACAGCGCCGCCTTCACTCGTTCCGGCGTGAAGGGGACTTCGCGGACGCGGGCGCCTGTAGCGTCGAAAATGGCATTTCCGATGGCGGACGCAACCAGCGTGATTGCCAGTTCGCCCGAGCCGGTTGCCCTTTCGTCCGGCCGGTTGATCAGCTCGACTTCTACCTTGGGAACGTCGAAACCTAGCGGCAGTGTATGGTAGCTGGTCCAATCAATCGAAGTGATTTGTTGGGCGTCCCAGGTGACTTCTTCTCCAAGCGCGCGGCTCATGCCCTGGAGCGCGCCGCCCTCGGTCTGATTCTTGAGCCCGTCGGGGTTCGAGATCGGGCCGCAATCCACGCTGACGATGATGCGTTTCACGGCGACCTTTCCCGTCTCCTGGTTCACTTCCACTTCGGCCATCATGGCGGAGTATCCGTTGTTGCCTTCATAGTTCACGCAGGAAATCCCGCGGCCCGTGGCGATGCCGGTCTTGCGGGCTCGAGGTTTCGGCGACGGGCGCGTGTCCCAGTTTGCCGCTTTCGCCGTGCTCTGCACTACCGCGATCAGACGCGGATCGCTCAGGTGACGCAGCCGGTATTCCACCGGATCGGCTTTCGCCTTCGCGGCCAATTCGTCCATGAAAGATTCATGCGCGAAAGTGTTTTGTACCCGCTGGGGCGAGCGCAACGGTCCTGTCCAGAACGGTGATACTACATTATGGGTCAGCGACCGCTCGCTCTTCACTTTGCCATTTCCACCGCATGTTTCGCCGATACAACCGGCAATATAGGAGGGCATGCCGTTGGTGTTGTTGCTGTAGCGGGTCGGATCGGGCGCGGGCGTTCTCGGGTTGAACTCCTCGGGCTCGAACCCCACGAGAAAGCCCGTAATCACATTTCCGGGAGTGTTCCTCCCTGGCCGGGTGCCCAGCGCCGGAACCCAGCATTCGTAATCCCACGCGGAGATATTGCCCTGGGCATCCAGGCCGCCTCGCTCGTCCATGACGAAGGCGTTTCCGTAACTTTCCCCCCACGCCATCTCGTCTTTTCGCGTGAACTGCACACGAACCGGCTTGCCAACGGCCTGCGACAGCAGCGCAGCATCGTAGGTAATCGTGTCTGCGCCATTGAGCCCATAGCAGCCTGAACCTCGCGTGAAAATCACTCGCAGATTCTCCGGTTTCAGCCCGAGGACCATGGCCGTGGTGCCGCGTGTGTACCATACGCCCTGAGTGGCGGACCAGATGGTGCCCTTTTCGCCCTGGATATCAGCCACCGCGCAGGAGCTGCCCATCGATCCGTGCATCTGGTAAGGATAATGATAGGTGGCCTTCACCACCGTGGCAGCCGCGGATAGCTGCTGCTCCACGTCTTTCGAGTCCACCAGAAGCGTGTCGCGCGTGGGCTTCTGCTTCCGCACATGCTCGTAGAAATCTCCCTGGTTCGGCAGGCCGGAACCGGGAGTCCATTTGACCTTTAATTGCGCGGCAGCCTGGATCGCCTGCCACGGCCTTTGCGTCACCACGCCCACGAAATTCTTCTTCACCACCACCTTCACCACGCCGGGCAGATTCTTCACGGAACTTTCGTCGACACTAATAACGGTGGCGCCCACAACCGGCGGCCGGACCACTTGTCCGTGCAGCATTCCAGGCACGCGCACGTTGTGGACAAACTCAAACTGTCCGGTAACCAAAGCGGGAATGTCCGGGCGGTGTACAGGGGTACCCAACACAGTCCACTCGCTGGCGGGTTTGCGCTTGGCATTCTTGTCGACGATAAGGCTGAACTTCTTGCCCCCGAGCAATTCGCCGTAACTCACTTTCTTCGACGGATCGTTCTTCAGGCTAATCGCGCCATCTGCCGCCATGAGCTGTTCGGCTGGCGCGCCGAGATGGTCGGAACCAAGCTTCACAAGAGTTTCTCGGGCTGTCGCGGCGGCTTGCGCCAGGTTGGCATGATTGAAATTCATGGGGTGCGACTGGCTTCCCGATGTGTAGCCTTCATCCGGGGTATAAGCCGTATCGCAATAGATCAGCTTCACCCGATCAAACGGCACGCAAAGTTCTTCGGCCACGAGCTGGGTTTGCGCCGTTACGATTCCCTGGCCCAGTTCTTCCTTGCCCGTGTATGCCGTCACGCCGCCGTCCGCGGAGATGGCAATCCAGGAATCCACCTGATTCAGCGGCGGAGTTCCCGCGGTTACGCCCTGAAACACCTGGGCCTCCGCTGTGTCCAGCCCCACTCCGAGTCCCAGCACACTGAAGCCGACAATCAGCGCTCCCGATTGTTTCAGAAAATCCCGCCGGGAGAATCCGGCGCGTTTCAGGGCCGCGCGCGCATCAGGCGTCAGCGCCATTCCGTTCGCGGCATTCGATGTTCTATTGCTCATCGTGCCGCCTCCTGCGCGTACCGCTTGATCGCGCGCAGCATCCGTGTATGCGTAAAACAACGGCACAACACGCCGGACATGGCCCGATGTATCTGTTCGTCGGTAGCTTTCGGATTTTTATCCAGGAACGCCTTCGCGGTCATGATGACGGCGTTCACGCAGAAGCCGCACTGGGCGGCCTGCTCATCGATGAACGCTTGCTGAATGGGATGTGGCTTCTCAATGGCGCCCAGCCCTTCAAGCGTGGTGATTTCAGAGCCCGACACCGCTTCCACCGGAGTAATGCAGGAACGGATCGCTCTTCCTTCCAGGATCACTGTGCAGGCCCCGCACTGTCCCAGGCCGCACCCGAATTTCGGTCCGCGCAGCGCGAGATCGTCGCTCAGCGCGTAGAGCAGCGGCGTGGAGGGATCGAGGTCCAGTGTATGCGTTGTGCCATTAACCTTCAGAGTAATTGCGCTCATACTCTAAAGATTAGGTCTGAAAATTGTTTCGGTCAAGCCGCTTGTGCGCACCGCCACGGGTATTCCATGCGCCACGCAACTAATCGCTTTCCCGCGCGGAACGAACGCTTCCTCACACGGATACCCGTGCGATTCCCCATCTGCTGTTCAAGCGCCCCCATTTTCGCCAAGCTCCCACCCATCCAACGGAACACTTCAGAATTCGGGCACTTCTTCAGTTGTAAGCGTTGTAAGTAAGAAGGGTTTGGTAGCGATACCGGGACTCGAACCCGGATTTGAGCCTTGAGAGGGCTCCGTCCTAACCTTTAGACGATATCGCCATCGGTTTGAAAATTAGCAAGGATAGCGCTTCTTGGGCAAGCGCCAGATTAAATTCTACACCGAGCCTTCACTTTAGGAAATCAGCTTCGGCACTTGCCAAATCAGTCTGCTCGATGTTTCGTGTAGGCTTTGGGCCCATGCGCAGCCCGCGTACGGCCGTCAGAAGAGGATTTCACGGAAATTTGCAAGAGGAGATTGCAACTCGGCAATAGTCCAGAGCCGCAAGCCCTGCTCGATCGGTTGTGGCGTGGAAGCAGGCCATTATTCACCGTGGCTGAGAGCGCGGCTGAGAGGATGTCCGAGGTTCCAGGCGCCGTTCTTTCGCCGCGTAGCCCTACTCTCCCCAAATGCTTTCGCTAAGACATTGAGATGTCAGTATTTCTCGATTTCCATCGCTTCTACACCGACTGCGCCAGCTGGTTCCATGTTGCGTTTCGCGATTAACAAAACTATAATGGGTTGCTTCAAGATGGACGTATGTCCAAGTGGGCGCGAGCCCACTTTTTTGTTTGGCTAAAGTGTCCTCCGGGCAGCATTTTCCCGGCAGCGATAGGCGCCACCGATCGAATAGCATGGACTTGGCAAGGATTCGCGAGGCGGCCGAACGGGTGGCTCGTTCGGAGGGCCTTGAGGTATTTGACGTCGAGTGGAAGGTCGGCAAGGATCGCCTCCTGCGGATCTATCTCGACCGGCTCCCCGGACCCGCAAATCCGGAGGGCTTGGGTGTCAGCCACAACGATTGCCAGCGGGTCAGCGAGCAATTAAGCGTGATCCTCGACGTGGAGGATCTGGTGCCCGGCGCCGCTTACATTTTGGAAGTCAGCTCGCCGGGCCTGGACCGAAAGTTGATTCGGCCCGAGGATTACGATCGCTTCATCGGCCGGCGCGCGCAGATTTGGCTGAATGAGCCGGTCGAGAACCAAAAGCATTTCGATGCCCGGCTGGCGGGTTATGCCGATGGCGTCGTGAAGTTGATGGTGCGAGATCGGGAAATCGCAGTGCCGTACGCCGGGATTCGCAAAGCGAACCTGGTAGTCGAGCTGTAGCAGCGCGAGTCTGAGGGAGAGACGGATGGCGAGTCTGCTGTTCCAGACAATCGAGCAGATCAGCCGGGAGAAGCACATCGAACCGGAGATCATCGTCGCGGCCATTGAGGACGCGATGGTGGTGGCGGCGCGGAAATACTACCGCACCGAGGAGGAGCTCCGCTCGAAGTTTAATCCGGATACGGGTCAGATCGACGTGTATTCGGTGCACGTCGTGGTCGACGAAGTTTCCGATCCCCTGAGGGAAATTTCGCTGGCGGAGGCGCGCAAGCAGGTGCCGGACGCCGAAGTCGGCGCCGAAATCACCCATGGCAAACCCACCGACGTACTGGGCAGAATTGCGGCGCAGACGGCCAAGCAGGTGATCCTGCAGAAGGTGCGCGAGGCCGAGCGCGACACCATCTACAACGAATTTCATACGCGCGTCGGCGAGCTTGTGAACAGCATCGCGAAGCGCACCGAGGGCCCCGACTTGATTGTGGACCTGGGCCGCACAGAGGCGCGCCTGCCCAAGCGGGAGCAATCCCGCCTTGAGGCGTACAACGTGGGCGATAGACTGCGCGTCACCATCCGCGCCGTCGAACGCGCCGCCAAGGGGCCTCAGGTCATCGTCTCGCGGGCCGATCCCGCCCTGGTGCAGCGGCTTTTCGAAATGGAAGTGCCCGAGATTTACGACGGCACCGTGCAGATTCGCGCCGTGGCGCGCGAAGCGGGCGAGCGTACCAAAATCGCGGTCGAAAGCCGCGACAAGGATGTCGATCCTGTGGGCGCCTGCGTGGGTATGAAGGGGATGCGCGTCCAGTCCATCATCCGCGAGCTGCGCGGCGAGAAGATCGACATTATCCCGTACAGTGAAGAGACGGTGGCGTTCGCGCAAAAGGCCCTCAGCCCCGCGAAGGTCACGCGAGTGCAAATCGTGGATCCCGAGGAAAAGCGCCTCGAGGTGATCGTCGAGGATACGCAGCTTTCCCTCGCCATCGGCAAGAAGGGGCAGAACGTGCGCCTCGCGAGCAAGCTGATCGGCTGGAACATCGATATCAAGAGCGAGGAAGAGAAACGCCGCGAAATCGAAGCGCAAATGGCCGCGCTCACTGCGCCGGGCACGCCGCTTTTGGAGCTCAAAGGCGTGGGCCCCAAGACCATCGAGAAGCTCGAAGCGGCCGGCATTACCTCGGTCGAGAAGCTGGCGGATATGACTCCCGAACAGCTCGTCGAAATTCCCGGCATCGGCGAGAAAATGGTCGAGAAGATTCATCAGTCCGTCGCTGCCTATTTCCTGGCGCTCGAACAGGGACCTGCTGTCGAAGGAACCGCAGCCGAAGGTGGGCCGGAACTTCTGACGGAGCCCGCCGAAGGGCAGGCAGGGGAACAAATCGAAGAACAAATAGACGGGCAAATGGAAGAACATGTAGAAGATCAGGCCGAGGCAGCGGCCACCGGCCCTGAAGCGCCGGCAGAAGATCCGGAAGCTGGCGAAGAATCGGCGGAGGCGCCTGAATCGTCTGACTCTTCGGCTGGCGAGGAAGAAGAAGTGGGCGCGGAAACCGATATCGCGGGAGCGCCGGAAAATCAAGAGTCGGCTCCGTTGCCTGAAGATGACGAGCCAAGTGCCGAAAAGCCGCAGGGTAATTCTGAGTAGCACCGTCTCGGCAAGCCGGGATGATGAATGGGGGCTAAGAGATAGAAGCTGATGTCAGATGCCAATCAAATTCGCATCAATGAGCTGGCCCGTGAGCTTGAGATCAAGGCCAAAGTCCTGATCGAGTATCTTCCGGAAATAGGCGTCACGGAAAAAAAGACGCACTCCAGTTCCCTTGATGTCGACCACGCAGAACTTGTGCGGAAGCACTTCCTGGGACTCGCTGCCGCAGAAGCGGCCGCCGAAGCGGCCAAGTCCGCGCCGAAGGTCAAGCCCGCGCGACCCGCCCCTGTTGTGGCCTCTCCCGTGCCAACGGCCCCCGCGCCGCATCCGGCAGTTCCTACCGCAGGGGCAACACGACCAGGCACTGTTCCGGGCGCTGCTCCCGCGGCGGCTCCTCCTGCTCCTGCTCCTGCTGTATCGATTCGGCCTCCAGTTGCGCCGTCGCACCCGCCATCGCATGAAGTGACTCCTGGAGCAACAGCGCCAGCTGCGGCCGCGCATCCTCATACGGCAGCTGCAAAACCGGGCGTTGCTCCTGCGGCTGTGCCGCCAGCGTCCCCGGCTGCTGCCAAGCCAGGCACTGCTTCTGCGCCGCCGAGAACCGCTCCGCCTCCGCGCCCCGGTGCTCCGGGCGTCGCGCCGTGGCAACCTCGACCGTCTGCTCCTGTCTCACAACGACCTGCGGCGACAGCCCCTTCTTCCGGGCACCCAGTGTCGCGGCCCTCTGCTCCACCCGCATTCGGCCAACGATATCCTGTGCGGCCGGGCCAGCCGGGCCCCGGCCAAAATCGCCCAGGCGCTCCTCAAGGGATGCGCCCCGCTGCTGCTCCCGGTCAGACCCGGCCGGGAGGTCCGCCGCGGCCCGGTGCTCCGCCATCCAGGTACCCCCAACGCCCAGGCGCGGGACGCCCGGGGCAACAGCAACCCATCGGGAGCCAGAGGCCTGGAGCTACGGGTGCGGGAGCGGTCCCGAAAGCGGAGCCTGGAAAGCCACTGTACGCGCGCAAGCCGCCCGCCGCCCGCGGCCGGCCGATGATCGAAAAACGCTTTGCCGAAGGCGAGCGAAAACTTCATCCGGTGCGAACGCGCGCGGGGATGGGATCTGGCGGGCGAGCGGCTCACGTGGAGCCGGTCGCGCCGGTGCAGCGCGAGCCGCGGCAAATCACCGTCACCGAAGGCATCACCGTCCGCGAACTGGCCGAAAAGCTCGATATTCGCGCCAAAGATCTGCTCAAGACATTGCTCGACCGCGGCATTTTTGCGAGCATCAACCAAGCTCTCGACGTGCCCACCGCCACCAGTCTGGCCGAGGCCTTTAATGGAATCGTGCAGGTGGTCACTTTCGAAGAGCAGCTCGTCCACGAAGAAAAAATCAAGGAAGAGCGCACCGGCAGCCTGCATCCACGCGCGCCGGTGGTCACCGTGATGGGTCACGTCGACCACGGCAAGACAAGCCTTCTGGACGCGGTTCGCGAAACCGAGGTCGCTGCCGGAGAAGCCGGCGGCATCACCCAGCACATTGGCGCCTATGAGGTGCATGTCGGCGATCGACGAGTCGTTTTCATCGACACGCCTGGCCATGAGGCTTTCACGCGCATGCGCGCCCGCGGCGCTAAAGTCACCGACATCGTCGTGCTCGTCGTCAGCGCCGACGACGGCGTGATGCCGCAAACCGAGGAAGCGATCTCGCATGCGCGCGCCGCGCACGTTCCCATCGTCGTGGCCATCAACAAGGTCGATAAACCCGACGCGCAGCCCGAGCGCGTCAAGCGCCAGCTCGCCGACCGCACGCTCATGCCCGAGGAGTGGGGCGGCGACACCGTGATGGTCGAGGTATCGGCCAAGACGAAAAAGAATCTGCCCCGCCTGCTGGAAATGATTCTGCTGGTGGGCGATCTGCGAGAGCTTAAGGCGGATCCCGATGCTCCCGCCAGCGGCACGGTGCTCGAATCGCGCGTGGACAAGGGGCGCGGACCGGTGGCCACCGTGCTGGTGCAGAACGGCACCCTGCATGTCGGCGATGTCTTCGTCGTCGGCGCCGTATACGGCAAAGTTCGCGCCATGTTCGACGATCGCGGCCAGCCGATCAAGCAGGCTGCTCCTTCCACTCCGGTGGAGGTTCTCGGCCTGCAAGGCATTCCCGAAGCCGGCGATCAGTTCCAGGTGGCCGATGAAGCCAAGGCCCGCCACATTGTCGAATACCGTCAGGGCAAGCAGCGCGAAGCTTCTCTCGCCAAGACCGCGTCGGGCCGCTTGACTCTCGATCAGTTGCACGAGCAGCTCCGGGCCGGCGAAGTGAAGGAACTCCCGGTTGTCATCAAGGCGGACGTGCAGGGCTCGGTCGAAGTGCTCAACGAAATGCTGCCCAAGGTTTCGAACGATCAGGTGAAGCTCAAGGTCATTCAGGCCAGCGTGGGAGCGGTCACCGAAACGGACGTTCTGCTCGCCTCGGCTTCCAACGCCATCATCGTGGCGTTCAATGTGCGGCCGGAGCGCAAGGCCGCCGACCTCGCTCAGCGCGAAAATGTGGACATCCGCCTTCACACCATCATCTATGAACTGCTGGACGAGCTGAGGAAGGCCGTGGCCGGATTGCTGGCGCCGGTCATCAAGGAGACCTACCTCGGACGCGCCGAAGTCCGCGACACCTTCCGTGTGAAGGGCGTGGGCATGATCGCCGGATGCTCGGTGCAGGACGGCATCCTCAAGCGCGACGCGGAGGTCCGCGTCCTGCGCGACAATGCCGTGATCTATACCGGCCGGATCGTTTCGCTGCGACGCTTCAAGGACGATGCCAACGAAGTCCGCGCGGGATTCGAATGCGGCGTCGGCATTTCCAATTTCAACGATGTCAAGTCGGGCGATATTCTCGAATGCTTTAAGATGGAAAAGTCGCAGCCCCTCGAAGTGCCGGCTCCGGGGGATCGGGGACGCGCGCCCGACGCCGTGGAAGCAAGGCGAAGTTAGCGCGATAGCGTATCGTTTCCCTTGCGCTCGATGAGGCGGAAATGCCGATCGGCCTCCTCACCCTGGAAATTCACATCTCCGATGCGCGGTCCCTCAAGGACAAGCGGCAGGTCGTGCGCAGCCTCAAAGACCGGCTGCGTGCGCACTTCAATGTGGCCGTGGCCGAGCTCGACTATCAGGACCTTTGGCAGCGGGCTCGGGTCGGCGTGGTCAGCATTTCCGGCGACGGCCGGCATCTCGAAGAATCGCTCGCCACGATCGCCGCGGAATCCGAGCGCCTTCTGGGAAGAGACCTCGTTTCGTGGGAAATCGAATATTTTGAGGATGGCGAATGACGTTCGAGGGGCATCACTCCGGCCATCGCACGGAGCGAGTCGCGGAGGAAATTCGCAACGAAGTCAGTCTGATGGTGGCGGGGGAACTGAAGGATCCGCGCTTGGCCCTGCCCGTCATCGTCACCGAAGTCCGCCTGTCGCCCAATCTGCGTACCGTGCGCGTTTTCGTGCGGCTGGAAGGAGACGAAGAAGAGCGCGCATCGGCGCTCGCGGGATTGAGGGCCGCCTCCGGATACGTGCGCCGCGAACTGATCGACCGCTTGCGCCTGCGCCGCGCGCCCGAGGTGATTTTTACGGTCGACCAGTCGGAAGAATATGGCCGGCACATTGACGATCTTCTGCGCAATCTGAATCAGCCGGAGAAACCCTAGCGGCGTCTCTTCCGCGCTGGCTCGCGGCGCTACCGCGGATGCCGCACCGCAGCCAAGCCTGCAACCCGAAAAAGAAACTCATGCCCAGAATTCCACAGCCTCCTCCCATCGACGGGATATTGGTAGTCAACAAACCGCCCGGACGAACTTCGCACGACGCCGTCGAAGCCGTGCGACGGCTTGTCGGTTTTCGCCAAATCGGACATTTCGGCACTCTGGACCCGCTGGCCACCGGCGTCCTGGTCCTGGCGCTCGGCCGCGCCACGCGCCTGGCGCGTTTTTATGCGGGCCGCCGGAAGCGTTACACCTGCGCCGTCCGCTTTGGGTTCGCTACAGATACCTACGATGCGGATGGAGAAGCGCTCGGCCCCGATAGTTCTCCTGCGCTTGACCCTGCGCAGTTGGAAGCGCTCGCCGCGCAATTTGTCGGCAGAATCCAGCAGATCCCTCCGGCCTTCTCCGCGAAGAAGATTTACGGCCGCCCGGCGCACGAACTGGCGCGGAAGCATAAGCCGGTCCAGCTCCAACCGGTGGATGTGGACGTGTATGAATTTCGGCTCACCGGCGTCGAAGGCTCTGTGGCGCGGTTCGTGGCCGAATGCGGCTCGGGGACCTACATTCGTTCGCTCGCGAACGATTTGGGAAAGCTGCACGGTGCTGGCGCGCACTTGGCCGAGATCGTGCGCACGGCCGTCGGCGAATTCACCTTGGATCATGCCGTCACGCTCGCCGAGCTCGAGCAGGACGCCAAGGCGGGAAAAATTGCGAGCCGCGTGATTTCTCTCGAAAATCTTCTGCTGGACCTGCCTCACGCCACCGTGCTTCCCATTGTCGAAAAGCGGATCCGGCATGGCGCGAAATTCACCGTGCCGCTCGCACAAATTCAGCCGGGCCGGGTGACGGCCGCGCAGGGCGCTCCCGCTCAACTTGATTCCGGGGATTGGAAGCCGTCGCGGTTGCGTGTATTCAATCCGCAAGGCCAGCTCATCGCCATCGCCGAGCCCGTGGTTCCCCGCACCTATCAGCCCGTGCTCGTTCTCGAAGCCGTCCCTTGACGATTTCTGCTCCCCGCACATCTGGCCGGGAGCTGGCGTAATCCTCGAAGAGGTAGAGGTTGCGGTATTGCGCTCGCCAATATCTTCTGCGCGTGGACCGCTTTTACGGCTGCGATTGCGCCGGGGGCGATTGAAAGTGAGAGGATGAGGGGGCGTTCGGCTCCTGAGGATTCGGTTGGGCGGGCGGCCGAGCCTGCGGTGGCTGGCCGGGCAGCGTTCGAGGCAGCCGCTCTGCCGGATTGGGCTGGAATCTCACGGGCGGCGTGGCCGCCGGGCCGGCCGGCCCCTCGAGAGAACCCTGCCCCGCGTAGATCGTGTGGTCCGTGCGGGGCTCAAACCGCACCAGGCGCGGCGTCACCAGGATCAGCAATTCGGTGTCCTGGTTCTGCGCGTTCTGGTCTCCCTCAAACAATCCGATTTCCGGAATGTTCGCAATGCCCGGCGTGCCGTTCAAAATGGTTGTGGCTTGTCGCTGGAGAAGTCCGGCCAGAATCGCGGTCTGATTTTCCTTTACGCGCACCGTTTGCGAAACGGTATCGCTGCTGATCACGGGAATCGTATTGATGCTCGTGCCGCTCAGGCTGCTGAGTTCAAAATCGAGCTGCAGCGTCACTTCATCGTCCGCATGGATTCGCGGTGTCGCCTTCACTTTCAAGCCCACGTCGACGTACTGGACGCCCGGGAACCCGGCGTTCACGAATGGGCTCGAAGAGGGCGGGGAGAAATTCGACGAATCCAAGATCACCGAAACGTTGTTCGAGCCGTTGTTTGCCACTGCCACGTCGGGCCGGCTGTCTCCGTTGAAGTCGGCGGTTGCAAGGGCGACCGGAGTCGTTCCTGTGGGCAATTCAAAGTTCGGCCCGAAGGTCCCGCCGCCGAGATTCAGCAGGACGGAGATGGCATTGTCCGTCTGATCCGTCACCGCCAGATCGGGAAGGCCGTCGATATTATAATCGGCCACCGCAATCGAGGTGGGTCCGGTGCCGGCTGGATAAATTGTCTGCGCTGCAAATGTACCGTTCCCTGTGCTGGTCGTCCCGCCGTTCGCCACCCCGGCCTGGCCGAATAAAATCGATACGGTGTTGTCGCCCTTGTTGGCCACCGCGAGGTCCAGGACGGAATCGCCGTTGAAATCCCCTGTCGAAACCCACACCGGAGAATTTCCCGTGGGATAATCCGTGCCGGTGCGAAACGTGCCATCCCCGTTCCCCAGAAATACGGACACGGTATTGTTGCCTTCGTCCGCCACGGCCAGGTCGATGTGGCCGTCGCCGTTAAAATCGGCGGCCGCGATCGCCGACGGGGTGTAGCCGGCCGGCAGTTGAATCTTCGTCGGCGTCTGGAACGTGCCGTCGCCGTTGCCCTGGTAAATCATGATCGTGCTGTCGCCGTGATCGGCCACGGCCAGATCCAGATTACTCGTACCGCTCGCGTCGTGCAGGTTTGCCGCCACCACGCTCACGGGCTGGCTGCCAGTCGGAAGATCGGTCTTGGCCCCGAACGTACCGTCGCCATTTCCCAGCAGAATCGAAATCGTGTTGTCGTTCTGATTGGCGACGGCGAGATCGACATTTTGGTTGTTGCTCGCGGACCGGAACGCTCCGGTCGCGATCCAGGAAGGGCCTGCTCCAACGGGAAACGTGGTTTGGGTTCCGAACGTTCCGTCCCCGTTGCCCAGCAAAACCGAAACGGTACCGTCCGTGAAATTCGAGACGATCAAATCATCCTCGCTGTTGTCGCGGAGGCTGGCCGTGGCCACGTACGTCGGCCCGGCTCCCGTGTCGTAATTCGTTGTCGGGAAATTCGCCGAGGCGAGCCCCGCAACGCTGGAGCCCGTTCCGGACAGGCTCGCGGAAAACATCGACAGCTCGATCGGTATGCGGTCTCCCACAAAAAAAGTAGCCGGCTCGCCGTCTTCGGCGCGCAGCAGGATGCGCCGCCCGTGCTGCACCAGCGAAAGCATCTCGGAAAAATTGGCCGCCGCGCCCGGCATCGTGGCCAGAAAAGTGGTTTTGCCCCCTCCAAACGCCACCACCGGCGGGAGCAGCGAGTTGGTGTTCAATTGCCCCGAGTTCAGCAGCGAAGTAATTTGGCTCGCGCTCAAGCCCGAAAGCGACGACGGCAGGCCGAATACCTGCGAAATCACGCTGACGAGCCCGTCGACCGATTGCTGCGCTTCCTGAATCTCCTGTGTGTTGAGCGAAAAAATCTGGCTCGTCTGCGGAGGCGTGATTCCGAGCTGCCGCGCGTAATTCCGGTCCACTTCCAGGACTTCCATTTCCAGGATGAGCTGCCCCGTCGGTTTTTGCAGGTCCTCGATTAAATCGCTGGCCACGCCGATAGCTTGCGGCGAAGCCCGCAGGGTGATCGTTCGAGACTCCGTGTCGAGCTGCGCCCGCGTAATCCCCGTGATGTCCCGGATCACCCGCAGCGTTTCGGTCATTTCCTCGGGCGTCTCCGAAGCGGGAAGCAGCACGGTCCGCACCACGGACACGTCATAGTCTTTTCTCTTCTGGGGCGTGTCGTCCGCGACGAAAAAGAGGCGCTTCGTCAGTGGCCGCCAGAATGTTCCGGTCATGTCGCCGAGCAATCGCAGCGCGGTCGGGAAGTCCACGTTCTGCACTTGAAGTCGAACCGGCATCGAACGCAAATCGACGTCGAACGCCACCTCTACGCCGAATTGGCTTGCCACTTCGTCGTAGGCTCCCTGTGTGGTCCCGCGGTAATCGAAATTTTTGGTCCCGGTCTGATAGTCCACCTGGACAGGTCCTGCAAGTTCGACGTCCGCCGGACTTTCTTCGCTGTCCCTCGGCTCGAGCGCCGCCAATTCCGTCAGCCGCTCTCGCACCACCGTATTGCTTGGGTCCAGGTAGCTTGCCTCGAGAAGTTTCTGGCGCGCATCCTTGAGATTTCCTGAGACCGCGTCCCGCTCGGCCAGGTCCACCTTGGCCTGCACCAGATGGCTTCGGGCGATGTCCCGCCGCAACAAATATTCGTGATCATCCGGCGCCCAGTTCACGGCTTCCGAGTAGGCGTCATGAGCCGCTTCCCAATCGCCGGCTTGCTCCGCTCGAAGTCCCCGCTTGTAGGCTTCCTTTGCCTTCTTGGAGTCGGGTTTGAGGCGTGGAGTCGGCGGCGTCTGCGCGCTCTGGTTCGCTCCGGCGGAACGGCTCGTGGCAGGCGAGGGCATTCCTCCCTGTGTCCCTTCTTGTGCCCTTCCTTGTAAACGTCCCTCGGGCACAAGCAGGGCAGCCGCCGCCAGCAAAACCGCCAGGGCTGTCCGAAATAGAGCCGAATGTAAGTGTCGCCGCGTGAACATAGAAACCGCGATACTTTGAGATGCATATTGTACAAGGATTGAGGTACGCTCAGCGCCATTGGCAACATTGAATTTTCTTGATTTTAGGGGATCTGCCCGGATACACTCACTGGTCAGTTGCAACTCTTTGTCAACTGAATACTATGCTCTCCGCTCTTCTGGTCGCGCTGCGCGAAGGCGTCGAGGCCGCTCTGGTCGTCGGCATCGTCCTGGTTTATCTCAACCGCACCGGCCGTCGCGCCCTCACCCGTTACGTCTGGGGTGGCGTCATTCTGGCCAGCCTGGCTAGCATCGCCGCCGCCGTGCTGTTGCAGCGCTGGCAGGTCAGCGAGGACGGCTTCGAAGGCCTGCTGATGCTGGCGGCTGCGGCGCTCGTCGTCACCATGATCGTTTGGATGAACCGCGTCGCGCGGCACCTGAAGCAGGAAATCGAACAGCGCGTCGAGGCCTACGCCCAGCGGTCCACCCGAGCGGCGGGATGGGGAATCGGCGCTTTCGTCTTTCTGATGGTCGTGCGCGAAGGCGCCGAACTGGTTCTCATCCTGCGCGCCGTCGAACTCTCGAGCGCCGGCGTGCAGGTCTGGATCGGCACGGCGCTCGGCATCGGCATCGCCGTCGCCGTGGGCCTTTTCTTCTTTCAGGGTACGCTGCGCATTCCGCTGCACCGCTTTTTCTCCGCCACCAGCGTGATTTTGATGGTCGTCGCGTTTCAACTGGCGCTCACCGGCGTCCACGAGTTGAGCGAGGCCATGTGGATTTGGTCGAGCAAGACGGAAATGGCTACCATCGGTCCCATCGTGCGCAACGAGGTTTTCTTTTTTGTAGTGATCCTGGGAGCGGCGGCCCTGGTCGTGCTGCGCGAATGGTTTGGCGCCAGGCGTCCCGCGGCGGACGCGGCTCTCAATCCCGCCGAGCGCCGCATGCGCGAATGGGAATTTCGGCGGCAGCGCCGCTGGAGCTTTGCGGCGGCGATTTTGTGCGTCGCGGTGGTGCTCTCGCTCGCGGCCGAATTCGTCTATGCCCGCGCCATGAACGCGCCCCAGCCCGCCCGGCTGCTGGTCGCCCGCGATAATCAAGTTCGCATCCCGCTTTCCGATCTCACCGATTCGAGTTTGCATTTTTATTCCGCCAGCGTGAACGACGCGGTGATACGCTTCCTGGTGATCCATCAGACCAATGGCGATTACGCCGCCGCGCTCGACGGCTGCCAGATCTGCGGCTGGTCCGGCTACCGCCAGGAGGGCCAGAACGTCGTCTGCCGCAACTGTGGCGCGACCATCTATATTCCTTCGATTGGCGAGAGTGGCGGCTGCAATCCGATCAAGGTCGTTTCACACGTGCAAGGGGGAGAGGTCATCGTCGATCTTTCGGCGCTCGCCGGCGCCGCCTCAACGATCCACCCCTAAAAAAATGTTTGCCCGCCTGGTGCGAGAATCTTTCGTTCGCAATCCGCGCCGCAAGATTATGACGGCCGCCGCTCTCGTGGTCGGCATGGCCGTTGCCACGGCCACTCTCACCGTAGCCCTCGAAGTAGGCGACCGCATGGCGCGGGAATTTCGCAGCCTTGGCGCGAATCTGCTGGTAACGCCGCAATCGGACACGCTGCCTCTTGAAATTGGCGGCGTCGATTACCGTCCCGTGGACGAAGGCGCCTACCTGCGCGAAGCGAACCTCGGCAAGCTCAAGATGATTTTCTGGCGCCACAATATTCTCGGATTCACTCCATTTCTCGATGTTCCTGCGGTGCTGGCCCAGCCTCAGCCGGATCGAAAATTCACAAGTGAAGCTGGTCCCGCAACCCTCGCCAGTCCCTCGCAGCCGCTTTCCGTGATGGTGGTTGGCACGTGGTTCGACCACGATGTTCCTGTGCCCGACGGCACTCGATTCAAGACAGGCATCCGCCTCACGAATCCCGCCTGGAAAATTCAAGGCCAATGGTTCCACGACGGCGCCAACGAAGCCGTAGTGGGCGTAACGCTCGCCGCCGCTTATCCCGGAGGAATCTCCGCCGGAAAAACAATCTATGTAAACGTGCGGAGCGGAGTGGCGTCTCAGCCGCGGCCGGTCCCGCTCCTGGTCACCGGAATCGTTTCCACCGGCGACGCCGAGGACGATGCCATTCTTGTGCCGCTGTCCGTCGCGCAATCGCTTTCCGGGCATCCCGGTCAGTTCCGCCGGCTTTTTGTTAGCGCGCTCACCAAGCCGGCCGATGCGCTTTCCGAGCGCGATCCCAGCACGCTAACGCCCACCGAATACGACCGCTGGTTCTGCTCTCCCTACATTTCTTCGATCAGCTATCAGATTGAGCAGGTTCTGCCGGGCACGGACGTGCACGCCATCCGGCGCGTCGCGGATACCGAAGGCCGCATCCTCTCGCGCATCAGCACGCTGCTCTGGATCGTCACCCTCGCGGCGCTCGTGGCCGCCGGGCTCGCCGTGGCAGCAACCTCGGCCACCACGGTGCTCCAACGGCGCGACGAAATCGGCATCATGAAAGCCATCGGTGCCACCAACGCGCTCGTCGGCGGAATCTTTCTCGCCGAACAATTGATGCTGGCCATGGCGGGCGGCGCCGTCGGATTCGTTTTCGGCGTGGTTCTCGCGCGCGTTCTCGGCGCAAGCGTGTTTGGCTCGCCCGCGCCGCCGCGTCTGGTGCTCTTGCCCGTCATTCTCGGGCTGGCGGCTATTGTGGCCATTGCCGGCAGCCTTGTTCCCTTGCGCCGCGCGGCCAATTTCAATCCAGCGCCCATTCTGCGGGGCGAGTGATGTTCGCGCGCCTGTTGTGGAGTTTGCTTCGAGGCAGCCGCGGGCGTCTCGCCGTGGCTCTGGTTGCGCTGATCAGCGGCGCGACGGTAATTTCCGGACTCCTGAATCTCAACCTGGATATCGGGCGCAAACTGGCCCAGGAATTTCGCATGCTCGGCGCGAACGTGGTAATTTCCTCGCCTCGGCCGTCGCAGTCGATTGGCTCTTCGGCCGATGCCCCCACGGCGGCGCCGGCGGTGATGGATGCGGCCACCGTCTTGGACGAGATTGGCCTCGTTCGGTCCGGCGATATCGTTGCGGCGCCTTACCTTTATATTGTCGCGCACTCGGCCGGTGCGCCCGTCGTGGTGGCCGGCACGTGGCTCGATGAAGCATCGAAGCTTGCGCCCGCCTGGAAATTTGCGGGGAATAGGGTCGCATCGCGGAGCGACATGACCCAATGCCTGGTGGGACGCAATGTCGCGCGGCAGTTCCGTCTCGCTCCGGGCTCCGATCTTGCATTGAGCTACCTGGGCCGAAGCGTTCATCTAAGAGTGGCGGGCATCGTTGATGCGGGCGATACTGACGACAATCAAGTGTTCGTCAATCTGCCCGTCGCTCAGGCGCTCGCAGCGCTGCCTGGAAAGATCGAACTCGTCCAGTTGAGCGTGGGAGGGACGTCCGCTACCATTGCCCAATCCGTAGCGCAGCTTGCCGCGGCTCTTCCGGGGTACGACGTACGCCCCATACGGCAGGTGACGGAGGCGGAAGGTCAGTTATTGAATCGCACGCGCTTGCTGATCGTCTCCATGGTGGTGCTGATTCTGGTGCTCACGGCGCTGTGCGTGCTTGCCACCATGGCGGCCCTCTCCATGGAGCGGCGCGAGGATGTGGGATTGATGAAGGCGCTCGGCGGCTCGATCTCCCGCATTGTAGGATTGTTCCTCGCGGAAATGGGCGTTCTGGGCGCGGCGGGCGGCTTGATCGGCTGCATCGCCGGTATGGCTCTTTCGCGCTGGATGGGCGAGCGCGTGTTCGGCGCATCCATTACGCTGCGCTGGGAGATTGTTCCGCTCACGATTGCGCTGATGGTGCTGGTGGCTCTGGCCGGTGCGCTGCCGTTGCGCCTGCTGGGCAAGGTGAAGCCGGCCGTTATTTTGCGAGGCGAGTAGTGGCGACGCTGGTAAAAATCGAGAACCTGCGAAAAGAGTTCGGCAATGTGCGCGCTCTCGATGGCGTCTCGCTGACCATCGAGGAAGGCGAATGGATCGCCATCATGGGCCCCTCCGGCTCGGGGAAGACCACCCTCATCAATATTCTCGGCGGGCTCGACACCCCGACCTCCGGCCTAGCCTTGGTGGATGGCACCGACGTGGCGCGGCTCGACGACCGCGGGCTCACCCGCTTCCGCGCCGAAAAGATCGGCTTCATCTTCCAGCAGTTTCATCTGGTGCCCTATCTCACCGCGCTTGAAAATGTAATGCTCGCCCAGTATTTTCACAGCACCACTGACGAAGCCGAGGCCAGCGTCGCGCTCGGCCGCGCTGGCCTCGCGGACCGCCTGGAACACCTGCCTGCCCAGCTCTCCGGCGGCGAGCAGCAGCGCGTTGCCGTGGCTCGCGCCTTGATCAATCACCCTAAGCTCATCCTCGCGGACGAGCCCACCGGCAATCTCGACGAAATGAACCAGACGAAGGTCATTCGCCTGCTTCGCGAGCTTCATTCCGAAGGCCACACAATCCTAATGGTCACCCACGATCCCTCCATCGGGCAGCTCGCGGACCGGCGGATCGATCTCGCGCACGGTCGCCTCGCGCAGATCGCCGAATTTTCCTCGGAATTGGAAGTTCGCTTCGACCACCTCCTCGAGCAAGTCTGGATTTTCGGTGAAGAAGGTGTCACGCCGGAGCTCAGCCGCATCCAGCAGAACGGCATACCGGAATCCGCCAAGGTCATCGCTCGCCTCACGGATCTGGGCCTGATCGAGGTTCGCGACAGTGAGGTGGCCCTCACCGCGCACGGCGAGAATCGTGCCCGCGACATCGTTCGCCGCCGCCGCCTCGCCGAGCGCCTTCTCACCGACACTTTTTCAGTGGCCGAATCGGAAGCCGATTCGCACGCCTGCAAGTTCGAGCACATCATCAGCCCTGAACTTGACCAGCGCATCTGCACTTTTCTCGGCCATCCCAGGACGTGCCCTCACGGCAACCCCATCCCTCCCGGCCGCTGCTGCCCGTCCCACTGAACACCCGCTCTTTCAGCTCTATTCCGCGGGGAACAACCGCCGTTCCCCGCTTCTTAGAGATACGTCACTGAAGCGATTACCAGAGGAGCTTTAGGCCCAGCTGGATTGAGCGTGGCCCTCCGCTCCCCAGCACTGGGTTGGGAGCCACCTGATCGGGAGTGCCGCAACCGCAGCCGAAGGTGGATGTGGCGGAAGGATCGTTCCAGCCGGGTGCTGCCGGCCCTCCTGGGTTGGCGAAGGAGGGATGGTTCAGGACATTGAAAAACTCGGCGCGGAACTGCGCGCTCAGACGTTCCGTGAATTTCCAGTTCTTGGCAACCGCCAAATCCCAGTCGCGGAAGCCCGAGTCGCGGAAGATGCCGCGGCCGGCGTTTCCGACGGTTCCCGCTGCTGGAGGAACGAGGACGGAACTGCCCTTCATATAGCAACCGTATTGCTGGAGATCTGCCAGGGCTGCGTGAGCCACGCAAGCGGCTGGGAAATTGGTGGTGAAGTACGGAATTGGAGTCGGTCCCGAAGTGAAGTCAGACCGGTTGCCAAAAAAATTCCACGGTTGGCCGTAAGTGGCAAGGTCGTTGATCTGCCCGTTCTCGGCAAAATCGTTGCTCATGTCCGTCGGTTCCCAGGGCTGACCGGTTTGGACCGTCACGATATTGCTAATCGACCAACCTTCCAGTAGCTGCCCACGCGAACTCCTTCCGGGAAGTTCGTAGGTCGCCGAGAAGGTAAAGCGATGCCGGATGTCGAACGGGCTATTCCCATACAAGAACCTGGGATTGTTGCTATCCGGTGGGACGAAAAAGCCATCCCAATTGCTCGAAGCCTCGTCGAGCGAGTGGGCCCAGGTATAGCCGGCTAAAAAGGACAGCCCGTGGCTGGCTCGTTGAGTAAGAGTCAGTTGCAGGGCATTGTAGTTGGAAAAGTCTATGTTTTTGAGTTCGGCTATCTCTCCCAGGTATGGGAACTTACTGTACTGAAATATGGCCGGGCCGTCTGAGGATTAGCGGAGCCGAGCGGCGGTTGATTGATGTCTTGCAAGCCCAGCAGCTTCGTACCATGGGTGCCGACGTAGCCGGCCTGCAGGGAAAGATTGTTAGTGAAGGCTTGCTCTACGTTCAGAGTCCAGGTAGTGATGTACGGAGAACGGAGATTCCGGTCCGCGGACTCGATATTACAGGGCGGCGGGTCCGAAACGGACGTTGCGCTGCCCGCCGGGGTAAAGGCCAGTCCGTCGCCACATGAGACGGCAGCGATACTGGACGGGATGATTGGGCCGCAATTGGTGGTGAAAAGACACGCGGAAGTCTGCGCTTGCCAGCCCGCATTTAGACCGTTGGTGCCTTTTATGCTGACTTGGGTTACCCCCACCGTGCCGAAACCTGCCTGCGTCACCTGGGCGCTCGTGCCACTCACGCACGGATCCGTCGAACAGTAAACGTTCGTGGCCCCGGTGGGGACGCGGCTCAATCCCAGTGCATTGGCAAGGTCGGCGAAGGTAGCTACAGGTGCATACTCGTACATGACGCTGCCGCCGGCGCGGACAACGGTCTTCCCATTGCCGCGTACGTCCCAAGCCAGGCCGAGGCGCGGCGAAAAATTGTTGTGGTCGCCGTTAAGTGGAGAAGATATCTGGTAGCCCACTTGCAGCAGCCCCGTGGGTGTGGTCGGGTCGAAGTTGCCCAGCAGGTTGTTACGTTCCTTAAGCACCGTCATCAATTCGTAGCGCAGGCCCAGATTCAGCGTTACTCTCGGAGTAATGCGCCAGTCATCCTGAACGAACGCTGCGTATTGCTGATCGGAGAAATGCCGCGTGGGATCGCCAACCTCAAGAGCGGACACACCTGAATTGCCGCTCCTCATCACGCCTTCCAGAAATTGCGTCAGATTCTGGAACCGGAGCCTGCCTTTGCCATTCGAGCTGATAAACGATGTGACTTCGTTGCGAATCACCTCGCCGCCGAACATGAAGCTGTGATTGCCGTGCAGGATCGAGACATGATCGAGAAACTGCAAGCGGCCGAATGTTCCGCCAAGCACAAATGAACAAACTGGAGTTGTCTACTCGTCAATATAAGTCCGCCGGATTCGACGAGAACCAGCCGCGAGTTTCCTGTGTGGCTGCGACATGCTCACCCACGCGCTCAATGGCGATGACGGACGCTACGAACAATTCCTCGTGCTTCCTGAGCGACGGGTTCATTGTGGGCAGCGTCACGGCTGAGGGGAACGGACCATCTTATCTTCCAGATCGCCTTCCAGCCTGTCGAACGTGGCGCGAATTTGATCGAGCGAGGGTGCCCCCGGCTGCCCCTTCAATTCGAGCACAAGCGAGACCCGCTGGAGCGCACCTGCGAATGCATCGAGAGCTGCATCCCAATCGATGCTGCCGTCATAAGGGAGAAGATGCTCATCCTTTTCTCCATGATTGTCGTGAATGTGGGCGGTGACGACAAGCTCGCGCATGGCCTCGAACCCTTTTACGGCTCCATCTTCCATATGGGCGTGGCCGATATCGAAGCAGAACTTCAGATCGTGCAAATGCGTCTCTTTCACAAGATTCCGCAACGATTCGGGCGCGCCGAGTTCATCGGGCGTGTTTTCCAGCGCGATGGTGACGCCGCGCGCCTTGGCGAAGATGACGAGGTGCTCGAGCGAATTGAACGCCGCATCCATCTTGCGCGGGTCCGCCGTCTGGTGGCGATGGCCGAGGTGCTGGACCAGGAAGCGAAACGGAATCCGCTCCGCGACGTCGATGGCGCGCTTGACCTCGTCCATGGCGTCAACGCGCCGAATCCGTTCGGGATCGCAGATCGAGATCGGCGTACCGCTCTCACGGGCAGGCGCAAGATCGCGCTCGGTTGGCGAATGCAGCGCGTGCATCGCGAGACCGTATTCCCCAATAGCATCGGCCAGTTCGCCCACTGCCTGGGGTGATCGATACCTGAAATGCACCGGAGCGCAGAATACTTCGATGGCTGGAATATCCGCGCGCGCGATTTCCGACAGAAGCAATCGCGTCAACGGCTGGTTAATATACCTGTACGTGGAAAGGATGCGTTGCATCGTCCCTCGGTTCAGAATCAGGATGTTCGGTGGAAGCTGCTGTGCCGTCAATAGGTGGCATTCATGAACCGGTAATAGCCTTCTCAATTTTCGGTGTGTAGGAACCAGGCACAGCGCCAAAGGCGATGCTCAACCGGTTCCAGGCATTGATGGTGATGATCGCCATAGTTAAGTTCACCATCTCCTCCGGAGTGAACTGTTTTGTCGCCCTTTCGTAGACGTCCTCCGGCGCGTGCCGTTCCGCGATTAGTGTAACTCCTTCGGTCCACCCAAGGGCGGCCCGCTCGCGCTCGGAATAGAACGGGGTCTCCTCCAGGCGTTCAGTGCATACAATCTCTGTTCGGTTTCTCCGAGGGCTCGGGCATCTTTCGTATGCATATCGATGCAGAAGGCGCATCCGTTGATCTGTGAAGCTCGTGTCTTAACGAGTTCCATTAAAGAACGCTCAAGGCCGCAAGAGTCCACGTACTGCTGAAGTCCATACATCGCCTGAGCGGCCTTTGGTGCCACTTTATAGGCATCTAATCTTGATTGCATTTTCACACCTTCATTTCGTGGGCAGAGAAATTATATCGTAACCCGATCTGCGCCGAGTCCATACAGAATGGCATTGTATGACAGGCCTGAGGCCGGGGTACAATTGCGGCCATCCGGAAAGGCTCAGCCTGTCAAAGAGGGCTGGAAGCTCGGCATCCATGCTTCAGCGTGCACGGAACTGGTGTTCACCGACTGCGAAGTGCCCGCGCAAAACCGCATCGGGAATGAAGACGAAGGCTACAAAATTACGCTTTCCACTCTCGATGGCGGTCGCGCGGGCATCGCCGCGCAAGCCACGGGCATTGCGCAAGATTCGATGGAATCAGCGCTCGCGCAGCAGCGCCACGCCTTTGGTCATCCCATTGCCGACTTCCAGGCTATTCAGTTCATGCTTGCGGACATGGCCACAGAAATTGACGGAGCACGTTTACTCGTCAGGCGCGCAGTCTGGAATCAGGATTCGGGCGCGAGATTCACGATTGAGGCATCGATGGCAAAACTATTCACGAGCGAGATGCCACGCGGGTGGCACACCGGGCTATGCAGATTCACGGAGGATATGGCTACAGCCGCGAATATCCGGTGGAGCGGGCCTACTGGGACGCGTATCACTGAGATTTATGAAGGCGCGAGGGAAATCTAGCGCCTGATCATAGCGGGCGAGTGTTGCTGAAAAATCGCTGATGCGTGCCAGCCGTTGTCGCGGCTGGCAGTCGCTCGATTTGTTCTGAGGCTTCTTCCTCACAGGCTCACTTGCGCCAAGGCCTCAGTGTATCCTGTCGTTATGCTGGAGCTCGACTGTAGTCAGGAATTCGACGCGTCGCGCGACACGGATTTCTTTGCGACCCTACCATCGCGCCCAGCGGTATTCCTGCTGGAGATGGCTGATGCTAGCGCCCGGCCCTATCTTGCGAAGGCGGCCGATCTTCGCCGTGCCGCGCAGCGCCTCTTGCTCCCACCGGAGATGCCATCGCAACGCCTGAACTTGCGCGGCGTGGCGGCGCGAATTCGCTATCGACTCACCGGCTCGAAATTCGAGCAAACGCTGGCGCTTTATCAGCATGTACGGGCGCATTTTCCTCATCGCTATCGCGACTTGCTGCGGCTGAGGCCCCCCGCCGTGCTGAAGTTGAATCTACGAAACGAATATCCACGGTGTTACGCTACGCGGCGCATTCATGCCGACGGCTCCTTTTATTTCGGGCCATTTCCGTCACGGCGTGCAGCGGAGGCGTTTGGCGAGAGTTTTCTCGATCTCTTCAAAATGCGCCGGTGTCAGATCAAAATTCGTCGCGACCCGCAGTTTCCCGGCTGCATTTATTCGGAGATGAAGATGTGTCTTGCTCCCTGCTTCGCCAGCTGCACGAAGGACGAATACGACGCCGAGGTCGGCCGGGTGCTAGAAGCGTTGGCAACGGCCGGCGCAGCTCTTACCGAGAAAATGGAGTGTGAGCGCGAAGCGGCCAGCGAAGCGCTCGATTTCGAACTTGCCGCCGCGCTGCACAAGCGGCTGGAAAAAGCATCGTTGGTACTGCGAGGCTTGCCTGAACTCCCTCGAAGGATCGAGGCGCTCGATGCCGTAGTTTTGCAACGCGCGGGGGAGAAAAAAACGATCGTTCTGTTTCCCATCCGCGCAGGCATCCTCAGCGAGCCTATCTTTTTGCGGTTCGGTGAACTCTCCAGCCAGCCGCGGTCTGTGGAAGCGATTCTGCGAGCAGAATTGGACCCGACCGCGAAGATTGACACTCATTCAGCAGGTACTGAACACACTCTAAACGCGGACGCGGAGAACTGTCGGATTCCCACCGGCTCAGCCGGTGAACACCGAAGACGGTACGGGCTGCATACAGCGTCCGTGGAGCTGCCCGAGCACCTGTCACTCATTGCGCGCTGGTTCTATTCGAAGCCGCGCGAGGGTGAAATCTTCTTTCGGGAAGCAGAGTGGCCCTACCGCAGGATATTGCGTGCCTGCAGCCGGTTGCTGGCACCCGCCGCGGTTCCTCAGAGTGGAAGGAAAGCATCGCCGCCTCAGTCCTGAAGCGAGCAAACTTGTCCACAATTGGCGCAAACGCAATTCGATTACATCGTACAATCAAAATTAATGTCTGAAACGACCACAACAAAGGCTTCTCCCGCCCCCGGGCTGCAGGATCGCTCGCGATTTCACGATATGGTGCGGTCGCTGAAGTACCGCAATTTCAAGCTCTTCTTCGGCGGCCAGATGATATCGCTGGTGGGCACCTGGATGGACAACATCGCCGAAGCGTGGCTGGTCTACCGGTTGACCGGGTCGTCGCTCCTGTTAGGGACTGTGGCGTTCGCCGCCCAAATCCCCATTTTTCTACTGGGGCCGATCGGCGGACTTGTCGCGGACAGGTTCAACCGGCGCAGTATTGTAATCGCAACGCAGACTTCCTCAATGGTTCTAGCGTCCATTCTTGCGTTTCTAACGCTTACGAAACGGGTGACCGTGGGAGAAGTCATCATGCTTGCGGCTTCGATAGGCACCGTAAACGCTTTCGACGTTCCGGCCCGGCAGTCATTCCTGGTTGAAATGGTGGGCCGAGAAGACTTGATGAACGCGATCGCGCTGAATTCATCGATGTTCAACGGCGCCCGGGTGATTGGGCCCGCCATCGCGGGAATATTGGTGGCAAGCATTGGTGAGGGCTGGTGCTTTTTCGCGAATGCAGTGAGTTACATCGCCGTGATCGCCGGCCTGCTCATGATGAGAATCGATCGCACGCGCATTGAAAAGCATACCGCGTCACCATTGGAGCACATCGTCGAAGGGTTCCGCTTTGTGAGCCGGACCGCACCGATCAAGGCGTTGCTGCTTCTGACGGGGCTCAACAGCTTGGCGTCGTTGCCGTATACGGTGTTGATGCCCATTTTTGCGGCGCGCGTCCTTCACGGAAACGCGAGGACGCTCGGTGTGCTGATGGGAGCCACGGGAATCGGCGCATTAACGGGCGCGCTCATGCTTGCTTCGCGCACGAAGCTGCAGGGGCTGGGCCGTCTGGTTGCGATCGCCTGTGGCAGCTTTGGAGGGTGCCTGATTCTGTTTTCGTTTTCGCGATCGTATCCTCTCTCCGCGTTTCTTCTGGTGCTCGTGGGATTCTCCATCATGGTGCAGATGGCTTCGACGAACACGCTGATTCAGGCGATGGTACCGGACCGGCTGCGTGGTCGAACAATGGCCGTTTACTCGATGATGTTCCTGGGAATGGCGCCCATCGGTGCACTTCTGTCGGGCGCTGTGGCCAGCCGCATCGGCGCGCCATGGACGGTCGCGATCGGCGGAACTATTTCCATTGGGGGGGCTTGTATCTTTGCAGGAAATCTCCCGAAAATCCGCGTGCAAGCCCGTGAACTGATTATAGCCCAGGGTTTGGCGGGCGGCGAACCGGCACAGGAAATGAACACGGGCGGCGTCTAAAGAGTTGCCCACTCGGAGTTTCCCGTTGGGCTCGTTCTGCTATGCTGCGCGCGCATTCATTCGCCGCAGGAAGCGAGGCACGAATGCCATCACCCTCACCCGACGATAGGGCGCTCGCCCCCGGATGTGCCACCGCGCAAGACACGCTGCGCTATGCGGCGCGATTCCGAGAGCATGCGGCAGCCGGCCATTTTCGCGAGACGCCGGGAGGCCTTGTTTTGTCGTCCATCGGGATCGGAACATATCTCGGGGAAGCGGACGCGGCCACCGATGCGGCGTACACAGGCGCGATCATCGCCGCGGTAGAAGGCGGGGTGAATGTGGTGGACACGGCGATCAACTATCGTTTTCAGCGCAGCGAACGGTCGGCCGGCGCGGCGTTGAAGAAGCTTCGGTCGAAGGGCTATTCACGCGAAGAAATCGTTCTGTGCACGAAGGCTGGCTTTCTGACGCCGGATGGCGAAATGGCTGCGGATCCGAACGAATATTTTTCGCGGGAGTTCCTTTCACGGGGGGTGTTTAACCCGGAGGATATCGCCGCAGGCTGCCACTGTATGACACCGCGCTACCTGGAAGACCAGCTTGAGCGCAGCCGCCGGAACCTGGGTGTGCAGTGCTTGGACGTGTTCTACCTGCACAATCCAGAAACGCAATTGAGCGAGGTTCCCGCCGGTGAATTCCGAAAACGAATTGCAGCAGCATTCACGTTCCTGGAATCCGCCGTCGCCGCCGGAAAGATCGGAGCGTACGGCCTGGCGACATGGAACGCATTCCGCGAGAACCCACAGTCGCCCGGCTATCTTTCGCTCGAAGATATGGCAGAACTCGCCGTGGAAGCTGGCGGCCAGAATCATCACTTCCGATTCGTGCAATTGCCGCTGAACCTAGCCATGCCGGAGGCGCTCACGCTAGCCAATCAAAAGGTGGGGGACCGAACGATGGCGATGGTACAGGCAGGACGAGTCCTCGGGATCACCCTGGTGGCAAGTGCGGCGCTATTGCAGGGACAGCTCACGAAGAACCTTCCGCCGCACATGCGGCAAGCCCTCGGACTGGAAACCGATTCCGCGCTGGCGCTGCAATTCGTTCGTTCCGTTCCCGGTCTCACGACGGCGCTTGTCGGGATGAGCCAGATCGGGCACGTGGAAGCAAATCTGGCTCTGGTCGATGTGCAACCCGCGGCACGCGACGAATTCCTGAAGCTATTCGGAACGAGACCCTAAAGACGAAGTTGCTCCGGTCGTGGGGGGGAATCGATCATCGAGCCAAGTGCCGATGGCAATGCTCACTTCACTAAGTCTGCCCGTGAAAAAATGGTCCGCGTCTTCCACGATGACCAGCCGCTTCGGACCAGTAAGCTCGGCGAACAGGGCTTCGATGTTCTCCCGCGACCCGAATTGGTCGTTTCCGCCCTGAATGAGCAGCTTCGGTTTAACGCAATCGCGTAAATAGCTCACATCCGACTTGTCGATTGGAAGTCCGAGGCCTACGAGGTCCGCAACGCGTGTATCGTCACAACCGACTCGCAAGCCCACCCACGAACCGAAACTGAACCCCGCGAGCAGAATCCGCCGGTCGGGATATTGTTCTGCCAGATAATCGAGCGCTGCGCGGACGTCCTGTCGTTCTCCCCAGCCGCGGTCATGCTCTCCTGCACTGAGCCCGGCGCCGCGAAAATTGAATCTCAGCACGGGCACGCCGTGGCTATGCAACGCCTTAGCTGCCTGAAAGACTACCTTGTTGTGCATCGTACCGCCAAAGAGCGGATGCGGATGGCACACGAGCGCGACCATTTCGTGGTTGGTCCCGGGCGTAGTCCAGAGCAGAGCCTCGAGACGGCCCACCGGTCCTGCGATGAAGAAATTGCGATGAAAGACATCCGCCATGAGCGTCAAATCCTAGAACAAATTCGGCGTAGCCGTCCCAACTCCACGTATCCAAATACTTCTGACGTTTTGTTTATCCGCTTGAGAGCTTGGCAGGCCTCGCGCCTTGGTTTGATTCTACTGGTCTTACTGGATTCGTCCATTGCGTTATAAAGCATGCTTATTCTTTAAGATGATGTTACGAACGCGCAACGCCGCACTACCAGATGTAGAGCATATTCACGCAATTATCCAACCATACGTCCACGAAGGTGCGCTGCTTCCTCGGAGCATCTCCGAACTGTGCGAAAACGTTCGAGATTTCGTCGTCGCGGAAGAGGACGGCCGAATCCTCGGCTGCGAAGCTCTCCATCTCTACGGGGATGCACCTTGCCGAGATCCGTTCGATCGGTGTTCCGCCGCAAAGTAAGGGACGCGGAGTTGGCCGGTCTTTGGTAAACGCTCTTATGGAGGAAGCGCGACGGCACTTGGTTACTTGCCTCTGCCTATTCACCGGGACGCGAGAGTTTTTCGGGCGAAATTGTCCGGAGAGAGATGCTGCCCGACAAAATCTACAAAAACTGTGTTCATTACTTACGGATTGCGATGAGATAGCTATGGTGAAGGGCACGATTCCCGTGAACAAGAATGGTTGCACGACCCCCGCATTTCGATTCCCTTAGTGCAACTGAAATCCTGAAGTCAATGCGACCGCGTTTCCTCATGCTCAACCGCATGCTCCACTGCGGTTACATCTTGAAATGCAGACCGTGAAGCTGGTCCACCAAAATGGACTTGCCTGAAGAGGAGAAAACGGGTTAAAACAACCGGTTCTGCCCTCATTCATTGACCGGTTTTGAAGTGACCCCGAGAAACTTTGACCATAGCTTTGGCAACGCAAAACACAGAAGATCTGAAGATCAGGGAATTTCCATTCCCTATCTTTCCCTGCTAATTCCCTGTTCTGATTTGGTTTGAGCTATTTCCCCAGGCGAACCCACCATATAAGCCGGGACTCGCGCCGGGGAGGCTTAAATCACGCGAGGGAAATTCCCTGTATTTTCCCTGTTATAGGCATGTGGGGAAGCGAGCCAGAGAAAGGTTCGCGGGCGACCTGCATCCACCGCCAACCAGTCTCCATCTTTCTCTGATTGTCCGACAGTGAGCGAAAAGCGGTATTTTTCGCCCAAGATAGCGATGATTTTCCTGCAGTGTGTGCCTATCGGAGGATTCTGGCACTCAAACTCTTAAAAAAAGCTGCGGTATTTTCTCTCAATTTGTTGTCGAGTTGCACTGACAGTAGCTGACCGGGCCAGAGGCACGACGTGGACTCTGACCACCGACCAGGCGGGCGCGTACAATGCGACCAACCTGACTCACAGCAGATACACGGTGCAGGCTGTGCCTTCGAACGCCAAAACGTTATTCTGAAAGTCAGCGGGAGCATCCGCGCGGACGTAACCCCTCAGCCTGGGAAGCAGACGGTGACGCTAGACCCCAGACATAGACGAGAAACGTGAATACGGGCCTCCCGAGTTGTTGCGCGAGCTGAAACTCGGCACCCGTATAAGTCAGTCCGGGGTTATCAGGGATCAGGTAACCAGCCGACGATCAGTACTACCGCATCCGGCAGCCGTAGCTGCTCAAGACAAACCTCCAATGAGACGACGGCTCAGACACAAAGAGTTCCATTCCCAAGGAACTAGTGGCCTGTACCAACTGATTGTGTACTGATATGGCGCGATGGATCGGTATATTTCCATTTCACGGTGCGGGACGATTTGTTGTACTGACGGATGTATCGCAAGAGCTTTCTCTTCAGATCAGAAACGGAAGTGAACAC
>DATLST010000306.1:0-32050 GCA_035534055.1 Candidatus Acidiferrales bacterium | reverse complement strand
CCAGCAGGGAAGAAGTCTTGCACTCACACCAATCAGGCCATGGCGATATAATACTCTCGATTCGCGGAAAAACGGACAGGGGAATGCCGGCGGCAAAAATTGGCCGCAGGTTTCGTGGAATACACAGAGCTTGAGAGTCAGAAGCCATTTGGAGTAAAAGTGAAGTCGTGAACGGGCTCATAAATCGCCGGCGATTCGCTCGACGTTGGAAAGGAACCGCCATTCTGGCAGCCGCTTTGCTCTGCACGGGAGTGACGCTTGCACAGAACAGTGACTCCGATTCGGCCGCTGCGCAAGACCAATCCGCCTCCAAGAAAAAGAAGGATCAGAAGTCCGAGCAGCTCACGGTAAAGCTGGAGATCCATGTGACGAATGCCAATGGCAAACCCGTTTCAAACGCCAGCGTTTACGTTCGGTACAACGAACCCGGCGGCTTTCTCCGTCACGACAAACTCGCGGAGTTAGACCTCAAGACCAATGAAGATGGCTCGGTGAAGGTTCCTCCAGTCCCGCAAGGCAAGATCATGATTCAGGTGATCGCGACGGGCTGGCACACATACGGAAAATGGTACGACATCGAAAAGGACGAAGAATCGGTTCAAATCACGCTCAAGCCGCCTCCTCATTGGTACTAATCGCCGGTATTTCTGAATCTCTCCGTTCTCGTGTTACGTGCGAATGGCATTTCCATGACGGAATGACGCAAAATCCGAATGGCGAAAAGAGCCTTCAAATGCCGATGCACGGAATTTGTGCAAAGAGGAGAAACTCTTGTGCTCATTGACGATTTCGATCTGCCGAGCTTCTTTTCCACACGGTTTTCAACAGAACTGTTGAAATTTTTTGCGGAACGTTCAGAAGCCCAGCACTTCGCGCGAAGCCTACGGCCGAAAATAAAAAGCAGCCGGGGTGGATCTTTGGTCATCCAGGGCGGGGGGTATCGCGCAAGTCGATGAAGGGTGAATAGTTATTGTTCCGGCCGCCAGTTTTAGGTAAAGTGACGGGGCATATTCCAACCGATTGCTTACAACGTTAGGAAACGAATAGGAATCGAAGCATCATGATGAAGCGACGCGTCAGCGTGGTAATTCCAGTGCATAACGAGGCGGAGAACTTGGTCGCCTTGGTGGAGCGGCTGCAGAATGTGGCGGCCGAACTCAAGTTCTGGGAAATGGATATTTTGTTCGTGGACGATGGAAGCACGGATGCATCCGTGCAGACACTCCGTGAAATTCGCGCGAACGGGATTCCTATCGGATACGTTCGACTCAGCAAGAACTTCGGGCATCAGGCCGCGCTTTGTGCCGGCATGGAACACGTTACGGGCGACGCGATTGTCACCATGGACGCAGACCTCCAGCACCCGCCCGAGGAAATCCCATGCATGATTGAAGCTCACGAACGAGGTGCGGATGTTGTGCAGATGGTTCGCTCCGATTCGGTGGGGGCAGGCAAGGGGCTATTTTCCGTTTGGTTCTACCGGGCTTTTAATCGGCTTTCCCATACTCAGATCGTCCCCAACGCGGCCGACTTTCGGCTGATCAGCCGGCCCGTCGCGGATGTATTTTTGCGGATCCCCGAGCGCGAGAAATTCGTAAGAGGCTTGATTCCGTCGCTTGGGTTTCATCAGACGTCGTTGGCGTTCAAGCAAGGCGACCGGCTATACGGGACTCCGAAATACTCCTTCCGCACTTCGCTGAGGCTTGCCCAGAAGGCGCTGTTCGATTACAGCACCGTGCCGCTGCAATTTGTGTTCTGGTTCGGCATCGTTATGTCGATCGTTTCATTTGGATTCGGGACAGGACACTTCGTATGGAAGCTCCTGCATTGGAACCGCGTTGTGCCCGGCTTCACGGATATTATCACCGCAATTTTCTTTTTGAGCGGCTGCATTCTGGCATCCCTCGGCATTGTCGGCCGGTACATGATGATGATTCTCGAACAAGTGCGCCGCCGGCCTCCTTTCGTGGTGATGGATCGCGCGCCAGGCGCGCCCATCGATCCATCCCGGATTGAGCCCGTTCCGGCGGAGCAAATTGCCATCACCACGGACGTGTAACGAGGCTGGTTGTGACGAAGGGGCCTGTGCCTGCCAGTTCCAGCCTGCTCGTGAACGCCGACGACTTCGGTCTACACGCTGACATCAACCGCGGCATTCTCGACTGTGTCGAGCGAGGCCGCGTCCAAAGCATCTCATTTTCTCCGATCGGTGAAAGTGCCGATTGGGCCAAGTTGCTCGAACTGGTTCGCCACGGCGTGCGGGTGGGGCTACACGTCACGCTCGTGGGCGAGCGATGGGCCACGGATGGACGCATTGTGAGTGGCTGGAGGGGCTTGGCCAAGCAATTGCTGGTCTCAGGGCCAGTCATGCAGAAGGCGGTGGAGAGCGAGATTCGCCGTCAATTCGATCTCTGCGCGGACCACGGATTTGATCCAAGCTTGCTTTCACACCTCGATAGCCATCAGCACGTGCATCTCTTGGGAGGCGTGTGGCAGACATGCGTGCGTATCGCGGGCGATTATTCCATCCCGCGGATTCGCGTACCCTGGTGCCCGTCTTTGCGCGACATCAAGAAAAGCTTTGGCGGGCTCGCGCTACAAGCCCTTGCACGGCAGCGTCGCACGGGCGGGGCTGGTTTTCTGGCCTGTCTCGGCCTTGCCCATGCCGGCCACAACACGGCCGAGACGTTGTCCATGGAACTCAACCATGCGGCGCGCGCGGGCTGGCCTCCCGCCGAGTTGATTGCCCACCCTGGCGTCAACACGCCCGGATTGCAATCCCGCTATGCCGACTGGAATTTCGACTGGAGCCGCGAGCGGGATGCGCTTCTTTCCAACCGATTTGCCGAAGGAGTCCGCGCAAGCGGGTACATGTTCGTCCGTTGAAGGGCTGGGAGTTGCTGGCCGAACTCGTTTTGAATCTAGCGCCGAAGCGGTGTATCGTATCGAAAGCGTGGTCGGCAGTTTGCGTGCAAAAATAATTCCCGGCAATTCGATCGAATATCTGTTTGCAGTTCGTGTGCCGAACCGGCGAGGACTCTGATTCGGCTGCTGGAAGAACCTCACGAGAAAACCATGAAGAACCTGAGAATTCTGGCAACGATTGGATTTCTGGCGCTCGCAATGGTTTCCACGGCGGTCGCTCAGATGGGAATGATGCGGGGGCCGCAGCCGCGAGGTCTATTCAACCCCATCGTCGGATCCGGCGCTGAGTACGAGATTCAAACCGACAGGGCACTAAGATGGTTATGGAAATTAACGTGGTCGGAAAGGAATCGGTCGGTGGGAAGGACGGCTACTGGTTCGAAACGACGATGACGAACCCACAGATGGGCGATATCATCATGAAGGTCTTCACCGTGCCGGATGGGGCAAACACGTCAACCACGCGGATGATCATGCAAATGGGGAATCGTCCTCCGATGGAAATGCCCATGCAGATGAACCGTATGAACAACCAGAAGCAGCCGGCGGACATCCGCAGCGAGGCTGAAGACGTTGGGAGCGAGTCCGTGACGACTCCGGCCGGAACCTTTACGTGCGAGCACTACCGGATGAAGGACGGATCGGGCGATACCTGGCTGAGCGAGAAAGTTTCTCCCTATGGCTTGGTGAAGCACCAGGGGAAAGATTCCACGATGGTGCTGACGAAAGTGGTGACCGACGCCAAGGACAAGATCACGGGTACCCCTCAGCCGTTTAATCCCATGATGATGGGCATGGGCGGCCCTCCGCAGCAATAATATCGGCCGGCACTCGATCGACCGGGAGATGCCGCGACGTTCCATGTGCGGCGCTCTTTTTGTTTTTCAGGGATTTAAATTAAATTTTATTCGAGAATCAGCGCACTACTCCAGATCGGGCGGAGTGACCTTGGAAATCCAAGAATCGTAGTCGGTATAGCCCGCCCGCTCCTGAAGAGCGCGAATGCGCCGCTCGATCGCATCTATCTCGGCGTCCGACAGACCGGGCAGGGATTCCACTTTTTGCATGATTGCTTCAGCTTTTTCTTCCGCTTGGGATTCGACCGCTTTGTATAATCCGGAAATGTCTCTGTCGCCGCTCGAAACGCCCATGTAATTCTCGATGAGCTGGTTCATGACCTTCTGGCTATGAATGAGAGAGACTCGAATGTTTCCCTGCCCGGTCACAACGTTTCCGACGCCGAACACATTGTCGCATCCTTTATAGCGCGGGAGTTCTTCGTCGCTAAAAGTGTAGTATTCACCCTTCATGGCAATACTAGGGAGGATTTCCGGCACCGATCCAATGGAGGAAATCACCAATGGGGCACGGATGTCGTGCTCGGAGCCCGGTATAGGTTCGGCCTTCCGGCCTTCGATCCTCGTTTCGGCCACTCTCAAGCCCGCAAGCCTCCCGTTTTCCACGAGCAGCCCCGTCGCCAGCCTGCGGTCTTGCACGCGAAACAGGTATTTATCCTGCGCGAGGCGCAGCATTTTCTGCCTAACCAGTTCCGTCTTTGCGATTTGATCGGGAGTCGCGTTATCAGGGGGCTGCGCCAGTGGCATATCCTGCTGGCGGCGGCGGTAAATCAAAAGGCACCCTTTTACGCCCAGATCTTCCGGCTTGATACCGTGGGCCTTGCAAACAGCCGGGATGCCTTTCTCCAATTGATGCATGTCCGTGTGAATGCCACGCGCCTCGAGCGCCCGCTCGTAATTCTCAAGCTGCAGCACCTTCACAACGTCAATCGAGGCGAGGCCGCCGCCCACGACCAAGGTTTCGTCGGGGGTTTCATATCGAGGGCCGGTGTAACCCTTCTCGTTCTTGTGGTTATACCAATAGATGAATGGATTCTGATAGACGAGGCCCTTGTCGACAAATTTATCGGCACCCGGGACTCCCAAATCCCTGTCTCGCCAAGCGCCGTTTGCCAGGATGACCGCCGAGAAGCCCCAGCTACAGAGATCCTGAAGGCCGAAGTCGCGGCCGAGCTTCGTGCAGGGAACAAAGTAAACGCCCGGTTTCTTCAGGCGCGCATCAATTCGATCATACTCTTGCTTGCGTTGTTCGACGTGCCAACGCGGCAGGCCGTCCTCGATCTTTCCATAAGGCCTTTTATTTTGCTCGATCACGGCCACGCGAATGCCATGGTCCGCCAATATTTCCGCGGCGACGGAGCCAGAGATCGCTCCGCCGGTGATTGCGACAAAGTATTGTCCATTCTTAGGCATCGATAACCAGCCAGAATTCCTGTCTTTTTGATTTCTGAAGCAGGTGGATTGTACACCGACACGCTTGTTTTCGATCCCCGGCAGCGCACTTTTCCATTTGTAGAGTAAGTGGATTCGGGATCAAAAATATTTTTTGGCCGAGGCCTTTTGGGAGCGCTTCGCCAGAGCGCGGCAGTTTAGTCGCGCCGGGGCTTGAAATACATAACAGAGAGAGATGGCAGGCGGAGCTGGACCGAGTATGGGCGGTCGTTCCAAGGTATAGGTTCGGCCTGGACGCCGCCGGCATTTCCCATGTTAGCTCCTTCATAAAACTGGGAGTCCGTATTGAGGATTTCCTGGTAAAAGCCGGGACCGGGAACTCCGACGCGATAGTTGTCCCGAACGACCGGCGTGAAATTGCAGACAGCAAGAATGAAATCGCCGCGGTCGCGGGCGCGCCTCAAGAACGTAAGCACGCTCGATGAAGCATCGTTGGCCTCGATCCACTCAAACCCGGACCATTCGAAATCGAGCTCGTGGAGCGCCGCTTCGCTGCCATGCAGGCGATTTAAGTCCGCGATCAATCGCTGAATGCCGCGGTGCGAGGGGGATTTCTCCAGCGACCAGTCGATGCTGCCGGCCTCCCAGAATTCACTTCGCGACGCGAGTTCGCTGCCCATGAAGAGGAGCTTTTTCCCCGGGTGCGCGTACATATACCCGAATAGCAGGCGCAGATTTGCGAACTGCTGCCGGTCATCGCCGGGCATTTTTTCAAGCAAAGCGCGTTTCCCATGAACGACTTCGTCGTGAGAAAGCGGTAGTACAAAATTCTCGTGAAACGCATACAGCAACGAGAAAGTAAGCTCTCCGTGATGATGCTGCCGGAAAAGAGGGTCGAGCTCCATGTAGCGGAGGGTATCGTTCATCCATCCCATGTTCCATTTCAAGTCGAATCCGAGGCCGCCGATATAGACGGGGCGCGAAACGGCGGGCCACGCAGTGGATTCCTCGGCGATCATAAGCGCGCCGGGCTGGCGCGTGTGCAGGACTTCGTTGAGCCGCTTGATAAACGCGATCGCTTCCAGATTTTCGCGGCCTCCGAATTCGTTGGGGATCCATTCGCCGGGCTTCCGCGAGTAATCCAGATAGAGCATGGAGGCGACCGCATCCACGCGCAGACCGTCGATATGGTATTTATCGACCCAGAAGAGGGCGTTCGACAGGAGGAAATTCTGCACTTCGTTGCGCCCGTAATTGAAGACGAGGGTGCCCCAATCCGGCTGTTCGCCACGGCGTGGGTCTGCGTGCTCGTAGAGATGCGTGCCGTCAAAAAAGGCCAGTCCATGCGCGTCGCGCGGGAAATGAGCCGGGGTCCAGTCCAAAAGGACGCCGAGACCTTCCTGGTGGCAGCGATCGACAAAGTACATGAAGTCGCCCGGCGAACCGAACCGGCTGGTCACGGCGTAATAGCCAATGGTTTGGTAGCCCCAGGACGCGTCGAAGGGATGCTCCATAATGGGCATCAGCTCAAGATGCGTGTAACCCAAATCCTTGACGTAAGGGATCAATTCATCCGCCAGTTCGCGATACGTCAGCCACCGGCTTCCTTCGTCGGTTTTGCGGCGCCATGAACCGGCATGGACTTCGTAAATTGACATTGGGGAATGCAACCAGTCGCGCGAGGAGCGGGCCAGGAGCCAATTAGAATCATTCCAATGGTAGCGATCGATGTTGCAGACAACCGATGCATTGTTCGGCCGGAGCTCCGTGGCAAACCCGTAGGGATCGGCCTTCAGACCCAAATAGGTTCCCACGCGGGACAGGATTTCAAACTTATAGAGCGCGCCTTCATCAAGGCCGGGCAGAAAGAGCTCCCAGATGCCGGTCGCACCACGATTTCGCATCGGATGAACCCGCCCATCCCAGAGATTGAAATCCCCCACAACGCTCACCCGCTTTGCATTCGGCGCCCAGACGCCGAACTCGACACCGCGCACTCCTGCAACCTCGCGCACGTGAGCGCCGAGCTTTTCATATTTCAGATAGTGCGTGCCTTCCCCGAAAAGGTAGAGATCATAGTCCGTGAGAAGCGGCGGGAAAGCATATGGATCGTAAGACTCCAGCACGCTGCCTCCGGTAAATTGAAAGCGGACGCGGTAGGCCGTGGGTTCGATTGCTTCACCCGGCCGGGATCGAAAAGCGGCGGGCGGAAGACTGGCTTCGAAGAAGCCGCCGGGATGGAGCTGTTGGGCCCGTTGGATGGCGCCGTTTGCCGTATCGACAATACTTACCTCGACGGCGTCAGGGTGGAAAGCTCGAATCACGAGCATGGGCTTGCCGTCGCGTTCGATCCAATGCGGTCCGAGGACATGGGAAGGATCGGAGTGTTCCGCGCGAACGATCTGTTCGATTTCGTCTTGAAATCGATCGCGCATCGTTCTTACTTCCGTGATGCTGTTTTTCGTCTCATTCATCGGCGTCCGCCAACTGCCTCCATCTTATCGAAGCGGAGAGCAATAGGCCAACGCGATAAAAGGGTAGCCGTTTGGGCAGGACCGGCATCATGAGGAAGATTTTGTGGCGCTGAAAACAATCTAAGTGTCTTTGAATGCGCATCCTTGGTACCAACGTACCATTGTTAGGAAGTACTCCGGTTGTTATAGGTAGAGCGCAAGCTGACTGGAGGAATGCTGAGGGGCATGCCGAGGAAGACCACGCCACGCGATAAGCATAAAAGACCGATTCGTTCCTCAAGGGCAGGCAGAGATCAATCCGCAGTCGGCTCACGGCCGGTAAGCTTCCCCGCCAATCACGCGAATTTCGAGGTTCTGTTTTCGAAGAATCCACAACCACTGTACGTTCTCGATCGAAAAACCCTCATGCTTCTGGAAGTCAATGCCGCAGCAACAAGGCAATGCGGATATTCGCGCGGGGAACTTCTTCAGTTGCGAATAACGGAGATCTGCCCGGTCGAAGATATCGTTCCGCTCCTGAAAGCCTTGAAAGACGGCGGCGGGACTGCACGGAAAACACGGAATATGCGCTGGGGCAACTCTCCAAAGTTGACGTTGCCGCGCGCGCAATCCAATTCAAAGGGCGGCCAGCCGTCCTGATCGTTGTGCAGGAGGCGAGCGCCCGGAACGGCCAGCGTAACGCCGAGGAAAAACTTCGCCATCTTTTTGAAAACGCCGTCGAGGGCATATTTCAATCGACCCCGAAAGGCCGGTTTATCACCGCTAATCCCGCGCTGGCGCGGATGTGCGGCTATTCATCTCCGGCGGACCTGAAAGCGAGCGTCCGGGATATCGATGATGCTTTGTATGTAGACCCGCGACGGCGTGTCGAATTTAAGCGGCTGATGGAGGAACGCGGCGCCGTCGAGGCATTTGAATATCAAGTTCGGAAGAAGGACGGCGTCAAGATTTGGGTATCGGTGAACGTCCGGGCGGTGTACGGCAGGTCCGGCAGGATCATGAGTTACGAAGGCACGGTCGAGGACATTACGGATCGTAAGAGGTCCGAACTCGAACGGCAGGTGACGACGGAAATCGTTCACGTCATCAACGTGACGGACAATCTGGACGATCTGCTTCGACAAATTCATGGCACGCTCGAGAAAGTGCTGTACGTTGGGAATTGTTTCGTCGCGCTTCACGAGCCTTCGGCGGACACGTTTCAATTTCCGTTTTTTGTGGATACATTGTCCGATCACTCGCAGCCAAAGCTGGAGAAAGCGAAGCACGGCTGCGTCTCCTGATCGAGCAATTGCCGGCGGTCCTCTGGACCGTGGACAAAGAGCTCCGGTTTACGTCAGCCCTTGGATCGGGTTTGACACGCTTGAACCTCAAGCCCAACAAGATTGTCGGCATGCTGCTCCCCGAATACTTCGAGACTTCCGATCCGACATTCTTGCCTGTTGCCGCCCATCGCCGCGCCGTGGGCGGCGAGCCCATTACCTTTCATGTCGAATGGAAAGAGGGATCGTATGCATGTCACGTTGAACCCTTACGCGGCTCAAACGGCGAAGTCTCCGGCGCGATCTGCATGGCGCTTGATGTAACCGACCGCAAACAACTGGAAGAACGCTTCCGACAGGCGCAGAAAATGGAGGCAGTAGGCCGGCTTGCCGGAGGAATCGCTCACGATTTCAACAATCTGCTGATGGTGATCCAGGGCTATGCCGACCTGCTTGCCGAAAGGCTGCCCGCAGGCGATTCGTTGCGCCGAAATGCGGAACAAATTCAACTGGCATCACAGCGTGCGACGTCGCTCACGCAGCAGTTGCTCGCATTCAGCCGCAAGCAGATACTGGCGCCGACAGTGCTGAACGTTCAAAGCGTGGTTGCCGACATGGAACGAATTCTGCGCCGACTCATCGGAGAGGACATCGAGCTGGGAACGTCTTCAGAGCAGGATCTCTGGCTGATTAAAGGAGACCGAAGCCAGATCGAACAGGTCATCATGAATTTGGCCGTGAACGCGCGAGATGCCATGCCAAGCGGCGGCCGCTTGACCATTGAAACGGCCAATGTGGAGCTGGATGACTCTTTCTCGAACATCCCCGCCGTGCTGGCACCAGGTGAGTACGTGATGCTTGCTGTGACGGACAATGGAATCGGCATGGATAGTGCCACGCAAGCGCATATTTTCGAGCCGTTCTTCACAACGAAGGAAAAGGGGAAAGGCACGGGACTCGGATTGGCAACCGTCTACGGAATCGTCAAGCAAAGCGGGGGCTACATTTGGGTGTATAGCGAACCTGGCCGCGGCACTGCCTTTAAGATCTACTTCCCGCGGATCGAGGAAGAAACCAGCGTAACCGGCAGAGAACGGCCGGAAACGCGCTCCTTGCCGCGCGGTTCGGAAATGATCCTCCTGGTGGAAGACGAAAAAGGAGTTCGCGAACTTGCACGAGAGTATCTGGAGATGAGCGGTTACAGCGTCATCGAGGCGGAAAATGGCCACGCCGCTCTCGAATTGGCGGCCATGCATGCCGGACCTATTCACTTGCTGATGACGGATGTTGTGATGCCGGGGATCAGCGGGCGGGAACTGGCCGAACGCGTGATGCAGATACGGCCTGGAATTAAAGTGCTGTATATGTCGGGCTACACGGACCAAGCCGTCGTGCGCCACGGGATATTGCAGACGGATGCGGTCCTGCTCCAAAAGCCCTTCTCCCTAGCAACACTTGCTTCCAAGCTCAGCGAGATATTGTCCGTAGAAACCGTCCAATAGCCGCCGATTTTCGTGTGCTATCTCGATTTTGGATCAGAGAGATGGACTGTACCTGGATGGAACAGGTGTGCGGTTTCAACGCGCTCTGCTCCTTTTTATTCTCGATATGGTCTTCCGTGGAATCGCACTCCTATTGAGAACCCCTTTGGCTTCAGGTTTTGCGCCTAATCCCACTGTTTAAACCATTCAGCAGGGTTGGCGACGTACATGCACTTTCTCGGGTGACGCTATGACTGGCATGGACCGGCACTGAGACTTTCGATGGGAGGAAACTTCGATGGAAGGAATGATAGCACGCGTGCAGCTTCGATGCGGCGACACGGTCACCGAGAATTGCATCGGGGAGCGGAGACTTTGGACAGCAGTGATCATTACGGCCGTGGAGGACTGGCGTAGAGGATCCCTGCGAGCCCACCGGATAGCCCAGCAATTTCTATTTGAAAATGAGCGGGATTTCAATCGCGTGTGTGCCGATGCGGGACTCGATCCGGGCAGCCTGCGAGGCAAGCTCCTCAAGATCGGGCACAGGGTTGAAATGCAAAGGCCGTGGACCAGGCCGGTCGCCGCGTGAATGAATTATGATGCGAGAAGAGACCGATTGAAGCCGCTCCTGCATTCCTATTTGTCGTACACCTCATTTCATTCGTCCAGTGCACGTTGACATATCTGTTGGCGTGGAGCCTTCCTTTTCGACGAATCCCAGGCCGCATCAGGCAAGTTATCGTAGAATCACTCGGCAAGGCGCTTTGCGCGATTGTCAATGCCTCCAGCATTCATCGGCACTCTAGAGCCAGAAAAGCAGCTATTGATCTGCTGTGCGCGAACGAGGATACGGCCTGAAATCGCACGCAAGATTCGCATCCTCGCCGCCGGAGCATTGGACTGGGAGCGATTGTTCTCCGATGCCGCCGAACACTCGCTGATGCCCCTTTTGGACCGGCACCTCCATGAAATCATGCCGGCCGCTCTGACTCCGCCGCAGAATCGGAGATGGAAGGAGGCAATCCATGCGAACGCAGTGCGCTGCCTGAGACTCACCGCAAGCCTGATGGAAGCGCTCGGCGAGTTCTCCCTACAGAGCATTCCGGCGATTCCATACAAAGGACCCGTGCTTGCAGCACAAGCTTACGGAGATGTGGCGCTGCGCGCATTCGACGATGTGGACGTTATCCTGCGCCAGAAAGATATGCCGAGGGCGCACGACGCGATGCGCCGTCTAGGATATCGCCCGAGATTTCCTCCGGATCTGGAACCCGGAGTTTCCGGCGCGCTCGTTCCTGGCGAGTATAAGTATTACAGCGAGGCGCGCGATGCGATCGTGGAGCTGCACACGGAAAAGACACTGCGGCATTTTCCCGTCGAGCCGGATCTCGACGACTTTTTGGAACGGAGGGTAGCGGTGGCGATGAGCGGCCACGAATTGCGGACGTTCGCTCCGGAAGATGCACTCATAGCGCTAAGCATTCATGGCGCCAAGGATTTTTGGGGGCGGATTTCTTGGATTACGGATATTGCTGAGCTGATTCAATCGCATCCACAACTCGACTGGGATCGTGTGGCGACGCGGGGAGAATCCTTACGCGCACAGCGAATGCTTCATTTGGGGCTCATCCTGGCGGCTAGCCTTCTGGACGTGCTGTTGCCGGACGAGGTCATACGCATGATCGATAGGGATGAAATCGCTGGCAGGGTTGCGAAGGAGCTGAGACAAAGGCTGCTGACCAACGGCGAGCGTCCATGGGGCGCTTTCGCGCGATTTCGCTTTCGCGCGCACATGCTAGCGAATCCCATCGATGGCTGGCGTTACGCGGCGCGACTCGCTGTCGCTCCCGCGGAAGAGGATTGGCGGATGTTGCGCTTGCCTGCGCCCCTCGCACCACTATACTTTTTTTTGCGGCCGTTGCGGCTCCTGCAAAAATATGGGCAAATGCCGGGAAGCTCGAACCGGACTATTTTCTGAAGGAATAAATCGAGGTTGCGTCGGAATCCACCTGAATCGGTTCGCTCAGGGACCACGCACGACTTTAATCGAGGTCAGCGTGCGCACCGAGCGAGCGGCTCTCTTATCGTGCGGCACAACCAACCGGAAGGGCCCCAATTTGTCGGGGATCGGCGCGCCGTTCAGCGTGTCGGCAACCACGATCTCCGAATCCTGAAAATCGGCGTCCAATTCAGCGATGAAAAAAACGACGCGATAGCCGTCGGACCCTTCGGCCAGGACGTACATTCCCAAAGCGCGGCCACGGAGCTGTGCGCCTTGTGGTATACGCGCTTCTTTGAGCAGTTCCTCAATGGGAACGCCGCCGTAAACCTCCTCGGTCTTCTGTTCATCCATGAACTTGATCGTTTTATGAGGCAGGCGCCGCAAATCATCCAGGGAAAGAGAGAGAGGCTTCTGGACATCTCCGGCGACTTCCAATCGAACAGGAGCCGCCGGAGACTGAGAAAGCGCCGCTGGGCAAAGGCCAAGCGCCAGCACGAGGCTCAGAAGACCGCAACGCCACGCCCGCAGCCTATGACAATTCATCAAGACGCCTCACCAAAGCAGTTTCAGACCAAATTGAACCTGCCGCGAAGCAGTGGAAGTGCTGTTGATCACCCCGGCCGTGCCGGACAATCCACTGGGGTTCACGGCTGTTGGCGGTGTGAAGACGATGAGATTCGGTGTGTTGAAATTGGCGCGGTTCAGGATGTTAAAAATTTCCGCCCGGAATTGAAGGGACATGCGTTCTCGAATCGCTGTGTCTTTCATGACCGAAAAGTCCCAAGTTGCAAGGCCCGGACCAATATAGGAGTCTCGCCCAACGTTACCGTAAAAGCCGCTGGCGGAAGGAGGCGCAATAAATGCGTTAGGGTTAAACCATTCGCTGGGCTTTCCGAGAATCACAGGTCCAGTGAACGTGGGGTTCAGGAATGGACGCACCGGGTTCCGCGTGTCGCCGTTATTGGAGGGGTTATAGCTGAGTTGCGGCGTGAATGGGAAGCCGCCCTGGAGGGTGACAACGGAATTGACCGTCCAGCCGCTTACGGCTGCGTTCGTGACACCTTGCAGATTGCCGAGAAAATGGTTTCCATGTCCAAGCGGGAGAGCATATGTTTCCTCGAAAACACCGACGTTTCTAACGTCGTAATTCGCGAGCCCCCAGTCCGCACGGAGATTGAAGGGATTCGACGCGAGAGCCGGCTCACCACCTGAAGTCGTCGAGTTCACCGAGTCTCCATCGTCGAGGGCCTTTGACCACGTATAGACCCCGCGGAGAGATAGCCCGTGACTGACGCGGTGACTGACGTCGAGCTGGAAGGCGTTGTAAGAGCTATTTGCTTCCGAGAACCATGTCCATGTATTTGCCAGCAGCGGATTTGCCCTCGTTGCAGTGGGAACGTAATAGCTTCCGGCAGGCACGGTTGCTCCGGCCAAAGGAGAACCGGCGGGGAAGCCTGTTGTGATCGATGCCGGCGGCGCCGTCGGATAAGTCGCCGGGCAAGGCGATTCCGGGCAGATGACGGGGAATGGCTCATTCGCGTCAATGCCAAGGATTTCGTGATATCCGTGTGATCCCACGTATCCCAAGGTTAGAGTGGTATTGGTCGTCAACTCGCGTTCGATTCGGAGTGAGTATGAGATTAGGGTCGGCGTCTCCAGGTTAGGCTGGACTCCTCCGGGCACCACCTTCGCGGTTGCCGGCACGGGCGCGGTAGGAGAAAGCGGGAACTGGGAGATATTAAAATTGGAGATGCTGTAAGTTGTATTGAAAGGAGCATTCTGGTCCGTCCGGTAGCCCAGCGCATCCTGAAGATCGTTGTACATCCCGAAGCCCGCGCGGACCACCGTCTTATTGCCGAATGGGCTCCAGGCCAGGCCAATGCGCGGTTGCGCCAGAAATTTCGCATTGTTGACCGTGAAGACGGAATTGGCAACTCTGGGCTGCGTGGAAATGATGCCGTTCGTGAAGGTGTAGGATGAAGCGCGTCCATGGGCTTCATTCCATCCGTTGGTGAACTCATCACGAAAGCCGAGCGAGAGCGTGAAGTTCGGCTTCAGACGGATGACATCCTCCACATACCATGCGCCGAGCAACGAGCGCCAGTTCATCTCCGTCGGCGCCGGAACGGATAGGAAACTGGAGGCAGTTCCTTGGAGGAACGTCTGAAGGCTTGAGAAAGTAGCCTGCCCGAATTGGCTTTGAGCCAGCTCCTCGTTGGATTGGACCCGCTGGAACCATGCTCCCGCGTGAATCTCATGGCGTCCCCTTGTGAGGCTCACCTGGTCTTCGTAGGTGAAAAGATTTCGATGAACGCTGAGGTTGCTGCCGTTATTGCTTCCTGCCAGGCCAATGGATGACTGTGGGTTGGACGCCGCGCTGCCTCCCACCACCACGGCGCCTACAGGGAGGCCTGTCAGGAAACCCGGAACGCCAGCAGCGGGCGTGCCGGGTGTGGGCTCTCCAGTAAAGAAGTAACTGGCGCGTGAAAACCCGAGCCGGGCCATATTGAGTAGGTTAGGCGAGAAGACGTGAGTCTCCTCCAGGCTCACAACCTGTTCGCGGAGGCTTTCTACGTCCGTGCTATACGGATCGGCTGGCGTAGGCGTAAAGTCCGCGCTGTCGTCAATCGTGTAGGCCGCATTGAAAGTGTCCTGCTCGGAAAAGATGTGGTCGAGGCGCGTGGTGCCAAAATCATCGCGAATTGTCTGGAGTGGACTGCTGAAGACCTGTGCGATTCCATTGAAGTCGGGAGCGTTTGCAGGAGGCGTGGGCCACAATGCGAGCAACGGCTGGACGCTGGGTACAGCGGAAGCTCTCGACGCCAGGTCCGGGACGAATGCAGCGGAGGTTTGGTGCAGATGCTGGCGCAACCCTTCATAGTTTCCGAAAAGAAAGGTCCGATCCTTTTGGATGGGACCGCCGAGGGAGACTCCGAATTGGTTGCGCTGAAAAGGCGGCGCCGAGCCGGCATCGAAATAGTTGGGAGCATCGAATGCGTTGTTTCGCAGAAATTCGTAGACCGACCCGTGCAGCTGGTTTGTCCCCGACTGCGTGACGATGAGTACTTGTGCCCCCGGCCTCTTGCCGTATTCGGCACCGTAAGAATCGCGGAGAACGTTGAATTCGCGAACGGCATCGACGCCAAGCAACTGCTGGCTGGTCCCTCCAGGCTGCATGTTGTTTTCGGCCGCACCCGTAAATTCCACGCCGTTCAATAGAAAAAGGTTCTGCTGAGGACGGTTTCCCGAAACCGCAAAATTATTGCCGACGGTGGAATTGGATACGCCGATCCCGCCTGTCTTAGCCGCCGTAAAATTGATCACGCCTGGATTCAGCGTAAGGAGCTCGTCGTAGCTGCGTCCGTTAAGAGGGAGGTCCTTGACCTGCCGTTCGCCCACCAGGCCCGAGATGTCCGCAGTGGTGACGCTCAGCGGCGGGGCATCTGCGTTGACCGTCACCTGTTCGTTGACCTCTCCGACGCGCAAACTGAGATATACAATGGCATCCTCGCCTACGACGAGATGAATGCCGGTGCGGACCTCTTCGGCGAAGCCTTGCTTCTTTGCGTGGATTTCATATTCGCCCACGGGAAGAGCCCGTACCTGGTATCGGCCGGCGTTGTCGGCTTCTGTGTTGCGAGCCACCTGCGTATCCACGTTCCTCACCGTTACCTCCGCCGCAGCGACGACCGCCCCCGAGGCGTCTGTAACTCTCCCCGAGAGGCTGGCCGATACTTGCGCGGACGTGGTTTGGAGCGAGAACGCGATGAGGACGAAGAGCCCGAGAAAATAAATGCCGGACGATCGAAAACACAAAAAGGAGGGCCAGCGGCTGTTCCGACGTTCTGCATGACTCGCGACGGCAGTACGGATCACTTCGGGCACGCACGGCTGCATAGCTGAAAGTCCTCCCAGGGTATTCAGAATATTGAAGTACGAATTTCCGACACGGCCGCAGGCAACAGCGACATGTACGTTTTAATACGACCACAATAGATATGTCAAATCGACTTAGTGCGAGTGGTAAAAAGAAATGCTACTTCCAGGTGTTGCTTGCTCGAAGAGGGAAGGGCTCGACGCTACGGCCGGACGATCATGACCTCAGTGGATTTGATCAGGGCGGCAGCCGTATCGCCCGCTTTTAGCCGCATTTCGCGGACGGCGTCCGCCGTGATGATCGAAGTGATGTGCTGGCCGCCGATCGACAACGTAACTTGCGCCATGAGTCCGCTGATCTTGATTTCCAGAACGCGGCCAACGAGTTGATTGCGGCCGCTGATGCGGCGAAAATTAGATCTTCGCTCGCTGACAGGGGCGCGTTCCGAAGCCTGGTAGAGAAATTTGTCGAGCTGCTTTTCGGGGACGCGATGATGTCCCCCGGCCGTCTTAACCGTTCGGATTTTTTCTTTATAAATCCACTGTTTCAACGTGGGATAGCTGATGCCCAAAACCTGGGCCGCCTCACGAGGCGTGAATAGCTTCATGTTCTTCATGGGTAGGCCAGCTTATCGCGAACGGTCCTCGATAGGGTGTCGTCTCGATCCCAGTTCTGGCGGCAGGCACAATTTACCATGACTTTAGGTATCGTTGCATGTCGAAGGGTGGGGTTCTCTTGGAGATTCGGCTATCGAAACATAAAGGCTCCCGAGTGGACCCGGCCGCGGTCGAACGGGCAACGATGTGATGACGAGCGGCGACGATCGATAGCCAGGACGATTCCGCATATTGAGCCGACGAAAAGTCCGGATAAGCCGATGATGGAACCATGGAAATTTGGAAGGCTTCCGGAAACTTTTATTCGGTGGCCATCGAGAGTAGACTGAAACTTAGTGCCTGCCGCTTAGCCCGCGTGGCTCGCATCAAACAATTTGAAGAATCTAATCTTCGGAGTGACAACAGCGAGGTGAATACAATGAGTCTTTCCGCGAACGTAGCTTCCAGCCAGCCGGTGACCGAGAATCCCTTGAAGGCCCTGAGCCGATTCGGGCAGGCCATTTGGCTGGACTATATTCGCCGCAGCCTGATCTCGACCGGCGAGCTGGCTCGGTTGATTCGAGAAGACGGTTTGCGCGGCATGACTTCCAATCCCTCTATTTTTGAGAAAGCCATCACAGGCAGCACGGATTACAGCAAGGCGTTGCAGCAACTGGAGAATCAGGATCTGGATGGACAGGCCATCTACGAGAGCCTTGCCATTAGCGACATTCAGGATGCCACCGATCTGTTTCGTCCCGTTTACAAAGAAAGCAAGTGGCGCGACGGATACGTAAGTTTGGAAGTCTCGCCCTATCTGGCACACAAGACGCAGGAAACCATGAGCGAAGCGCGGCGCCTGTGGAAATCGGTAGGCCGTGAGAACGTAATGATCAAGGTGCCCGGCACCACGGAAGGAATCCCCGCGTTCCAGCAGCTCATCAGCGAAGGAATCAACGTCAATGTGACGTTGCTCTTTGCGCAGGAAGTATATGAGCAGGTTGCCGAGGCCTACATCGCCGGGCTCGAGGGCCTCGCGAAGCGGGGCGGGGACTTGCGCCGCGCGGCCAGTGTTGCGAGCTTCTTTGTGAGCCGCATCGACACCCTGGTCGATAGCCTGCTCAACGATGGCATCAAGAACGCCAAGAATGAGGAAAGTCGCGCGGCGCAGCGGGCCTTGCAAGGGAAAGTGGCGATTGCGAACGCGAAGCTCGCCTATCAAAGTTACAAGGCTATCTTCAGCGGCGCTCGCTGGGAGGCGCTCGCCAGTCGCGGCGCCCAGACCCAGCGGGTTCTCTGGGCCAGCACCAGCACGAAGAATCCCGCCTATAGCGACCTTTACTACGTCGAAGAACTCATTGGCGCCGATACGGTCGATACGATTCCGCCCGCAACCTACGACGCGTTTCGCGATCACGGCAAATCTCGCGCGAGCTTGGAAGAGGGAGTGGAATCGGCGCGCCGGACGATGGCGGATCTGGCCCGCGTTGGCATCTCCATGAAGAAGGTGACGGATCAACTGACCGACGAGGGCGTAAAGCTATTCGCCGAGGCGTTTGACAAGTTGCTCGCCGCCGTAGACAAGCACGCGAAGAAGGCGGTTCCTCCCGCTGTGAAGAATTTCAGCTATCGGCTCCCGGAAAACCTGGCGAAGGCGGTGCAAGCCACGCTGGAAGATTGGAAGGCCAATAACAAAGTCAAACGCCTATGGGCTCGCGACGCTTCACTTTGGACCAATACGGATGAGAGCAAATGGTTGGGCTGGCTGGGCGTTACCGAGAGTCAAATCTCAAACGAGCTAAGATTCAAGAAGATTGCCGAGGATATTCGTACGGGAGGCTTCACCCATGCGTTGCTCCTGGGGATGGGCGGGTCGAGCCTTTGCGTCGAAGTACTGAAGCTCACCTACGGGGACATCAAGAACCATCCTGAAATGCTTGTGCTCGATTCCACGGACCCGGCTCAGATCCGCGCCGTGGAAGCCAGTCTGGACCTGGCCAAGACGATTTTTATCGTATCGAGCAAATCCGGAAGCACGCTCGAACCAAACATCTTCAAACAATACTTCTTCGAGCGCGTCAAACAGTTGGTCGGCGCAGCGGAAGCGGGGAAGCGCTTTATCGCGATTACCGATCCCGGCTCAAAACTGGAGCAGGTGGCGGAGACAGATGGCTTCCGCAACATTTTCTTCGGCGTTCCCAGCATCGGAGGACGCTATTCAGCGCTTTCAAATTTTGGAATGATCCCGGCGGCTATTCAGGGTGTCGACGTGCCGAAATTCCTCGATCGCGCCGAAGAAATGGTCCACGCCTGCGCTTCGGTTGTTGCTGCCGGCGAAAATCCGGGAGCGATCCTCGGCGCGATCCTCGGAACACTTCAGAAAAGCGGGCACGATAAGATTACGATCTTTACCTCTCCTGGCATCCGTGACCTTGGAGCGTGGCTCGAACAGCTTCTTGCAGAATCGACCGGGAAAGAGGGCAAGGGGCTTATACCCGTGGACCGTGAAGAGCCCGGAGCGCCCGATGTATATGGGAATGACCGTGTTTTCGTATATCTCCGCCTGGAATCCGGGCCCGATTCCAAGCAGGACGCCGCAGTGGAAGCATTGGAGAAGGCAGGACAGCCCGTAGTACGGATCGCCGTGCCCAACGTGAACGAATTGGGCCAGGAATTCTTCCGCTGGGAGATTGCGACAGCCGTGGCTGGTTCGATCATAGGCATCAATCCGTTCAATCAGCCGGATGTGGAAGCAAGCAAAATCGAAACGCGCAAGCTGACCGGCGAGTATGAAAAGACCGGCTCGCTCCCTCCCGAAACTCCACTGCTGGAAGAGAACGGCATCAAGCTGTTCACAGACGCCAAGAATGCGGCAGCGATAAAGGAATCGGCTGGCGGGAAGGCGACACTCACGGGCTATTTGCGCGCGCATGTGAATCGGTTAAAGGGCGAAGATTACTTCGCGCTTCTCGGCTACATCCAGAGGAATACGGCGCATGAAACCTTGCTCCAGTCGATTCGGCACGCCGTGCGCGACAAGAAACGCGTAGCCACGTGCCTGGGTTTCGGTCCCCGGTTCCTCCATTCCACGGGCCAAGCTTACAAGGGCGGCCCGAATTCTGGCGTCTTCTTGCAGATTACGTGCGACGACGCTGCCGACATTCCAGTGCCGGGCCAAAAGTACACGTTCGGCATCGTGAAGGCAGCGCAAGCGCGAGGCGATTTTCAAGTTCTGGCGGAACGCAACCGGCGCGTCTTGCGCGTGCATCTCGGCTCGGACGTCGCCGCAAGCTTAAAGAAGCTTCAAGAAGCGTTCCGGCAGGCGCTCTCCACTTAAAATCGTTTGCAATGGGTTCGAACGACTTCATGGTTTGTACCATTGCCAACCGGAAATTCATCGCGTCCATACCGCGCGGTGAGGAATCGCGCTTCGGACCCCAAAACGGTCATTCGCATGATGCGCTGTATTGTTCAACGGGCTGTTAGAAGCGAAAAGATTGCGTTCCGGACCGATCCGGGTGCCCTCTTGAGTTCCCGGTAGCTGCGAGCGGCCCCGTTTTCCGCAGGACCAGGGAGGCACGATTCATGGCTTCAAGCGACGGTTCGGGACAAGTTACGCGAGAGACGCTAGGGCGTCCGCCAGGACGCTGCGCGATGGTGATTTTCGGCGCGGGCGGCGATCTGACGAAACGGAAACTGATCCCGGCGCTCTATAACCTTGCCAAGGGGAAGTTACTTCCGGAACAGTTTGCGATCATCGGCGTCTCGGCGGAGCAGTTCTCCACCGAAGAGTTCCGCGAGCGCGCCACGAAGGATATCAAGGAATACTCCACCAGCGGCATGGACGCGGGATCTTGGGATTGGTTCGCCAATCGCCTCTATTACCTGTCCGGCGATTTCAAAGACGTGCAGCTTTTCCGAAGGCTCGGAGAAGAGCTTGCGCAGGTGGAAAAAGAACAGGGAACGGAGGGGAATTGCCTGTTTTATCTGGCCACGAGTCCCACATTTTTCCCGATTGTCGTAAAGCAGCTAGGCTCTGCCGGACTCACGAAACAGGAAGACGCGAAATGGAAGCGCGTTGTGATTGAAAAGCCGTTCGGCCAGGATCTTGCATCCGCCGTGGCTCTCAACCGCGCAATCCTCGAGGTGCTGGACGAAAAGCAGATCTTTCGAATCGATCATTACCTCGGAAAAGAAACCGTGCAGAATATTCTCGCGTTCCGGTTCGCCAACGGCATCTTCGAGCCTGTTTGGAACCGGCGGTACGTGGATCACGTGCAGGTGACCGTCGCCGAGGAGCTGGGTGTGGAACTGCGGGGCGGCTACTACGAGCAAGCTGGCGCACTGCGCGACATGGTCCCTAACCACATTTTTCAGCTGATTACGCTCACAGCCATGGAGCCGCCCATTTCTTTCGACGCCGAGGAGGTCCACGACGAGCAGACCAAAGTGCTTCGCGCGATTCAGCCGCTCAGTCCGGAAAAAGTTCTAGACCATGCCGTTCGCGGCCAATACGGCGAGGGGAAAATCAACGGCAAGCGTGTTCCCGCCTATCGCGCGGAGCCGCATGTCGCTTCCGATTCGAAGACGCCTACCTATGTGGCCATGGCTTTGCAGATCGACAACTGGCGATGGGCCGGTGTGCCGTTTTATCTCCGAACCGGCAAACGCCTGGCCGAACGTGCGACCCAGGTCGTCATTCGTTTCCGCCGGCCGCCGTTCGTGCTGTTTCGCAACACTTCGGTGAACAATATCGCGCCCAACGAGCTTGTGATCAACATTCAACCCGACGAAGGTATTTCGCTGAGCTTTGAAGCAAAGGTTCCCGGGCCGACGGTCCGCTTGGGCGCCGTGAACATGGATTTTCAATATTCCGATTATTTCGGCACCACGCCCTCCACCGGGTATGAAACGCTGCTCTACGATTGCATGATGGGCGATTCCACACTCTTCCAGCGCGCCGATATGGTTGAGGCGGGCTGGGCCGTCGTGCAGCCGATTCTCGACGTCTGGACAGCGCTCCCTCCGCGCGATTTTCCGAATTATGCTGCCGGTACCCGCGGGCCAGCGCAGGCGGACGATCTCCTGCGACGCGAAGGTCGCGAGTGGCGAAATCCCGGCCATGCCCCTGGCTCCCATCCGAAGGGACAGGTCTCCGCTTCCTCCGATGACGGGGCGGTTCCAGCGGCTAAGTCATAGAACCCACCACATACGAAAATGCAAAGCCGCTCGGACGCGCTGCGGGCCATTGCCGGGAATGCGTTCGATGTCTGCGTGATCGGCGGTGGCGCGACCGGGGCTGGCTGCGCCCTTGATGCGCAACTAAGGGGACTGAAAACCGTTCTACTGGAGGCCCGTGACTTCGGGTCGGCGACTTCCAGCGTCTCCACGAAAATGGTTCATGGCGGCGTGCGCTATCTCGAGCAAGCCATTCGCGGATTGGATCTGGCCGAATATGGAGTGGTGAAGCGAGCTTTGCGGGAGAGGATTCGCATGCTTCGGAATGCCCCATTTCTCACCCGCACGATGAATCTGGCTACTCCCTGCTTCAGCCGGTTTGAATGCGCCTATTTGCGACTTGGCCTGAAGCTATACGATTGGATTGCCGGGCGAGCGAGCCTAGGCGCCAGCCATTTTATTCCGCGAGAGGAAACGCTTCACCGGCTTCCCACGCTGAATCCCGACCGCCTGGCAGGAGCCATGGTCTATAGCGACGGGCAGTTCGACGACGTGCGTTACGACATTGCGCTGGTGGCCACGTTCACGGAGGCAGGCGGCGACGCACTCAATTACGCGCGTGTCGTCGGCTTTGAAAAGACCTTGGGCGGAAAATTGTGCGCTGCGGAAGTGGAGGATCAGCAAACTCATCGCCGCTTCACGGTTCGGGCAGGGGCGTTCGTCAATGCAACAGGTCCTTATGCCGATGGGGTTCGAAAAATTGCTGCGCCGAACGCTCTGCCCCGCATGAGACTCAGCAAGGGCGTGCATATCGTGCTGCCACTGGAGGTGCTATCGAGCGATGACGCGATGCTGATTCCCAAGACGGAAGACGGGCGCGTACTGTTTGCGATTCCGTGGCAGGGAAGGTTGCTCGTTGGAACAACGGAAGAGGAAGTTGCCACAGCCGATGACTTGTTCCTGATGAAAGAAGAAGCGGAATATCTGTTAAGGCATTTGAATCGCTTCCTGCTCCATCCCGTGGCCCTCGGCCAAGTGGTGAGCGGCACTGCTGGTGCAAGACCGCTCGTGAATTCGAGCAGTCCGAAAGCTGTAAAGAGGCTCGCCCGGGATCACGAGGTCGAACTCGATCCTAGGAGCGGGTTGATCAGTATTTTAGGCGGCAAATGGACCACATATCGAGCGATGGCCGAAGATACGATCGATTCCGTGCAGAAGGTTCTGAAAAAACCAGTGAAAGCCTGCCGGACAAAATGTTATCCCCTATTGGGCTCGATCGATTACACGCCCGAATATTGGCGGAATCTCGTGAACCAGTTCCGGATTTCAGAAAATGCCGCACGGTACCTTGCGAGGAAATACGGCACTCGCGCTTCGGACGTCATGAATTTGGCTACAAACGATCGAGAACTCGCTCTTCCACTACTCGATGGGCTTGCGCCACTGCGGGCACAGGTTGTCTTCGGTATACGGAATGAGATGGCGATATCAATTGAAGACATCCTGGCCCGCAGAATTGGTCTGGAGTTGTACGGTTGGAAGGAAACGATCGAGGTAGCTCCGGTGGTAGCGAAGCTGCTGGCTCGGGAATTGGGCTGGCCGGAGACCGTGGAGCGGGAGGCGGCCGACGAATACGCAAATAAAATCCGCAGCCGGATGCAAAAAGCCGGCCTCGCACCTGTACCTGCCGGGACCTAACGTTGCCGCGTCAATTGCTGGTCTAAAACAAGGCGGGGCCGATTTTAACTCCCCACTGTGAACCTTACTGTCGCACAAAGGCTATCGATCGGAAGGCCTTCCGACGCGAGATCGTTGGAGGGTGACGATGCGAGTAGCTCTTCTTGTTGCGTTTGGCAAACGCAGGCGGCAGCTTTGACGTCGCATACCTGTGCTTTTTGCTATAATCCCCGCCATCTATGGACTTCGATCACCTGATCACATTCGTGGAAATCGCCAAGCAGGGCAGCTTTTCTCGCGCCGGGCAGAAACTCTACCGCTCGCAACCGGCCGTCAGCGCGCAAATTCGCCAGCTCGAGCAAGAATATGGACAGAAGCTGTTCGACCGCGTTGGGAAATCGGTGCGGTTGACGGTGGCGGGAGAAACCCTTTTGGAATATGCCGGGCGGCTCTTAACACTGCGCAATGAATCACAGCGCGCTGTGGCCGACCAGGCGAGCACGCCTCGCGGAACGCTAGCCGTGGGCGCCAATGAAGCAACGTGCCTGTACGTGCTGCCGGACATCTTCGCCGAATACAGCCGGCGTTTCCCCTCGGTACAAATCAGCATTTATCGCAATTTCAGCCACAAGGTAGTGGAAAAGGTCGAAGACGGAACGGTAGACGTTGGGATCGTGACGCTGCCGGTGAAGTCGCCGAGCCTGAAGGTTCATTCTATTTTCAGAGATCGGTTAATGCTGATGGTCGCGCCCTCGAATCCGTTAGCCGCCTACAAGACCGTATGCACCAGCGACATTGCCGAGCAGCCGCTGATATTTCCGAAAACCGGATTCATGCGGCAGGTGCTGGACAAGCAATTTCGTCCCTACCGTTCCCGGCTTCGGATCACGATGGAATTACCCAGCGTCGGTATGATCAAGCGCTTCGTTGCCGCGGGGCTCGGAGTTTCGATCATCAGCGAAACCTTTGCACGCGACGAGGTTCGCGCGGGCCAGGTGAAGCTGATTCCCATTTCGGATGTCGATCTTCATCGCGAGCTGGGGCTCGTTTACCGGCGCGATCGGACTCTTCCGCGATCGGCCTCCTCTTTTATCAGCCTGGTCCGGCAGGGCGCTGGAGCTTTGTCGGGCGATATGGAAGGGAAAGCCCCTCACAAGCGCTGATTGTCAGGTTCCCTGCGAATCCGCTTGTAGAGGTCGTTCGCCGTTTCGAATTCGTTTTTGATTTCCCTGCTTGTGAGTCGGGTGCGGAGATAGTCGATCGCTTGGGTGAGACGATCAAGCGCCCGCGCGATGTTGTCGGTATTCGTTAGGAAAATATCGCGCCAGACCTCGTAGGGGCTTCCCGCAAGCCGCAATGTATCTTGCAGGCCAGAACCTGCCAGAGAGAGCGGCAAACCCGTTTCGTCGGTTTCATCCCGCACAACTCGCGCGAGGGCCAGAGACACAAGCTGCGGAAGGTGCGAGACGATGCCGACGGCCCAATCGTGAGTGTCGGGGTCACACCAGACCGGCTGCGCGCCGATCGCGATTAGCAGTTCCGTAAAGGCTTTGACGTGCGTCGAGGATTCGCCTTCCAAATCCAGTTCCGATCCAATTAAGGCATAGGGCGCGCCTCGAAATAGCTCGTCGTCTGCCGCCTCGATGCCGGAGCGCTCCTTTCCCGCCATTGGGTGGCCGCCAAGGAACCGCGCGCCATTGCAAAAACTTTCGTTCGCCGCCCGGCATACGACGATTTTCGTACTGCACGCATCGGTGATCAAGGCGTTCGGCGCGACGGCTGCCGCAATCGCTGGGAATGCTTCCATGGCTGCGGCAATCGGCAGAGCGACGTACACAAGATCAGCGCCGCGAACCACAGTGGCGAGATCGCTTGCGGTTTCATCAACTACCCCGCGCGCGAGCGCCTTCTCGGCTGTTGTCGGCCGGTCAAATCCCGCCAGGGAAATATCCGGGAATCGCCTTCGCAGAGCGAGCGCGAAGGATCCACCAATCAGTCCTGTGCCGACAATTGCGACGCGACGGAAGGGAACTGAGCTTGCCATCGGTTCGTTTATCTATCTGTCTTTCGTATCATGCCCAGCTTGGCACGCATGGGGAGTGCGATCCAGAGACGTTCTGAAACGCAGGAACACCGGCTAACCCGTAAAGAGAAAATTTGTGATTATTTTGCCCCTTTGGCGGCCGTCGTTTCCGGCTTGATCCACGACATCTGCTTGCGCAGTTCCTGTCCGACCTTTTCAACGGGGTGGTTGCGCTGGCGTTCCAGCAGCTTGTTATACTGTGGGCGGCCTGCCTGATATTCAAGGATCCAATCCTTTGCAAACACGCCGGATTGAATTTCCTCGAGAATCTGCCTCATGTTCTCCCGGACGTGGCGATCGATTACGCGAGGACCGCGCGTGATGTCGCCATACTTGGCCGTTTCGCTGACGAACTGGTGCATCTTGGCCATTCCGCCTTCGTAGATCAGATCGACGATCAGCTTCACTTCATGCAGGCATTCGAAATAAGCCGATTCGGGCTGATAACCCGCTTCCACGAGCGTTTCAAAGCCATTGATGATGAGTTCACGGACGCCGCCGCACAGAACGGCTTGCTCGCCGAATAGGTCCGTTTCAGTCTCTTCCTTGAATGTGGTCTCTATGACGCCGGCATGGGTTCCACCGATGGCATGAGCATAGGCAAGCGTGCGCTCGAAAGCGTGGCCCGTGTAATCTTGATGCACCGCCAGTAGGCAAGGCACGCCTCGGCCCGCTTCGAATTGCCGGCGAACAAGGTCACCCGGGCTTTTCGGGGCGATCATGGTGACGTCGATATTCTTGGGCGGGATGATCTGCCCGTAGTGAATGTTGAAACCGTGGGAGAAGAGAAGCATGGCGCCGTCTTTGAGGTTCGGCGCGACGTCGTTCTTGAAAAGTCCGGGCTGCGCCATATCGGGCGGCAGCATGACAATCACATCCGACCCTTTCGTCGCCTCGGCGGCCGTCAGGAGCTTCCATCCGTCCTGTTCGGCCTGTTTTCCAGAAGGGCCTCCGGGGCGCTGGCCCAAAACAACGTTCATCCCGGAGTCGCGCAGGTTCAGCGCCTGCGCGCGACCTTGACTGCCGTAGCCCAGTACGGCGATGCGCTTGCCCTCCAAGGCTTTCGGGTTTGTGTCTGCTGCCCAAAACATCTTAGCCATCCATTTTCTCCTTAGCGTTTTGGTGGTCTTGAACTCTCAATCGGCGGTTGTGATGGCGCCTTCGGATGCCGAGGAAACAAGTTTCGCATATTTCGCCATGACGCCGCTCGTATAGCGTGGCGCGGGCGGCTTCCACTTTGCGCGACGCTCATCGAGGTTCGCCTCAACGTCTATTCGGCGGGCGCGAACGTCCAGCGTGATGATGTCACCATCGCGAAGGAGGGCGATCGGGCCTCCATTCGCGGCTTCGGGAGCCACATGCCCGACCATGAATCCGTGCGTGGCGCCGCTGAAGCGGCCGTCAGTGATGAGGGCAATCGATTTGCTGATTCCTTGACCCACAATGGCACCTGTGACAGCGAGCATTTCGCGCATTCCAGGCCCACCCTTCGGCCCTTCATAGCGGATGACCACAACATCTCCGGGCTTGATTTTAAGCTGCTGAACCGCTTCGAATGCCGCTTCTTCGGAATCGAATACGCGAGCTGGGCCCCTATGGAAAACTCTCTCATGGCCTGAAAGCTTGACGACGCATCCTTCGGGAGCCAGAGAGCCTCGCAAAATCGCGATGCCCCCATCCTTCTTGATGGGGTTTGAAAGAGGGCGGAGTACTTGCTGCCCTGGAGTCTCCCTGGCGAACTGGATTTCCTCAAAGAGCGTCCGACCAGAGACAGTGGGCCCGTCCTGAAGCAGCCCGGCTTCCTGAAGGTATTTACCCAGCAGCCTCATTCCGCCCGCTTCGAACATATCCGGCGCCGTGAACCGGCCCCCGGGTTTCAGGTCGGCCAGGATGGGCGTTTTGGATGAAATCTTGTCGAATTCATCGATTGCGAGCGGGACGCCTGCGTCACGGGCGATCGCCAGAAGATGGAGCACGGCATTGGTCGACCCGCCTGTGGCGGCCAGCGAAGCAATCGCATTCAGAAGTGCGGCGTGCGTAATGATGTGCTTCGGGCGGATATTCTTATTGAAAAGCTGCATCACCATCTTGCCGCAATCGAATGCGGCCTCACCTTTACCGGGATGTGTCGCGGGAATCTCATTCGCTCCCATGGGGGAAATTCCGAGCAGCGTGAGGGCGGTGGCCATGGTATTCGCCGTGAATTGGCCGCCACAGGCTCCGGCTCCGGGGCATGCGCGCTCTTCGAGCTCGCGGACCTCGGCTTCGGTCATCTTGCCCGCCGCAAAGGCGCCGGGCGCCTCGAACACGTCTTGAATGGTTACATCATGTCCATGGAAGTGGCCGGGCATGATCGATCCGCCGTAGAACGAAAGAGAAGGGAGATTCAGCCGAGCCAGCGCCATCACCGTGGCCGGAATGGTTTTGTCACACCCACAAATAGCAACAACCGCATCGAACGAGTGCGAGCGAACGAAAAGCTCAATCGAATCCGCAATCACTTCACGGGAAACCAGGGATCCCTTCATGCCTTCGGTTCCCATCGTAATGCCGTCGGAGATCGCAATGGTATTGAACTCGATCGGAGTTCCACCGGCGGACCGAACACCTTCCTTCACCTTCTCGGCGAGCGTCCGGAGATGAAAATTACACGGCATCACCTCCGTCCATGTGTTGGCGATAGCCACGAACGGCTTTGCCAAGTCGGCGTCGGTCAGCCCGGTGGATCGCAGATAGGACCGGGCCGGAGCCCGTGAGATCCCTTTTTTTATGGCGTCGCTCTGCATTTCTGAATGGCCTCGTTATGCTAGTGCGTTTCTCGGAGCATCAAAAAGCCCCGCAGCCCATGCTCAGGTGCGAGACTCATCGCGATCGAGCGAATGAACCGATCTCGCCTGCGCTTGCCGCGGGATCTACCGATCTACAGTGCGTCGATGCGATGTTGAAAACACATTATTAAGCCTGAGCGGCGGGGATAAGTCAAATTCCAAGGAGTGGTTGCGGCATCGCTCATCAGCCGTGGAGATAAAAGGGCGTTCCCTGATTTGTGCAAACATTTGGCGATTAGAACCGGCGGTGTGCCCAGTGTTGGGACAACTGTCGGAAGCAAAAGACGCGGGGTTAGGTTCTCTGGAACTAAAGCCCCTGACGAGGCAGGATGTCGGCTTAACGAAGAGCTGAAGCTCTGATCAATTAAAAACCGGCGTGGGTGACACCTCCGAGCCGACGGCTGAGGGTCGCCAATCGTTTGTGCCGGGCACGGCATGCCGTGCCCGGCGAATGTCGATGCGAGGGCGTGCGGAAGCTGGACGCGGATGCGTCGTCCGATTTGGTTCGCAAGTTAGCCTTGTCGTTTGCACCGAATCGACGCTGGCACAAGAGAGGAATGGCGCAAGGGGCCGGTGCATATTGCGAAATGCGAGTTAGCGCAGGAGACTCTTGACGCGCACGCTGGCGTTTTGTATAGTTTCAGCGCGTTTGATTTGAAGCAGCCGGAGAGGCTGCGCGATGCATAGCCACATTTCACGATTCGCCTTTACGTACCGCTTCTCCTATGCGGGGGAGCGGGCTGGCGAGACGCGCGCGGAACAAACGTAAGAAAAAGCCGCACAAAGTTTCGAAGACCAGCCGCGAGCCTCCGAATGAGGACGCGGCATTTTTTTTGATTCTTGGACGATCGAGGAGGCGCGGCGATCCCATGAAAATTATCGATTGGCGAAGGAAAATCGATGCAATCGACATCGCCATGCTGCACCTTCTGAACTTGCGCACCGAACTGGCGCTCGAGGTCGGAAGGCTGAAGAACGAAGAAGGAGTTGCGCTTCGAGTGCCTGTCCGCGAACAAGAAATTCTTTCGCGGATGAAGGAACTGAATCCAGGTCCTCTCGATGACGACGCCATCGAGAAAATCTATCAGTTGATCCTGGATCAATCGACCCGTACGCAGCAACTCCATGGCTGTGGAAAAGCGGAAAATCCGCAGGAGCGACGCGCGACAATTCCAGAGGGTCAGCGCAAACCGAGCCGAGCATGAAATTGGACCCAAACGCCCGAGTCGCATTCCAGGGAGAGCGCGGGGCTTTCAGCGAGGAAGCGGCCATCAAGCTCCTCGGCGATAAAGTTATTCTGGTGCCGTGTCCGACGTTTGAGGCGGCTTTCCGTGCGGTTGACGACGGCCTCGCGGACTACATTCTTGCGCCCATAGAAAACAGCCTGGCAGGCTCGGTGCATCGATCGTTCGATCTGCTTGTGGACAGCCGGCTCAATATTATTGCGGAGGAAATCATTCCGATCTCGCACAATTTGATCGGGCCGCCGGGGGCTACGTTCGAACAGGTTGCTGTGGTGGAGTCCCACCCTGTGGCGCTGGCGCAGTGCGAACAGTTTTTCCGAGCGCATCCTCACTTGAGGCGCGTCGCGGCGGAGGATACGGCGGGCAGTGTCCGGGACGTTGTGCAGGCAGGCGACCCGGCGCGGGCCGCCATCGCGGGACAAAGGGCAGCGGAAATCCATGGCGGAAAAATCCTGCGGGAGCACCTGGAGGACAATTGCGAGAACTACACGCGATTTCTGCTGCTTTCGCCCTCGCCTGGCGTGCCGGGGAATGCGGACAAGCTGTCGCTTGTCTTTCAGCTGGATCACCGGCCCGGCGCGCTCGTCCACGCGCTAGAACCCTTTGCGCGCAGGAACATTAACTTGATGAAAATTGAAAGCCGGCCGGTTCACGGCCAGCCATGGCAGTACCGGTTTTATCTCGATTTGCAGGCGTCCCAGAACGATTGCGAAGTTGCCCAAGCGCTTTCCGAACTCGAGAAACTGGTGGTCGATTTGCGGATTCTGGGATCGTACGCCGCGGCTCAGAGGTTTAGCAAAGCTATATCCTAGTGAATTGCGAGGATTGGAAAATGATTGTCAACATGTTCGCAGATGCGACCAAGGAACAGATCGAACACGTGGTGGCGCGTATCAAGGAGTGCGGATATCAGGCTCACTTGATCCAGGGAGAGGAGAGAACTGTGATCGGAATCGTTGGCAACAGCAGCCAGCATCGAAGCGAACTGGAGGCGTTGCGAGCGGCTCCCGGCGTTGAGGAACTGGTTCGCATTTCGCACCCATTCAAGCTGGCCGCCCGCAGCTGCCGTCCGGAGGGAACGATACTCGATCTGGGCAAAGGAGTGATGATCGGAGGCACGGAAGTCGTGGTGGCGGCCGGGCCATGCGCGGTGGAGTCGGCCCAGCAAATTCACAATATTGCCGCGAGCGTGGCGCGAGCGGGGGCAAAACTGCTGCGCGGAGGGGCTTTCAAGCCGAGGAGTTCGCCATACAGCTTCCAGGGACTCGGCGAGGAAGGGCTGAAGCTGATGCGGGCCGCGGCCGACAAAAACGGCCTGCTCGTGGTTAGCGAAGTGATGGACCCCTCGCAGATCGAAGCGATGCTGCCGCACGTCGACGTGATGCAGGTCGGCGCCCGCAACATGCAGAATTACCACTTGCTCCGGGCGCTCGGGGAAATCGACAGGCCGGTGCTGCTGAAGCGGGGGATGTCGGCGACGCTTGAAGAATTACTGCTCAGCGCCGAATACATCATGTCGGGAGGGAACTATAAAGTGATTTTGTGCGAGAGGGGAATCCGCACGTTTGAAACCTACACGCGAAACACATTCGATGTCGCCGCGATCCCCGTAGTGAAGCAGCTTTCGCACCTGCCGATGATGGCCGACCCATCGCACGGGACCGGTCGCCGGGACAAAGTCGCGGCCATGGCGCGCGCGGCAGTGGCGGCGGGTGTCGATGGACTGATCATTGAGGTACATTCCGACCCCGAACGCGCGCTTTCCGATGGTGCACAGTCGCTCTATCCCGAGCAGTTCACCCAGCTCATGAACGAGATTCGTACCATTGCGCCCGCAGTGGGCAGGCAGGTGGCTCGCGGAGAAGTCGCAGGGGTGATGTTGTAAGGCGCGGCGGTTGAAACTTGGCGCCGCAGGTATTTTGGCGCCGATGAGCGCCAGGTTATTCCGTTTGGGTGATGGCCGCATGCCGCGTGGCTAGCGTGTGAGCGCCTGTCCAGACGAGTTGCAGTCCGGCAAAGATTGCAATTAAGGAACCTCTGAATAAGTGCTCCATGTTTTGCGTGTAACGGATAAGGTGTGGGGAGCAGTGGGAGGATAGTGGCAATCATGAAGCAGAGGACACTGGCGATGGCGAACGGATTCGAGCGCTACAGCAAAAAGACGAGGCGGG
>DATLST010000305.1:0-26320 GCA_035534055.1 Candidatus Acidiferrales bacterium | reverse complement strand
TTGAAGTAGTCGCCAAAAGAAAAATTGCCGAGCATTTCGAAGAAGGTGTGGTGCCGGTTGGTGAAGCCGACGTTCTCCAGGTCGTTGTGCTTGCCTCCCGCGCGAACGCATTTCTGGCAGGTGGCGGCGCGCGTGTAATCGCGCTGATCGAGGCCGAGAAAAACGTCCTTGAACTGGTTCATGCCGGCATTAGTGAAGAGCAGCGTGGGATCATTGGCGGGAACGAGCGAGGAACTTCGCACCACGCGGTGGCCGCGTTCCTCGAAGAATTTCAGGAATGTGCTGCGAATCTCGTTACCGGTCACGTTGTCCTCGTATTGTGATGAATGCCGATCCCATAATATCTCGCGATTACGATGGGTTGCGGCCCTTCCATTTCAATTAAATGGCTAGTTTTCCGATTCCGCCGCATTGGCGATTAGGACGCTGGCGAGAAAGCGCCGAGTTGCCGCCTATCTGCCGCACGGGCGTCCGATTGGCGTCCTTTTAACCAATCGCCTTCGAACGAATTGCCATCAGGCCATATTAGGGAGAGAAACACTTCGGCGCAAGCGATGCCTCGTGTGGTGAATTCTTTATTGTCGAATGTCAGAAAAGTAGCGCTAACGTGGTCCGAGAAAACGATCGCCGTTGAAATGAATAAGATGATCGGGCATTTCAGTAATCCAGGCCTCAGTTTCCCATGCGATGTCGTGTGCATGCCGTTTGAACTCGGCGAGATCTGCAAAAGCACTCACGTAAACACGCGGGATCGGCGACTTTTGGAAAAAGGAATCCAGTTCGCGTTTCCGCTTATGTGATACGGGTCCATGTGAAGTTACCGCTTCGATTAGGTAGAGCCAGCCTTTGCTCTCGAAATACAAGACCACATCGGGGAGTTTGTCGTGTTCGGTCAGCGGCAATCCGAGTCGCTTCAATGATTCTGTCTCGACGTGCAACGATTTCTTGGCTGCATCTCCGACATACAGAACTTGCGCGCCAGGTGCAAAGCGAGGAGCAAACTCATTTATCACTGCCGCCTGCAGAATTATTGTGCTTTCCTGGCGAGAATTGGATTTTCTTGCCCGAAGGCAACCTTACCGGAATCAGGTGCTTTTGGCGGCCGGCTTGGTAGATCTTCCACAACGATCCTTTGCTCAGTTGGAAATTGTGAGCCTCTTCCTCAAAGCGGTGTGTTCCAAAGGTACGCAGAACTCGGAGGGCTGCTTCTGAAATAGCATAGTGAGTGCGGGGGCTGTTGGTCGGAAGCATTGGGTCATCTGAATTGCGATCCGCGACTGATGCTTGCTCCAGTTGGTGCAGTACTTGGCGGCGAATTGTCTCACGGGTATTTTCGGCGTATGTCTTTTGGTATTCCCTCTTAACGAAGACTAAAATATCGTGAATTCGGAGAGATCGACGCTTGGCAGCAGACCACGGGCTGAATTTTGTGAGGTCCGCAAGAGCGAGAACCGTGTACGCGGCAATCCTGGTGCATTGCGCGCGTGGCAAGCCGAGGTTAGAGAGGATAACCCGGCAGTCTTCTACCTTGTCCAAATCAACCCGCTTTCCGAAATCGTCTCAGACGCCTTGGTACTTCGAGCAGCTCTTCGCAGAGGACGTCTATATCGAGCGGCAGACCAAGTTGCGTTTTTACAGCTCGCCCTAAGAGCGTCAAGGATTCTTCGGTGGGCAACGGGAGAGCACGAAGTTCCGTCGCGTTCACCTGCGTGTTGCCGTTTGAGATTCTAAAATATCGATCTAACAGCGAAGTTCCCAGCAGAGCGGCAAGACCAATCGCTTGTTCGTTGGGGATATAACCTTGTGGGCGATGAATATAATTCAGGTGATTTTCTAATCCGACCTTGTAGCCTGGCAGGGTTCCGCCCAGGAGCGGCGCGGCGACCAATCTCCGCTCTTCCTCTTTTGCGCTGAACCGACGTAGCACGACGTAGGTCTGATTCGGAAGAAGCAAATAATTGGAGTCCGATGAATCGACCATGTACTGAAATTTGCCGCGTTTCCCCAAGGGCCATTGAATGGACAAGTGCTTTACATTCTGAAGCCATAGCAAAGGCGCGAAGGGGGTACCATTCGGACTCTCAAGCAAGAATCCGTGAGCGCGAAATCCGACCACAGGACCGGTAGATACCTCCATGCCTAAACTGTGAAGCGTGTTTGTCCAGCGACGGACGAAGCGGACAATGGCTTCGTCACTGTCGCCTGCTGGAATGTGGAAGATCACCCTTGGGGAACCGAGGTCGATTATCGATGTCAAACCGACAGCGCGCGCAGACTTGCTATCGATGTCGAGCGGTCCCTCGCTCGCACTGACTCGAACGGTTGCTGTTGGACGGGGTTTTGTTTTTCTTGCGCGGATAATTACATTCTCCTGCAATACCGCGGCGCTTTTGAAAGCCGCTTTTCGAGAGTGAAACAGGTGCACCACCTCCGGCACAACCCTGGAGAACAAGTACTGTCGGCAGCGTCTGAAATAATCGCCTGCGGCGAAGCTGCGGGGCGTGATTGTCACCATCACACCGTGGTCGGAAAGCAGGCTTGCGGATAAAGCCATGAAGATCGCGTAAATATTGGGCTGCCCATGGATCACCGCAGATGCCGCCACTGAGCGAGAGTCATTCTTTGACAGCTTGAAATATGGAGGATTAGAGATGATCACGTCATAATCGTTCGCAGCATTTTGGTCAAACAGTCCGGGGGCCAAGAAGCGCGCATGCTCCAGCACAAAATCGGCTACGTGAACTTTAAAGGACAGTTTGATGCCGCGTGCGAGCAACCAGTTTCTCGCATGGTGAAGAGCATATTCGCAGTAAATCGCCAGTAAAGGATCCAGCTCAAATGCATCGAGTTGAAGCCGCTGTCCTTTTCTTAAATCGCATTCACAGAATGCACAGCTCAAGACGCCCGTTCCCGCTCCTGGATCAAGAACTCGCCTTACCGCGCCACTAGGCCGGGTGAGTGAAGCCATGTAGCGCGCAACTTGAGGAGGGGTGAAGAACTGGCCGTGCTGACTCCGACTTTCGGCAGCCTGCAAGCTTGAGTATCGTTCTCCTAGCCTGGCTGCATATTCGGTAGGAGCTTCGGCATTTCGCGGATGAGGGATTTCAGAAAGCACCTGGTTTATAAGCAACGGATCTTCGGGTGTTATGACGGTTGGTGTTGCGTAACGAAAACGCGGGTCCAGCCGAAGGCTCCCAGGTTCATGGCGAGTCTGCTTCATCTGTCGGGATGATACAGCAGAACTGGACGCACAACCAAGGCAGCCAGCTTGTGGAGCCAAAACCCGAACGTCAGGTGCTTCTGATGTGGCATCTGCTGCTATGCCCTCAGCCGAGCGGAGCCCAGGACATGATTCCGAGAGCGTGATTGCGCTAGAAGCGGGAGACGACCCAGAGCGAGCCGCCGATGGTGACAAGGTCCTCGATCACGGCAATGGCGAAATCGGGAACGCGGAGCGCCTGGACCATCCGAGTGCGCACCTGGTAGCCGCCGAAGCAACCGGCGAGCGCGCCCAGAACCCCCAACAAAGCGCCGGTAGTCAGTCCCTCGGTATCTGCAACTGCCACGCACGCACCTGCCAAACCTCCCAGCACGATGCGCGCGATCAACCCTGGAGGGGCAGTGCGGCTGGGAGTGGTGGGCAGCTTGTCGGCGACGATCTCCATCAGCGCGAACAGAGTGAAAATCACGGCGGTGGTCAGCGTGCCCATCCACGCGAGCGGAGTCTTCAGTTTCAGCCAGCCGAGATAACCAGCCCAAGACGTTACGGCAGCCGGAGTCAAGGAGCGCAGGCCTGCAAACAGTCCGATCAGGAAGGCGAAGAGAAGAGTCATGGACGACCCCCATGTGAACGCGGGCATTGTAGAACAGGCGTGATGGCGCAGGAAGAGTGAATTTCACGGAGGGAGATTGATCGTCCAAAAAGCGCGTGATCGAAAATCGTACGTTGCTCCGTTCAGGATTGGCGGCGCTACTCTGGGCGGGCACGCAAGAATTTCCTCGCTTGCCACCGACTGCGAACGGCGGCGTGTCTACGCCGGGATAACGGTGCCAAACGGGCGTGGACAGCGAACGCAGGCCAGCCCAACGGCCCAATCAGGGAGCGAAGAGAAGAACCCTGTGCGCCGAAGGGGGCAGTATAATGCCTGCGCCTGAGGAGGGCACATACGATGCGCATGATGCTCAAGGTTTCCATCCCCGTCGAGGCCGGCAATGCCGCAGCTCGAATCGGCGGTGTATTTCCTGGGGAACGGAAACAACGTCATTTACATCGACTGGGACAACGATATTGTCGCGGTGGTGCGGTGGATTCGTCCCGGCACCTCGCTGAATGAATTTTTAGCGAAAATGCTTGCGGCGATTGAGAGGCCCTCCCATTAGGACACAGAGACAATCGCCGATTTTCTCGCCGCCATCCGCGAAGAGCAACCGAAGATGAATGCAGCGGAAGTCCGGGCCTGGCATCTATAACTATGAGACGATCTTGTCGAGACAATCGGCGCGAGGAGGAACCATGTATGTGATTACAGGGGCCACGGGAAATACCGGAAGCGTGGTGGCGGGAAAACTGCTCGCAGCGGGACAGAAGATACGGGTGATCGGTCGCGACGCGAAGCGCCTCGAACGATTCACGAAGAAGGGCGCGGAAGCATCGGTGGCCGACGCGACCGATGCGGAAGCGTTGACAAAAGCGTTTTCCGGCGCGGAGGCGGTGTATGCGATGGTGCCGCCTAACATCAGCTCGCCGGATGTGAGCGCGTATCAGGAGAGAGTGACCGACGCGCTGGCCTCCGCGATCGAGAAGAATGGGGTGCGATACGCCGTCGTGCTGAGCAGCTTTGGGGCGGATAAACCGGATAAGACGGGCCCCGTGGCCGGACTGCGCTCTCTGGAGGAAAAGCTGGGAAGGATTTCCGGACTTCATGCCCTTTATCTTCGAGCGGGCTACTTCATGGAAAACATTCTGGCTCAGGTGGGTGTGATCAAGTCGCTCAGCATCATGGCGGGCCCGGTCCGGGCGGACCTGGCGCTGCCCATGATTGCCACGCGAGATATCGGTGCGGCGGCGGCCCACGCATTGTTGAAGCTGAATTTCGAGGGAAAGAGCGCGCGTGAACTGCAAGGGGCGCGCGATGTGACCTATGCGGAGGTCGCTAAGACCGCTGGGGTTGCGATCGAGAGGCCCGACCTGAGTTACAAGCAGGCGCCCGCGGGGATGCTGAAACCGGCCATGCTGCAAATGGGAATGTCGTCGAGCATGGTGGATCTGCTGCTGGAAATGTCCGATGCGTTGAATTCGGGCCACATGAGGGCGCTTGAGCCGCGCTCTGTGGAGAACACGACTCCCACAACGATCGAGACGTTCATTGCGGAAGTGTTTGTCCCGGCGTATCAGGGAAAAGCAGCGAGCGCATAGCGGCGCGCTTTCGACGCCGTTCTCGATCAAAATACCAGTGTCCTGAACGTCGAGCCGCCTTTCGCCTGGCATCGTGGAGCCGAAGTGCAGGCACCATTCGAAGTTGACGCGACCGATGGCGAGGATTAGACTGCGGCCGCGTGCGTGGCTCAGCCCGCGTGAACGCGAGGAGCTCTGCAAATGAAGGCGGCGGTGCTGCACGAATACGACGAGCCACTGAACAAGCCCATCTGGGTCAACTACGAAGAAATTCCCAATCCAAAAATCGAGAAGAAGCACCGATGTGATCGTGCGCATCGGCGGGGCGGGAGTGTGCCGAACCGACCTGCACGTGGTGGAGGGCCTCTGGCGCGATAAGGTGCAGGTCGCTCTTCCTCACGTGCTGGGCCACGAAAATGCCGGCTGGGTGGAAGACGTGGGGAAGGAAGTGGAGAGCGTCAAGCGCGGCGACGCCGTGATCTGCCACCCGCTGATCAGTTGCGGCCACGATCTGGCGGCGCGACGCGGGGACGACATGCACTCGTCAGGAGGCCTGTTCCCAGGCCTCGACTCGAATGGCGGATACGCTGAATTGCTCCGGACGGGCGAGAGGTCGCTTGTGAAACTGCCGCGGACGCTAGCACCGAAGGATGTGGCGCCCTACGCGGACGCCGGGTTGACGGCCTATCGTGCGGCGAAAAAGGCATCGCGACATTTGTTGCCAGGCGAGTTCGTCGTGGTGATTGGGGCAGGAGGCCTGGGCCACATCGGCATTCAGGTGCTGCGCGCGCTATGCGCCGCGGAGGTGATCGTCGTGGAGCGCTCTCCGGATGCACTCGCGCTGGCCAAGGAAATGGGCGCGCGCCACGGGGTTGCGGCCGATGGAAACGAAGTACAGGCCGTGCTGGCGCTGACGGATGGAAAGGGCGCTGAAGCGGTGCTGGATTTCGTCGGGGAAGGCGGATCGGTGAACGCGGGCATCGCCATGACGCGCAACGCGGGATATTACTACGTGATCGGATACGGCGGCGAAATTCGCATCTCCACGATGGACATGGTGGCGTCGGAGAAAACCATCGTGGGAAATCTCGTGGGGACCTACGCTGAACTGGTGGAACTGATGGCGCTCGCGGATCGTGGGAAAATCCGCCTGGCCACGCAGTATTACCGGCTCGCCGAAGCCAACCGGGCGCTGCAGGACCTTCGCGCGGGCAAGGTGAGGGGCCGCGCGGTGCTGGTTCCTTAGCAGTTGCTGAAAGATGCATTCTGTCCGCCTTTTGAGCGAAGCATTGCCATTCAGCCATAAAAGAAAAGAGAGGAACGCACATGTCATCTGATCAGTTCGTGGTGAGCAGTCCCAGCATTTCTTCCAACGGGCCGATTCCGGAGAAGCACTACTGGAACGACTTTGGCTGCACCGGCGGCAACATTTCCCCGGGACTCAAATGGAGCGGGGCTCCGAAAGAAACCAAAAGTTTTGCAATTACGGTATATGACTCGGATGCGCCGACGGGCAGCGGCTTTTGGCACTGGGTAGCGTATAACTTTCCGGCGAACGTGACGAGCCTGGAAGAAGGCGCGGCGAGCCTAGGCAATCTTCCGGCCGGTGTGGTGGAAGGCAACACGGATTTGGGAAAACCCGGATGGTTTGGTCCTTGCCCGCCGCCGGGGCGCGTGCACCACTACCACTTCACCGTCCATGCGCTGAAGACCGAGAAACTGGAATTACCGTCCAACGCGACCGCGGCGTTTGTTGGATTCATGCTTTGGCAAAACACGATTGCCAAGGCCATGCTGACCGGGACGGGCGGCCCGCGTAAGTAGCCAAAGGATCCCTTTTCACATTCACGCGGTCTCAGACGTAATGGGGAAGCGGGCCGAAAGCGACCCGACCATTGCCCAATGGAAACTTGCCGGAGACGGGCGCTGCCGGGGACAGCGCCCACTCCGGAACTGCTTTCCTCCTCAAAACAGGCGGAAGCCGCATTGTCGCGAGAGTCGTGGCCGGAACAAAAATTCGGGGCCACGCAGCGCGCGTGCGGAAACTGCCGTTACATGGTGGATTTGTGCGGCGCAGCCTGGCGCGCGGCGGTCCAAGGCGGGACCACGCCGTTCATGCGGGCGTAGGCGATCATCTGTCCGAGGTGCTCGTGCAAATCGGTGATGATCATGAAAAGAACTTCGCCATGCGTAGCCTCGTGCCCGCCGAAGATTTTCGTCTCCTTGGCTAGATCCGCGTTGGCCTCATTCTCGACGGCTGATTCCAGATAAGCGAATGATTTATTGAGCTGCTCGATCACCTTATGTTTGTCGGTGGTGGACTTCTCAAAGCCTTGGCGATTGAAGCCCTCGGCCGGAGCGGCGCCGAGAAAGCCCGGCATGCCGAAATTAGCGCCGGCAATGTGCAGAAATACTTCGCTGACGGAGCGGACACCGTCGCCGGGACGCCAGGTGTATTTATCCGCCGGAATGGCCTGCGCGAGCCCGACAAATTTTTTCTCGGTGTCTTTAATGTCGGAGAGCACGGAGGCTTTGTAGTCAAATCCCATGTGTCCGTGCGCCTCTCCTTGCATGCCCTTCATTCCTTGCATGCCCTTCATGTTGTCCTGAGCCGAAGCGCGAGAAGCGCCTACGGTCGATACGAAAGCAAAGGCCAAAACACAAGTACAAAGGGAAATACAAAACTTGATCATCTTTCGTTCTCCTTCCGAGGATGCTCCGGGTCAACAGAGCTATGCTGCGAGTTGTGGTATCTGGCCGTGGATAGCTGAATTACCGCCGACGATGAAGCGCGCCAGGCACCTCTACTATACAACGATTCGCGGCAGCCGAAACGGAGCTAACCGTCGCCGGGAACCGAGTCGGAAGGATCGGGTAGATCTTCGCGGGAAATACTACGGAGCTCGGAGCGAATAATATCGGTGGCGAAGCCAGCCCGCATAAGGCTGCGATAGAGAGAGGCGATCTGGCGCTGGTCGAGCGAGCCGCGAACGCGGGCCAGGCGGCGTTTGAGGCGGGCGCGAACGAGCGCGGCCTCGTCCGTCTCCGCAAAGGCGGCGGCGAGTGCCGCTTCAATGTGGCGGTCGGGAACGCCGCGAGTACGCAGTTCGCGAGCGATGCGAAAGCGTCCCTGGCGGCGGGATTGCGCGTGCTGGCGAGCGTAGTCGATGGCGTAACGGGCGTCATCGAGGTATTTCTGCTCGCGAAGACGAGAGATGACCCGCGAAACGATCTCTTGTTCCTCGGCGCGGCGGCCGAGGTATTCCCACATTTCATGGATGGAGTGCGCGCGCCTCATGAGGGCGCGAAGCGCCGAGGCGTAGAGCTCAGGTTCTGTCGTAAATTTGCGGGGCGAAGAGCGCACGAGACGGAAGCATAGGGGCAGGGAAGCGCGGAAGCAAGAAGAACGGCTGGCGAAGGATGATTTCCGAAGCCCTACTAGCGAAAGAGAAGGTGCCAGGAGACGTCCACGAGGGCGTGCACGAGCGTCCCAGGCAGCAGGGAACCGGTCTTCATCCACGCATGACCGTAGAATAATCCTGCTATGGTGGCGAGGGCGACATACTTCCAGTTCGGGTATGGCGCATGGAAAATGTGCGAAAGGCCGAAGATCACGGAAGCGATAATCAGTCCGGCCCAGCGGCTCTTGCACGTGCGCGAAAGCAGATTTTGCAGCAAGCCCCGGAAGAGAAATTCCTCGGGCCACGCAGTGAAGAACAAAATGCCGAGGGCTGCGAGGGGCAGGGAACGCAGGCGGGCGAGAGTGGGATCCCACACGAGGAAATGCATGTGGATTCCGAGAGGAATGGCGATCGCGGCAAACAGGACAAAGGTGAGCACGACGTGCAATCCGAAACCGCCACGCCACTCCACGGCGTACCCGATCCCTTCCAGACGGCGCAGCAGCACGAAAGCCGCGACGGCGGTGCCAAGAGCCATCAGGATAGCGAGCGTGTGCGTGAGCGGCGGCGGGTAGGAAAACAGGCGGTACATCCAGCGAAACTCCACGGGCAGCCAGATGAGAATCACCGCAACGTAGTCTTCCCAAGTGCCCGGCGATTTTCCGGTGCTGCCCGCGATCAGGATGGAGGGAAGAACGGCGTAGGCCGCGCCGGCGAGCATCGTGCGCCAATCGCCGGTGACTCCAAATGCGTAAACGAGCACCGCGAAGAGCGGGACGAGCGGTGCGACGATGCCGCCGCGGCTGCCGAGAAGCTTCTGCGCCAATTCGAGAATGCGTGGTGCGGCAAGGAAGAGTTCAAAAGCGAACAGAATCGCAGCAACGCCCAAGGCCAAGATGAATCGCGAGCCGCCAAAGCCTCGCCACATCCCCAGAAATGCGGCGAGCGCGACGATGGCGGCCCAAATGGCCGCCGCCGTGGAGAAGCTCAATTGCCATGATCGGGAATTCGTCATCAAGAAGGGGATTTTACTTGAGCCCGCGCGAAAATTCCGGAAAACTGCAGATTTCAGTTGGGGCGCAGCCGAGCCAGCGTCAATAGTACAGCGTGGAAGGCCTTCATGACTCCACAAGCTTTTCACCAAATCGCGCTCAGACTGCCGGAATCCATCGAGAGCTCGCACATGAACCACCCGGATTTTCGCGTGCGAGGCAAAATCTTCGCGACCCTTGGCTATCGGAACAAGAATTGAGCATGGTCAAGCTTTCACCAAGGCAACAGGAAGAATTTGTGTTCGCGGAGCCAGACGTCTTCGTTCCCGGGAAAGGTGCGCGGGGCCGCCGCAGCGTCACCAAATGTGCGGCTGAAGCCCGCCAAGAAACCCATCTTGAGAAAAGCCACGCTCGCCGCCTGGCACAGCGCAGCCCCGAAGAATCTCGCGGCATCTCTCGCGGCAGACGAAAATCCCCGGTAAAATCCACGTGATGAGTTTTTCAAATGAAACGGTGTCCGGTGGAACGCTAGTCCGCGATTTGCCAGAACAGTGGCGGGCGGCATTCGAGCGAGACCAAAAAGCCACGTTCCTGGGCAACGATCCGCTGCCGGAGCGACGAGCGGCACGGGCTCTGGCCGCGTTCATCGCCACTGGGCTTGTATTCGTGTTTTTGCCTGGAACGGTACTCGGCGTATGGAACCTGCTGAGCATTGCGGATGAACGCACGAACACTGGTGCAAGCACCGCCTGGATTCAGGCGCACGGCCAGGCACAGCTTTTCGGCTGGGTGGGGACGTTCATTCTGGGGATTTCGCTCTACGTGCTCCCGAAATTTCTGGGAAGAGTTCTGACGCGGTTTAGGCTCGTCTGGACCGTATGGGCTCTTTGGACGGCCGGTGCTGCGTGGCACTGGTGGGCCGGGGTCAGCCTGGAGCACTGGCGCACGGGCCTCATCGGATCAGCGATTCTCCAGTTGGCCGGGTTTGCGCTGTCGCAATATTTGCTGTGGTTTGACCGGGGAGGGAACGCCGACTCGGGAAAAGTCCAAAAACCATTCCCCGGGGATCTGGCGTCGTGGCTTGGGGTGGTGGGATTTGCATCGTTTGGCGTGGCGCTGCTGCTGAATCTGGGAATTTCGACGGCCCTGGCGCGACACGCGGCCTTGCCCGTCTATCCTCCCGCGTGGGACCGCACCTTTCTGCTGATCTCGCTGTGGGGCTTCGCGATTCCGGTGGCATGGGGCTACAGCTCGAGATTCATCACCATTTTTGTGGGCCTCGAAAAGCCCGTGCAGAAGAGCGCGAAGTGGCTGGCGATGGGGGTGGCTGTGATCGTGATTTGCGCGCTGGCGGGAAAGTTTCTGGCGGCCGACGCGCTGGCTGTTGCTCTAACTGCCGCCGCGATTTACGTCCTGCAGGTGTTTCGGCCGAGCGTGCGCGAGCCCAAGCGCTTGGGAGTGTATGGCGACTATCCCATTTTCGCGCGAATTGCGTTTGGATGGGTTGCCGTAGGCGCGGTGCTGGGCGTGTGGGCCGATTTGGCGCCGAAGATCACCGGCCTGGGTGGCGCGTCACGACACGCGCTGACCGTGGGTTTCCTGGCCACGCTGATCTTTTGCGTGGCGCCGCTGATCCTTCCCTCGTTCCTGAGCGGTCGTGAACTGCGCAGCATAGGACTTATGGCGGCGAGCCTTTGGCTGCTGGAGATCGGGTGCCTGCTGCGGGTGACGAGCGAGGCCGTCGCGTATTCACACGGCGGATTTTTGTGGAGCCTGCTGCCAGTGTCGGGCTGGCTGGAGCTGACGGCAGTTTGTCTGTTCGTGCTGAACATGGGGATGACGATGCTTCAGCCGCTGCCTGCGTGGTTCAGTCCAAGCGGCATCCAGCCCTCGATGTCCGTCTATTTTTGCGTGGCGAGCTTCCCCAAAACGAGGCAGTTGTTTGTGAAATCGGGGTTGAAGACGCTGGCCCATGCGCCATCGATCCCACGCACGCTGAGCATCGCGGAAGCCGCAGCGGCGGACGGCGCCGATGCTGGGCAGGTCATGTCCATGCTGCGGGAATTTTTCGGCAAGCGCCAGCCTCGGCGCCGCGGCCGGGAACCGTAGCTATTTTCTGGCGCTGCTGACGAGCTTAGTCCCAAGGAATTTCTGGAGCACGAGCGCGCCATTGCGTTCCGTATCGCGGGCGCTATAAAGCAGGGTCACGTCCCCTTGCCGCGCCGCTTCCAGGATGGGCTTCCAAGCTTCCGGTTGCGCGCGCAATTCCGCGACATAGCGCCTTTGAAATTCCTCCCACCGCTCGGGCTTGTGGCCAAACCAGCGGCGAAGCGCATCGCTCGGGGCAACATCTTTCAGCCACGCGTCCATGTGCAAGGCTTCTTTCTTCACGCCGCGGGGCCAGAGGCGCTCGACGAGGTAGCTCGTGCCCTTGGGATGGGAAGATTCGTCGTAGACTCGGGTGATATGAATCATGGCATGGCTCCTTTTGGGGGATTCCTCGACGGCTGCCGGATCGACTGGGTACGTGATTTGCGTGCCGCGAACGCGGGCAAAACGGGTGAGCTTGTGTTCCCTGGGATGCGAAGCGCCGATGATTTCGCGGACGGAAATGCCGCGGACCAGAAGGGCGTCGGCAACGAGAGAGCGGTGGCAGCGCCAGGGAACCGCTTCGGCGCACATCAGCGCACTGGGCTTTTTTTCGGCAAGCTGCATCGCGCGTGCGAGCCCGGCGGCGAATTCCGGCGTTTGCATGTAATCGGCAAAGCCGCGAAAGCTCGCGTTGCGCCAGCCGCGGTTCAGGGAATCAGTTTTCGCATGGCGCAGGCCGCCCAGGGTTTTCAAATGGGTATAGGCAATTCCGGCCGCGCGCAAGGATTGAGCCAGGTCCGGGCCATTAAACTGGGGATTGTGGCGCGATTTCGGAATCGTGCGGATATCGATCAGTCGCCGGACCGAGTTTAATTGGAGCAAGTGAATCAATTCGCCGATCGGACGGGTGGAATGTCCGATGGTGAAAATCGTGAGTTTCGTCCTGCGCTGGCGCGCCGCCATGTGCTTTCGATTTATCATAACTGCGCCAGGCTGACCGCGTCCAGATTCCGCTTCTGCCACGCAACGCGGACGGGGATAATAGAGATTCTTTCAATTCTACAGAGAGCCAGTTCGAGGGGAGCGAAGCGGAAGACACATGGCGGAAATCAGCGCACTGTTCTGGGATAACGGCGGCGTGATTTTAACGAACGGATGGGACCGCGGTTCGCGGCTGTCAGCCGTCAAGAAATTCAATCTCGACTGGGCCGATTTCGAAGATCGCCACGAGTTGATGTTGAACGCGCTTGAAAGCGGCCACGCCACGCTCGAGGAGTACCTGCGTCGAACGGTGTTTTATCGCGAACGGCCGTTCACCATCGAGGAATTCAAACAATTCATTTTCGATCAGTCGCAACCCTTTCCAGAATCGCTCGAGTTTCTGGGGAAGCTGGCGCGCACGCGGCGGCATCTGCTGGCGGCACTCAACAACGAATCGCTCGAAATCAACGACTACCGCATCCATGAATTTCATCTGCGGGATTATTTCGAGGCTTTCTTCAGCTCCTGCTACCTGGGCGTGAGGAAACCAAACGCGGGAATTTATCAACTGGCACTCAAAATCACGCAACGCGAGCCGGGGGAATGCATCCTGATCGACGATCGCGGGCTCAACCTGGAATGCGCGCGCGAGCTCGGCATGCACACGATTCAATTTCAAAATGCGGCCCAGCTTCGCGAGGACCTCAAGGGTTTCGGTATTACCACGGATGAAAGTTAGGAGAAGAGATGCGATGGAACTTGGAATGATTGGCCTGGGGAAAATGGGAGCATTCATGGTAGAGCGGTTGGTGCGCGGAGGGCACCGCGTCGCGGGATACGATCGGGACGCCGCCGCCGTGAAGCGCGTGACGGATAAGGGCGCGACGGGCTCGGATTCGCTCGAGAAATTGATCGGGCAGCTCAAGGCGCCGCGCGCCGTTTGGCTGATGGTCCCCGCGGGCGCGCCCGTGGACCAGACGATCGAGTTGCTCACGCCGCATCTCGCGCCGGGCGATGCGATCATCGACGGCGGGAATTCCTATTACAAAGATTCGATGCGGCGCGCGGCGGCGCTCGCGCAAAAAAAGATTCATTTTGTGGACTGCGGCACGAGCGGAGGAGTCTGGGGCCTGGCCGAAGGCTACAGCATGATGGTGGGGGGCGATGCGGATGTGGTGAAGCGCCTCACTCCGATCTTTCAAACGCTCGCGCCGGGCCCGGACAAGGGCTGGGGACGCGTGGGGCCCGCCGGCTCGGGCCACTTCGTGAAGATGGTGCACAATGGGATCGAGTACGGGATCATGCAGGCCTATGCCGAAGGACTCGACCTGCTGCGCCACAAGGCGGAGTTCGATCTGGATTTGCTGCAGGTTTCCAAGATCTGGCAATTCGGCAGCGTGATTCGGTCGTGGCTGCTGGATTTGACGGTGGATGCTTTGTCGAAAAATCCCACGCTGGAGGGCATCGGCGCGTATGTAACCGATTCCGGCGAGGGACGCTGGACGGTGACCGAAGGCGTGGACCTTGGCGTTGCGTTGCCGGTGATTTCCAGTGCGCTCGATGTGCGCTTCCGGTCGCAGGATCCTGAGCCCTTTGCGAACAAGCTGCTCGCCATGATGAGGCACGAGTTCGGCGGGCACGCCGTGAAAACCGCAGCCAAGGAATGAATCATCGCGCCCCAGGAAAGAACCCCGAAGGGCGTGGGGCGACCCATGAAAATGGAAACGCGAAATTTCCCGGACCTGAACGCGCTGAGCCGCGCGGCGCTCGCGGAGCTGTTGCGCATCGCACAGGAGGCGGTCGAGCAGCGGGGACGGTTCGCAATCGCGCTATCGGGCGGCCACACGCCCACGAAGCTTTACGCTCTGTGGGCGGAGGCCGGAAAACATGAGCGGCCGATGCCATGGGGCCGGGTACACCTGTTCTGGGGAGACGAGCGCTGCGTTCCGTGGGACGATCCGTTGAGCAATTACCGCACGGCTCGGGAAACTTTGATCGAGCATGTGCCCATTCCAGTCGCGAACGTTCATCCGATGGCTGCGGATTTGCCTCAGCCGGAAAAAGCAGCGGAAGCCTACGAATCGGAATTGCGGAAATTCTTCGGCGGGGAGCCGCCTGCTTTCGACCTGCAACTCCTGGGACTGGGGGTCGAAGGTCACACAGCCTCTTTGTTTCCAGGGTCTCCGGCGCTGGAAGAGAAGCGGCGCTGGGTTGCGGCGGTGGAAGTGGCGGCGAAGCCTCCGAGACGCCTGACGTTGACCCCGGTGGTCCTCAACAGCGGACGGAATACGTTGTTCCTCGTCTCAGGCTCGGCTAAGCGCTCGATCATGGCCGCGCTTCGGAAAGAGCCCGATTCCAAACCCAGCCAGTATCCGGCAGGGAGAATTCGGCCGGCGGGGAACGTGTTGTGGCTTCTCGACAGTTCCGCGGAGAGCTGAAAAGGTGGAACTTACTCGAAACTTCTCGCAAACTGCCACGTCTAATCTTGTAATATTATTGGAACCAGATGCGTATCATGTACGGTGCAGCCGAATAGTGCTGCCGGTTGCTCCGCATTTGTAACCTTCGAAACGACAATCATAGAGAGAGGGAAAAGCCATCATTCATGGATAGAAACCATGTCCAGCTAGCTGTTTTTGCCGGCACGCTCGCAGCGCTCGCCGTTCTCATGAGCGGGTGCGGCATGAAGACCGCGCAGACTGCTCCGATCATGGCCGTCCCGGTGACGGTTGCGAAAGCGGTCCAGAAGACCATACCGATCGATCTCTCGGCCATTGGCTCGGGCGAGGCGTATTCGACAGTTTCGATCAAGTCGCAAGTCAATGCGGAACTGGAACAGGTGCACTTCACGCAAGGAGATTTCGTCACCAAGGGCCAGCTCCTGTTCAGCCTGGATGCGCGGCCGTTTGAAGCCGCACTCAACCAGGCCCAAGCAACTCTGGCGCGCGACAAAGCACAGGCGGAACTCGACGAGGTGCAAGCCCAGCGTTATCAAAAGCTGTTCGACGCAGGTGTAACGCCCAAGGAACAGTTCGATCAGATGAAGGCGACAGCCGATGCGCAGAAAGCGTCGGTTCACGCCGATGAAGCGGCGTCGGAGGCCGCGCGGCTCCAGCTTCAATATTGCTCAATTTATTCGCCGATTGACGGACGCACGGGCGCGCTGGGGGTAACGCCCGGGAACCTGGTGAAGCAAAATGACGTTCCGGTGCTGGTGGTGATCGCACAAATCACACCGCTCTATGTGGATTTCGCCATTCCCGAGCAGTATCTGGGCGTGGTGAAGGAATTCATGGCCAAGGGCCGATTGCAGGTGGAGGCTACGCCTTACGGCGACACGAAGCCCGAAGTGGGCTACCTGACATTCATTGACAATAGCGTGGATAACACCACCGGGACAATCAAGCTCAAAGCAACATTCGCAAATGCGGACCATCGGCTCTGGCCGGGGCAGTTTTCGACCGTATCGCTGCGGCTTTCGGAGCAGGAGAATGCCACCGTGGTGCCGTCGCAGGCCGTGCAAACCGGGCAATCGGGGGACTTTGTCTTCGTGGTGACGCCGGAATCGATGGCGGAGCAGCGCGCGGTGAAAGTATCGCGCACGATCGGCGGAGACTCCGTAATTTCCCAGGGAGTGAAGCCGGGAGAAACCGTGGTCACCGACGGGCAGCTTCGGCTGATTCCGGGGATCAAAGTGGCCGTTCGCACCGGCAGCGGGATCGGAGGCTGAGTAGACATCGATGAACATTGCAGCGCTATTCATCCGCCGTCCAATCATGACCACGCTGGTCATGGCCGCCATCCTTTTATTCGGCATTTTGGGCTACCGCGAACTGGCGGTAAGCGATCTGCCGAACGTGGATTTTCCCACGATTCAAGTGGCCGCAACGTTGCCCGGCGCCAATCCCGACACGATGGCTTCGGCCGTGGCGACGCCTCTCGAAAAGCAGTTTTCCACGATCGCCGGCATCGACTCGATGACTTCGACGAGCTCGATGGGAAGCACGCAGATCACGCTTCAATTCAACTTGAGCCGCAACATTGATGGGGCCGCGCAAGACGTGCAAGCGGCCATCTCCCGGGCGGCCCCGCAGCTTCCGCCCAACATGCCGACACCGCCTACCTTCAACAAGGTAAACCCGGCGGACCGGCCCATTCTCTATATCGGGCTGTATTCGAAGACGCTGCCGATCTATACGGTTGACCAGTACGCCGAGACTTTGCTGGGCCAGCGCATCTCGATGGTGGAGGGAGTGGCGCAGGTGCAGGTGTTTGGCTCGGCGAAGTACGCAGTGCGGGTTCAACTGGATCCGCGGAGGCTGGCGTCGCGGCAGATCGGAATTGACGAAGTGACGACGGCCGTGCAGAACGCCAACGTGAACCTGCCCACGGGGACGCTCTACGGAGCGCACCAGGCGTATACGCTGCAAGCCAATGGCCAGCTCACGCATGCCTCGCAATATCGGCCTCTGATCGTGGCCTACCGGAATGGCTCCCCCGTGCGGCTGGATGAGCTCGGGAACGTGCTCGATAGCGTGCAGAACGACAAGATCCAGAACTGGGTGGACGACGAGCCTGCGGTGGTGCTGGCTGTGCAGCGTCAGCCGGGGACGAACACCGTGGACGTAGTGGATTCGATCAAGCAACTCCTGCCGCAGTTCCGGTCGATCATCCCGCCGTCGGTAACCATGCAGATCCTGTACGACCGGTCCGTGTCGATCCGGGAATCGGTGAACGATGTGAAGTCGACGCTGTTTTTGGCCATCGTGTTGGTAATTCTGGTGATCTTCCTGTTCCTAAGGAAGCTATCCGCGACGGTGATCCCGAGCATCGCGCTGCCGATGTCCCTTATCGGGACATTCGCGGTGATGTACGAGCTGAATTACACGGTGGATAACCTGTCGCTGATGGCCATGACGCTCTCGGTGGGATTCGTGGTCGATGACGCCATCGTGATGTTGGAAAACGTCGTGCGCCACATGGAGATGGGCGAAGGAGTGATGGAGGCGTCGCTGAACGGATCGAAGGAAATCGGCTTCACGATTCTTTCCATGACGCTTTCGCTGGCCGCGGTCTTCATTCCGGTGCTCTTCCTGGGCGGAATCATGGGCCGGCTGCTGCACGAATTCTCCGTGGTGATCATGGTGGCCATCCTGATTTCGGGGTTCGTATCGCTGACCCTGACACCCATGCTTTGCAGCCGGTTTCTGCGGCCGCAACAGGAGACACGGCACGGACGGCTGTACATGACGCTGGAACATTTCTTCGACTGGCTCCTGAAGAAATACGATGTTTCCTTGCAATGGTCGCTGCGGCACCGGCTGACCGTGATGGTAATTTCGGGAGTCATTCTGGTTGTGACCGCCTGGCAGTTCATGGTGATTCCCAAGGGATTTTTGCCGGAAGTGGACGCTTCGCAGATATTCGGATACAGCGAGGCCTCGCAGGGAATCTCCTTCGATTCGATGGTGCGGCACCAGGAAGAGCTGAACCGGATCATCATGAAAGATCCCAACCGGCTGGACTTCTTTTCGGGCGTGGGATCGTTCGGCGCGAGCAACTCGGGAATCGTGTTCATCCATTTGAAGGATCCATCCGACCGTCCTCCAATCCCGAGCCCAACGATGGCTGCGCTCGACAGAAAATACGGAGACACTCCGGTTGTTGGGAGCATCCTTCGCAAATTGACTCCGCTGTTCGCGCATCACCCGACGATCAACGAAGTGATCGGCGAAATGCGGCTCAAGTTCGCCGCGATTCCGGGAATGAACGTTTATCTGCAGAATCCGCCGCCCATCCAGATCGGCGGGCAGATCACAAAAAGCCAGTATCAGCTTGCCTTGCAAAGCCCGGACACCGAGGAGCTTTACCGGGACGCGACGGCATTCGCGGCAAAAATGGCAACGCTCCCTGGGCTGCAGGATGTAACGACCGACTTGCTTATCAAGAATCCGCAAGTGAATGTGGACCTCGACCGCGACAAGGCCTCCGCGCTCGGAGTGACGGCGGCGCAGGTGGAAGATGCGCTTTATACGGCCTACGGGCAGCGGCAAGTCTCGACCATCTATGCCCCGAACGACGAATACTGGGTTGTGATGGAGCTTGAAGATCAATACCAGCGGGATCCGGCGGCTCTCTCTCTGCTCTATATCCGTTCGAGCACCGGCAGTCTGGTTCCATTGAGCGCGGTCGCAAAGCTTACCACGAGCCTTGGCCCATTGGCCGTCAATCACCTGGGGCAACTACCTGCGGTGACGGTTTCGTTCAATCTGAAACCGGGAACAGCCATCGGCGATGCGGTGAACGAAGTGAATGCGCTGGCGCGCCAAAGCCTGCCGCAAACAATCACCACTCAGTTCCAGGGCGCGGCGCAGGCTTTCCAGTCGTCCGTGACGGGGCTGGGGGTTCTTCTGGTGCTTGCGATCCTGGTGATTTATATCGTGCTGGGCATTCTTTACGAGAGCTTCATCCACCCCATTACGATTCTCTCGGGGCTTCCCTCGGCCGCTTTTGGCGCGCTGCTGACGCTGCAGATATTTGGAATGAGCCTCGATCTCTATGGCTTCGTCGGCGTAATCATGCTCATCGGCATCGTGAAGAAGAACGCCATCATGATGGTGGACTTCGCGATCCAAAAAGAGCGCGAAGGCCGCAAGAGCGCTGCGGAGGCCGTGTATGAAGGCTGTTTGATCCGCTTCCGGCCGATCATGATGACGACGATGGCCGCGCTGATGGGCACGCTCCCCATCGCGATCGGATCAGGAGCCGGCGCGGATTCGCGGCGGCCGCTGGGGCTCGCCGTGGTGGGCGGGTTGCTATTCTCTCAGTTGGTTACGTTGTACCTGACGCCGGTGTTTTACACCTACATGGATTCATTCCAAACTTGGCTGGAAAACCATTTTGGCAAGACAGCCGGTAAAGAAAAACCGCAACTGGCTTCGGCAGATTGAATTCGTGGTATCTGTGCCGCCGCATCGATTCAATCCCCCACCTGTTAGCCGGTACCATTGACCCCGCGCTTTTGACGCACTACCGTAGTGTCTTGCCTAAAAGCGTGGGGGATGGGCGCTTCTTCATTTTGTATGTGGACTTTGTGTAGGAACTGAGGAGATGAAACCAGCATGGTGTTTGCGGAAGGCCGGTCCAAAGATCCGCTGGTAACAACCAAACGACGAGCCCCGCGCATGAATTGCCGCGTGCCCGTCACTATCGAATGGAGCGGAAAACCGCAGCCGTTGCACTTTGAAACAGGCTTCACGCGGGTGGTGAACGCCTACGGCTGTTTGCTTGTGAGTTCGATGGAAATGAACGTGCCGCAGCGCTTGCGAGTGACGAATCTGGTGACGCAACAGGCGGCGGATGGCGTGGTTGTATGGAAGGGAACCGAGCGGCCCGACGGGTGGGATTTGGGAGTGGAACTTGTTGGAGCCGATCTCAATTTTTGGGGGGTTGAATTCTGAGATGGATTTGCCAAAGGTTGTGTCGCCCAAGGCGCTGGCAAACCCAGTGAAATCCAGCGAGGCCCCGCTGAGACATCTCGCAGGCGGCGAGGAAAAGCGGCGCAGCCAGCGCGTGCTGTTGCGCGTGCGAGCCAAGGTTCATGTGGCACTGAAGGGCGTGCCAAAGACGTTTGATGTGACCACGCTCAGCGTGAACGCTCACGGGGCGCTCATCGTGATAGACCAGAATTTCCCCATAGACACGCGCTTGGTGCTGGAACATTGTGGAACGAGAGAGAAAGTGGCATGCAGGGTTGTTCGTTCTCCCCGCGAGACGCGCGAAGGTTTTCACACAGCCATCGAATTCGATACCCCCGCGCCGGATTTCTGGCGGATCGCGTTTCCTGCTCCTGATTGGAGTGCCGGCGATTCCTAGCCGGCACCAGGCTGGTGAAAGATGCATGGTGCCGCGCGAATCCCGCCGCGGTACATCCCGCGACAGTTCGGCATGCGGCTCTTTCACACAGGCGAGATGGTTGGGGATTTGAGAAGTGGGGAATCGCGCAGGACGGAGTATCCTTCGCCGATGATCTGCGCGAGCGCCCGCGCGTAACTTACTTGGCGGCTCGCGCCGGAACGGTGAAGGTGGTCTTTTCCGCCGTTGCATTGTCAAACCGGTCGGTAACCTGAACCGCAATGGTGTGCTCGCCGGAGGGTACCGCGTGCAGTTGAATCTGGTAGCTCTCTTTCGGTGAATCGGAGAGCCCGCCGACCGGAAGGGCGATTTGCCAATCCCCCGCATCGAGGCTGTATCGGGCCAGCGCGATTGCGTCCGAGGAACTAACCCCATCAAAGGAAATTGAGACGGCCGACGCGGTCGCCACAGCCTGAAGATTCTCAACCTGGGGCGGCGTGTTCACAATCTCGAAGCGGTCGCTCTCGCGTTCGGCGGAAAGAGCCTGCTCGCTAGGATTCGACGGGGAATCGGAGGCGACGATTTTCAGATAATAGGCGCCGTCCGGCATGGAAGTCGTGTCCCAGGAATAGAATCGCTGGGTGAGCTTGTCCTTCAACAAGTGCCACGTCCGTTCGCCCTCGGCCCGATAGTAAATCGTATAAATGAGATCGTCGTCGTTGTCGTCGGCGGAATTCCAGAGCACGCTCTCGTAGCCCTTTTCCTGGAATCCTTGAGGCGGAACCTCGGCGTTGGTTCGTATCGTCACCTCGGGCGGAGGCGAAGGGTTTGTGCCGGCGGGGTTGGGCATTCGGAGTTGGGAGGGCACAGCTGCACCTCCGACGCCGTTGGGCTGAGCCGGGAAACCCACAACTCGTACACCTGGATCCTGGATGGCAATGCCGTTAATGACCGGCGCGACGTTCTTGGGCTGATACGCCAGGCTGACCCAGGAAATGGTGGGCGTGCCAGCGCCATCGGGTTCGAGAAAAACTGCTTTCCATTGTACGAATCGCGCGGGGGGGCATCTCACTTCGCCCGAGCCGGACGTTTTATATGGTCCCGCCCACGCGCTCCAGTTGTTCTCTGGACTCGACGTGTTTCCGGAACGCACATAAAACGCAACCTTGCCTTGCATGACGCCATTTTCGCCCCACCAGGTGAGTCTGCCCCAGTGAGAGAAAATCTTGGCGTCAAACGCGTCCGATTCGATGCTGCCTTGGGACGCGTAGCCGGGGCCCAGAGTGAAGATTTTTCCGGCGTTGGCCGTAGCGACAAAAACCTCTCCCGATGGGCTGGCGACGAGGCTTGTCACCTGGGCCGAAGCGGTCTGGGCGACGCTCGAATAAATGTCGTTTCCTTCCAGTTCGATGATCGTGCCCTTGTCGCCGGTTCCTAAGAGGAGATGCCCCGAGGAAGCAAGCGCCATGGCAAAGACAAGGTCATCACGCGAAGTCCACAGTGTCCTTGGCGAGCCGTCCGGCGCGATTTGGACGACCTCCGCGCCACCGGTGGGCGCGTTGGGGAACGGGTAAGGAGTGGCCTGCGACGTTGCCGTCGTTTGTTGCCGTCCCTGCGCTACCACGCTGCCTTGGGCAGTGACCACGATGGAACCCGCCTGTGGCGGCACTCCTCCCGGCACGACCCGTGGAAATCCCGGACTGCGTGGTTTGTCTCCCACGGAAGCGGCGTACAAATTGCCGTTCGAATCCTGGAGCAGGGAAGTGACTTCCGACTTGTTCGTTTCGTAAATGACGAACGGCACGCCCGCGGTGGGAACCGTCTCCGCAGCCTTGCGCAGAATGTTGATACGAAGAATCAGACCGTCTGGCTCGGTGCCAACCAACAGATCGCCTTTTGTATCGAAGGCGAGCGATCTGGCGTGACGTTCGTCGCTCTGATAGAAAAGCTGGCCCTTACCGTCCGGCCTTACCACGAATACCTGGCCCTTATCGCCAGTGGCTACAAACAAGTCTTCTTGCGAATCGAGCGCAAGCGCCCAGATATATTTCGTCTTGGGGTCGAAAAACACTGACTTCTGGCCGTCCGGAGTGACTTTATACACTTTGCCGTCGGGCGAGGTGGCCACATAGAGGTTGTCCTTCGAGTCCAGAACAATCGCCTGCGCGGTGAGTTCCGAGGACTCAAACACGGTGGTGGCTTTGCCGGCGTCATCGAACCGTAGCACCTTGGCATCGGAACCGCCTGCGGCAAAAAGACGCCCGCGCGAATCGACGCGAAGCTGCCAGATGTAAGCGAGGTTTGGGGCCGCGAAGGCGTCGAATTTGGGAGCGGGCATGAACTTGCCGTCGCTGCGGACCGCCACTCCGTTCGCGGTCCCCTTCTCAAACTCGGAGAAATTCGTTTGGCGCCATTCGCGCGTGTGTTCGGCGCACGCCAGGGCCGGCAGCAAGAGCACAGTAATGAGCAGGCACACGAACGAAGTTCGACGCGCCATCAGTGGGTATCTCCTTTGGACTGGGCTTCACTTTACCGTGATCGTCAGTGTGTGCTCGCCTGAAATCACTTGATGCATATCGGCCGACCATTCACCTGCAATGGACTCCCGCAAAAGCCGGACGCCGCCCGGACTCTGCCGCTGGTCGAGAACGTTGAGTTCCGAAGCGGGCACGTTGGGCATTTCCTTGTCTTCGACCAGCATGGTGGGGGTGGCCTGGAGCAAGGTGGCGTAGAGGCGGTCGTTGTGACGCTCGCGGTTGACGAGCTTAATCAGTTCTTCTAGGCCGGGAAGCTGCCCTTCAGAGCTGGAGGTGAGCGACTGAACGTTGCGGTTCAAAAATTCGGCGTCGCTGACCACCAGCTCCAAAGGCCCGCGCGAGGTCTGCAGGGGGATGGTGATCGGTATCGACTGAATGAAGGGAGCGCCGCGGTAGGGGCGCAGCAGTACTTTCACTGCAACGGATTCGCCTGGCCGCACCTCGCTCTTTTCAACCCAGGCGCCATCGATCTCGGCAAAGCGCCGCTCTTGCAGCAGTTTCACGTGCAAGTCGATGCGGTCGATTTCCGGGATTTCGTAGGGATTCGAATAGATTCGCGAGAAGATGCCCTGAACGTCGGTCGCCGCAAAGAAGCCGGTCGGGACGGGCTGGTCCGTGGGAGCAAACAGGTCCTCGACGACCACGGGAGTATGACCCTTGATGTCGATCGTTCCATCGAGCTGTAGCGTTGAACCCTCGCCATATGCTGGGCTGCCTACAATGCCGTTGAAAGACGCAATGGCCACCAGAAGCGGAGTAAGCTCCGGGCTTTCGACGACCTCGAAATGAAACTTCTTTTCAACCGACGGCGTCGAGAGCGTCAGGTCGAGTGGGATCATCGGCGGTCCCGCGCCAAGCGTTCCCATGATGGCAGTCTGGCGGTCCTGCGTCAGCGTTCCGATGGTGCCACCCGTGGAGATAATTTTGGTGGATGCCATTGAAGAGGCCAGTGTCATCAGAACATGGGCGCGAGAAATGGGCAGCGCGACGGAGCCAAATCCAAAAAGCGGATGGCCACAGGCATACAGGCGATTGCCTTCCATCGTGGTCACCGTGCATCCGGCGCTCAAAGACAGGTCTCCACTGACCAAATCAATGCCCACCATGTCACCCGGCTGAATCTGCGGATCGGATGGTGAGGGAGGCGCGTTGCCACCTTCCATGGTTGTCATGCCCCACGAGGACAATGCGCTGCCAAATCGGGCGAGCGTTTCCGGGTAGAGTCCCGTGGAAATAAGAGGTGTCTCGATGGGGATCAGAAACTGTCCGGCGCCAGCGGCCGTGGCTTGGGCGAATTCCGCCGGCACAGGGGTTCGCATAGCCGCAATAGGCTTGCTCTTGACCGGCGCATTTGTGCTTGGCGCTGGCGGGATCGCGGCGGACTTTTCCACATCGAACATATTTTCGATAGGTGTGACGCCACCGATGGCTTCTTTGGTGAAGGTTCCCAGCTTCAGCGAAAGCGCGCCCACGAGTTTTCCATCAATATAGACCGGGCTGCCGCTCATCCCCGCAGCAACGCCTGTCTCCGCTGCCTTGTCGCCGAGAAGTTTGACGAGAATGACGTCTTGCTTAGGCCCTAATGCGTTGTTCAGGACACCGATGACCTCCAGGTCGACTTTCTCGACTTGGTCACCTTGGAAAATCGTGTAAACCACGCCCTTCATCCCCGGCTTGACATCACTGAGGGGAAAAATTGCAGGAGCATCGCTGGCGTGCAAAGGGAGGCATACGAAAAGGAATAGAAGGGCCAGTATAGCCGTTAAAAGTCTCCGCAGCGCCAAAGAGAGCATGGGAAACCTATGATACCCGCGTGAAATGCGGGAAGCAAATGGATGTACTCGTTCACATGATTAGTGACAAATTCAGTCCTTTCGATGGCGTGCGTATCCCGATCTCGACATCCGCAACCTCACCGAAGCACAGGCCATCGCCATATACCACTCTACCTTGCCTTGGCACCTCTCGTGGCGGATGGACCGGTGGAACCTGAGACGGCCAAAATAGCCAATGCGGTCGAAGAGGGAAGTCTGTTATCGGAGTTGGTGGCTCGATCGGCTTACCGTCATTCCCAGATAGCCTGCAAGGACCAGACACAGATGCAATTCCTGCTTGGGATGGCTCAGGCGAGACTGCGCAGCGTAACCCTCTGCTTGAGCATGGCCAGTCCTAGTAGTCCTATCCCCAGCAGCGCGAAGCTCGACGGCTCGGGAGTTGAAACGGGGTCTGCCATCGTCCAGGTACCAATAGTTCCTTGCTGGAAGGCACCTCCAATCCGCTCCGTGGACTCAAAAGCCGAACCGTAGAAGTCCATCGAAAATCCTCCGTCCTGCATGTACCAGAATGTGATGTTGCCGTCTGGATCAGTTGATACTTGAAATATCTCGTTTGAGTTGGACTGATTGTAGGTATAACCGTTCCCCGAAAACGAATAAGCGATGGGGTCGATAGTCAATAGCAGTGCATAATTGCCTGGCCCAATCGGTTGAGACATCGTGAATGAACCGTCAAGCGAGCATTCGCATGACGGGATGCCCGGTATCCACGTAGTAGTTATGCCCATGCCCGTAGTGTTGTAGTTCAAGAGCGGGTTCCCCGTGTACGTGTAGACCTCATCTGCGTGTGCCGTGACCGTGAAAACAGCAGGACCGAAACAGCCAGTAGAGCGTGACGTAATTTCATTGCGTGCCTCCAGATTATTTCGATGTGGCACATTAGTTCCGCTCGCGACCGCATACAATCGGGTAAAGCTCCCATTTTCGGCCGCAGCATTCACTCGAACGTAAATACAGGGATAACCTGGGCACGTCTAGCAGGCTGCTGAAAAAGTCGAAAATTGTATAACGAGACAGCGCACGGCGTCCAATGGCGCATGCGAGGAACCGATCAGCAGCAGACTCGCGTGTTCAGCTACATTTCCCCCGAGCAGCGAGTGCGCAAGGATCATCCGCTGCGCCCGGTCCGCACCATGGTGGACGAAATCCTGAAGCGGCTCTCGCCGCAGTTCAGCAAGATGTACGCGAAGGTGGGGCGTCCGTCGATTCCGCCGGAGCAGTTGTTGCGGGCCCA
>DATLST010000304.1:0-7782 GCA_035534055.1 Candidatus Acidiferrales bacterium | reverse complement strand
ACGCGCCTTTCACGTCCGCCTCAAATTGCTCTAACAGGGCTATGTGGAGGTCTGTCGGCAAAGGAGCTTCTGAAAAGTACTTGTTATCCGAGAATGCGATCTCTGCTCTGCGCTGAACTGTGAATGGAGCATTGACCGGTTTTCTAGGAACTTGGTCGGATTGCAGTGTAAGGGCAATCGGCTGCCACGGGGTTTTATCACCACTAATCTGGGCAAAAGCTTCGTTCGCACGCTGTGTGAACTTGGACACGGGAGATTCTGGCTTGCCTAATAAGGGAACCTCTGTGTGAAAAGTAAGTTGGCTGACGTAGCCTCGCCTGTTCATCGATCTGGGATTGTAGACCAATCCAAATGCTGAAACACTCCAACTAAGTGCTTCTGCGAGAATTCGTTCCGATTCGGCAGTGGAGATTCTTGTGTCGAGCAACAACCCATTGCTAAAAATCTTCATCATTTCGATCGTCACATCTCCCCATCTTCCACCGATGAATTCCACGCCTTTAACTTCGTCAAATTCTTCAAGTTTTTGCGGGAATTTTTGAAAACCACATTTCTCAACTATCCCTTGAACGATGTTGGGATAGTAGGCTTTGCCTCGCGGATTGAGGTCAAAACTTTCAACGAATAGCAACACTCTAGCTAGCAGTACCGCCGAAAGCTGCATTGTCCGACCCCCCATTGCGCTGTGCAGTTAGAAGATATAGTCCCAAACCGTCCGACGATGGTTGGGCTTTGCCCGCCAGCTCTTTTCGTGCACCATTAAGGTCAACAACATTCCCAAAGCGTTGATCTTTCTGCTCATTGCCTTGGGCGATAGCGATCACATTCGCTCGCTCTTCAGCACCGAGCATGGCCGCGTTCTCTTCATCGAAGCTAGGCACATGCATGGTTTCCTGAGACAGGTTAACGTACCAGCGATCTAGTTCGCTGAAGGGCACAAATCTGCCCACAAAAGCCACGTCAAAGCCCTCGGCTATGCTGAGGATCGTATTAACGGTCAGATTCCCATAGTCCTGATCTTCGGCACGAGAAATCACACCCTGCGTCAGATTTGCTTGCTCCGCAAGAAATTCTTGCGACCAGAATCTTTGTTTACGCAAGGTTTGAATCTGCAATGGCACCAGACGTTTGAATTGTGTCCTTGCAAAGGCAGCACGATATTTTTTGTTTGATAGTTTTTGCCAAAGCTCAGTAGTAGTAATCACGGACTTCTCCTCTCCCCTCTTCAAATTTCCCTTTGAGACGTAGGGCTTCGTCAAAGGCTCCTTCCGGATCGGTCGCATCCTGGCCGATCTTCTCGGCCCCACCAAGAAATATGAATTCCCTGGTTTCCCGACGCAAAATTCCAAGGGGCCTGAATTTGCGCTTGCCCACCTTCAAGAGAAGCTCACACAGACCTTCGTGCCGACGGCTAAGCTCCTTGTATTTCCGTTTTCGCGGCTTAACTTCGTCCCAATCTTCCGTTTCATCCAGGTTCTTAAGGAGCAAGTCAAATTCAGCTTGCACGCCCTCCTCAAGAGTGCCGTACCATTCGAGGAGCGGGCTCCTGTGCTGCTCGGTCACATAGTCTTTGAACTTCCAGAACCCCATGTTACACGAACTCCCCTCTAAATGCAATATTGCATATTTGTCTTGAGACCTATAATGTATTATTGCATAATGGTGCGGCGTTTCCCGTAGAAAACTTTCGGCCTCTGCTCGCTTTTATCATTCTGGAAATAGGTCAATTGGAGCGCACACTGTTTCCGCCTGCGGCAGGCGCATGATTTGTCTGCATTAGGACCAGCGGATCGGACGCGAAAGCACGTTGCAAATCGGCTTCGAGCTGCTCTTGCCGCGCACGCACCCACGGCGAATAATGCCGCTCTGTGATCCTCACGCTCTGATGCCCCAGAAGCACGCTCACGATCTCTAGCGGAACGCCAGCGAGCATTAGCTCCACGGCAAACGTGTCGCGGAAGCGATGCGCGTACCCCCCCAGCGATTCCGGCAGACTCGAACAGCGCCAGCAATCGGCATTTGAGGTACGCGAAGAGTAAATCTGCATGTATACTCGACGGCAAAGAAATGGTGCTCAGGATGAAGAATAACCGTGTATTGCTTATTGCGCTCTCTATGCTGTTGCTACCGAAGGTCTGTTCGGCTAAGACCTACCTCACAATCACCAGCCAACCTCCAGGTGCAAGTGTAGAAATCAACGGGATTGTTGTTGGTGAGACTCCTTATGCGGTGAAGATTCCCAAGGGCTACCTGCATGGCTCTAAAACGGTTTTCGGTAAGCTTCTCCGCCAACCACTCCATCTGCGACTAAGTCTTGAAGGCTATCTCCCAAGGGAAGAGGATCTAACATACGGTCCGCTACAATGGATTGCTCTTAATGGCGTTAATCATGGGAATTACTGGTTGTTGAAGTCTGACACCTTCTCTCTTGCCCTCGAAAAAGCGGCAACGACCTTTACTGGTACCGTGCTGACCACCCTGTCGAATGCTGCGTCGGGGACCATGCGACCATCCCTTCCAGTTGAAGACATAGTGAAAGTTGCCAGCCCGGCAGTCTTGTTTTTGCAAGGTTCGAGAGGGACTGGCTCCGGATTCTTGATTAGCGAAACCGGTGTGGCGGTGACAAATGCCCATGTTGCGCGTGGAGAAACGGAATTGGTTGCGACAACTGGAAACGGACAAAGCTTCCAATCGAAGGTAGTTTATGTAGATGACAAGCTGGACATCGCTTTGCTGAAGTTAGAAGGAACGGGATTCCCGCATCTACAGCTTGCTGAAATTTCAACTGTGTCCCCTGGCAGCACTGTCATTGCGATTGGTTCACCAAGTAAAGGGTTCGCGAATTCGGTCACAAAGGGAATCGTGGGAGGCATTGGACCCATGCCGAGCGAAGTTGGAACTTGGGTTCAGACGGATGCTGCGATAAATCCCGGAAATAGTGGAGGTCCCCTCCTTAACGGAGCCGGAGAGGTCATCGGTATCACGACTCAAAAGGAATTCTTGTCCGGTGACGGTCGGCCTCTCCAAGGCATTGGTTTTGCCCTTAGCTCAAATGACCTGCTCAGTGTTTTGCGACGTTTTTATCCTGATCTCTCGCCTGCTCCAACTGTGGCGTCCGCATCTTCGGGGAAGGGGAAAATATCGGTATCCGCTGATCTCGACAATGCAGAGATTTACGTTGACGGCAAGTTCGTAGGTGAGGCCCCAGCCAAGCTCGATCTTTCTGCCGGTATGCACAAGATCGAAGTCAAAGGTCAAAACGGGGAAGTATGGGAGCGCGATTTGGAAGTTCTCGATGGGAGCGACGTGAGTCTTAAAGCTGTCCTTCAAAAGAAATGATAGCCCGTAGCAAACTTAGAGAGGGTCAAGGAATCAGTTTGTGGATCGGACTGACAAAATGTCGTACCCCGAACCGAAACCGTGCAGGAAATTCCCAAACCGAATGAGTTTATCGTCTGGCATTTCATGCCGAGCCACTGCAAAACCTAGATCCTTTCGCCCATCGGTTGTTTTGCTTCGCTGCCCAGCTTGAAAACCAGTTGACGCTCCTCCTGGCTCACGAAATTAGTCAAATAGGGCTGCAAGTGCTTCCTAACTAATTCCTTCATTTCTGATGGGAAGCACAAGCGCGTTGCGGCGATTGGGATATTCCGAAGTGAATCGATCAATGGCGAAACCCGAGGATCAGAAAGATTGAACTTTGCTTGCCCGCCCTCAGCCAGCCAAATGTCTTCAGGCGTCCTGTCTTTGGCGATAAACCACATCATGTCCTTGTAGGGTAAGTCCTCAGCGGCGTCTGATGCCAAATAATAGCGTGGATCGAACCCTGCATCGTTCATTGCGTCCTGTAATGTTTTGAGATCCGCCGTATATTTCAAGTGGTCAGAGATTCTTGAGATGTCAATGGCCTCCGTTTTGAACAAGTCTCGCCTCAGGAGGCGACGGCACAAATCCTTCAGAATGTCATCTTCGTGATCCTCCGACCAAAGGTTGAAGCAGGCAAACATGAATTCGTCGTCCAGCCTCAGGTAAGCCCTTAGGCTGATTGAACGCAAATGCGAGTTCAGCAGTTGATGTATCGCATCTGGGCAAAACCTTGGGAGATTCCCAGCTTTAGCATTATCGACAAGCCTTTCAAAAATTAACTTAATCATGCGTTCCGCAGCTCTGATCGTCCGGTGAAAATAAACCTGTTGGTACATTAGGTAGCGTCCGATAACGAACTGTTCTGCGGCATGAAATCCCTTCTTGTGATTGACGGCTATACCCAAGCCATTTCCAGGAATTTTAGCAAGCTCGATAACCTCCAAGAGCCAATCGAGATCGTATCGTCCGTAGGTGACGCCAGTCATGTAGCTGTCACGCAGCAAGTAGTCCAACCTGTCAGCATCAACTTGGCTCGATATGATGTCCGTAGCAAATCGCGGCTGATAAGATTTCAAGAGTAGCTTCTTTACTGAATCGACCAGCCCGTGCTCCTTAAGGACTCTGTGAACTTGCGTATCTGGATTGTCGATGATCTCAACACTCCAGGTTTCATGGTTTTTCTGGCTGAATGTTCTCTCGAACAAATGGGAAAAAGGGCCGTGACCAATATCGTGCAATAATCCACCCGCGAGAACTACCTTACGAGTTTCTTCGAAATCGAGGCCGCCCGGAAGATTCGGATCTTCCCGCAGTCTATCAATGATCCGCTTCGCAAGAAACGCGACTCCAAGGGAGTGACAGAATCTGCTGTGTTCAGCGCCCTGGAAAACCAATTGAGCAGCGCCCAATTGTTTAATTCTCCGCAACCTTTGAAATTCAGGTGTGTCGATAAGTTCGATTAAGAATCGCTCGCGCTTCCAATCAAAGGCGATTGATCCGTGAACTGGATCTCGATAAACCCTGTCGGACATGCCAATCCTCTCGCAAATTCGGTAAAGCGAAGATTAATCGAAGGCCATGCAAATCGTCAAGGATTCAAGTTAAACATGTTGCCTCGGCGTCTCTACGAGTGTAGCAGTTTTCCCCTGTGTATAAGCTTACCCCCTCAATTACTTAAGGGGGTAGGCTTATACCAAGGGGAAAACTGCTACACCCCAGTGTGCCAACAGTGGCAAGAAGGTTCTTTTGCGCCCGCACCAGGAATTGCAAAACAGGCTTGGGTGGCAGTATGATGCAGACGTTTTACCGTGCCGATGGCAGGTACGCAGAGGATCAGAGGGACATGATGACCGCGTCCGGGCTCTCCTTCCGAGTTGTTCGTTTACTCAGAATGTCAGGTTGTTGTGTGATTATTCTTGCGGGTGCAACTTTACTTTTAGGTGCTCGCGGCCAGAGCGGAGCCGCGCAGAGTGCTTCCGCACAGGCGCAGAACGCCACGATGCCGTTGCAAAACGGCCCATACTGCGAGGCTTCGCCGGAAGTGAAAGCGGCGATGAAAAACATTGTCGACCAGAAGCCGAAGCCGGACGCAACCGAGTACGAAATCTGGCTGGATGGCAAGACGGCAACCGAGGCGCTGCTGAAGAAATATCCAAATGACTATTTCGTGCAAAGCCGGTACGTGTACGAAATGATGGCACCCGATCCCTCTACCTCGGGTTTTCCCTCCGAGAAGGGGACGCTGCAGGTGATAGCGGAATACAAGAAGCTGCATGAAGAGCATCCCGATGACCCAGCGATTGAATATCTGTACGCGAGGACGCTGATCGACCGGGACACGCCTCAAGCCATTCAACTGCTCAACGACGCACTGCGGAAGAATCCCGCGTTTCCGTTGCCGCATGAAGATCTGATTCGCATTTACACTGCGCCGAATTTTTTGGATGCGCAGAAAGCATCCGCCAATGCCCAGGCGCTGATCTCGGCGTGTCCCGCGACTCCGAGCGTGTATACCTGGCTGCGCTTGGTGCGGGATACGGATTTCATCCGGGGTACTGTGCCGAAGTTGCAAGCGCTTCTCCAATCGCGCACGGACGACGAGGCGATTGGGGCGTATACGCTGCTCTGGAGCCTAGAATTCAAATCGCATCCACGGAGCGATTACGACGCGCTGCGGAAGCAAGTGGCGGCGGACGTGGCGCGGATTCGAGCACTGAACCTCCAAAAGGAATTCGGCTGGTGGGAGGCGCTAAACCACGGATACCAGGTGGTGGGTGATCAGAAGGAAGCGCAATGGGCGCAGGACGGCCTGGACAAGATGTTTGAAGGCTCGTCTTCTTCGTCTGAGGAAATCAACGCCTGGTTCAAGAAGCATCCGTTTCCAAAGCCGAAAGACTCGAAGCAGAAGACAGAAGCGTTCTACCGCGACGAACTGAAGGCGACCGCCGAATGGGCGAGGAAGTCGCCGAATTCGGTGCGTGTCTGGGATATGCGGATGACCGCGATGGAAAACTTGAGCGATATACCGGTCGAGGACGCGGTAGCCACGCTCGACGGAAGGCTTGCGGCCGAGCAGCGAAACGCCGGACCGTTCCCGCTGTATTGGTGGACCTACTACAAGCTGGCGGATTTTGCGTCGCAAGAAAATATCGAGCCGCAACGCGAACTGGAACTGGCGCAGAAGGCGCTGGAAACGATCGCGTCGCAGTGGGAGAACATTCCGCAGACGGACCTGAACTCCACTAAGGACGATGTCGACTACTATCCCAACTTCTACTGGCCGCAGATGAAAGCTCGCGGGTTGCTCTACGAGGCGCAAGGTTACACCCGGTTGAAGCAGGCCGACAAGGCGCTCGACGCGCTGGGGAAAGCGAATCTGCAGCTGGAGGCGCTCGAATCCGACATGGCCGCCGATGAGAGCCGGCGTACGCTGCAAAACCGGGATAAGCAGTATCACCGGTACGAGTCGCAATACTGGGACGCAAGGGCGCGGGTAGCTGAGCTGCAAGGCCGGAACACGGACGCCATGGCTTACTACCAGTCGGCGCTTCTCGCGCGGATGGATTCCGACCAGATACCCGCGCCGGGCGACAAGGACCCGCTGAAAGACCAGGCTCATGAACTATGGGCGAAGTTAGGCGGGACGGAGAACGCGTGGAGCGCGCTGTACACTCAGGCCGCTCGGGCGAATCAGCAGACTCTCGAATGGGAGACGGTCCAGGAGCCGCTACCCTCTTTCGTGTTGACCGACTTGCACGGGAAAACTTGGAAGCCGAGCGACTTGAAGGGCAAGGTGGTGTTTCTCAACTTCTGGGCGTCTTGGTGACACTTCTGCCGCGAGGAGTTGCCTCGCTTAGAAAAACTGACCCAGCAATTCAAGAATAACCCGGACGTGCTTTTCCTTTCCATGAACATTGATGATGATCCGGGATTGATTGATCCTTTCGTGAAACAGCAGAAACTGACGTTCACCGTTCTTCCGGCCTACAGCTACGCCACGGATACGCTGAAAGTGGATGGCATCCCGCAGAATTGGATTGTGGCGGATGGCGTGGTGCGGCTGAAGGTCACGGGCTACGACGCGACTCCGAAGTGGGAAGAGAGCATGAAGAGCGCGATCGATAGGTTCCGCGTGCATGGCGTGGAAGGTGGAACGGCTGCGGCAAAGAGTCCCACCTCTTCGGCGCAAACGCCTCCCGGTGATCCGCAAGAATTTCCACCCTCAGAAAACATCCAACCAAACCGAGTCACTACTGACAAGTCCAAACTGCACTAAACCTGAATTACGAAGTTGAAGTCGGTTTCATGCAGATTTCCTGGCCGATTTTGGTCTCATGTTTGGGTTTGAGGATTCAACTTCGGCGAAGTTGGGACACCGTAAGATAAGACGTGTTCTAGCAGGGGGATGCGCTGCTG
>DATLST010000303.1:0-36738 GCA_035534055.1 Candidatus Acidiferrales bacterium | reverse complement strand
TTTCGACCAGACGCAGACGATGGTTGTAGGCGTTGTCTTTCATCTCACGGATCAAAGCGAAGTAGCGAGCGGCAAACATGGCCCGCGCATTGTAGGCGCAATGCTTGCCAAGGAAGAAGGTTGCGGAAAAGACGCTCCCTGAAAAAGTACAAACCACTTTTCCAACGAGCTTGGGAATCCCGCCCACGGAGCGGGATTCCCACTTTCCCGGCAACCACGGCGGCGATCATTTTCCCCTCCCGCCCAACAGCAAAACCATCTCCCCGCGCCGCTTCGGACTCAAGCATTTCAATCCAGCCAGGGGGATACGATGTGCCCAGGCTCTTCCATTCATCGCATCCGTTTGCGCAGGGAGTACGTTTCGGATAAAATGACAAATCAACGCAGCGAACGCGTGACGTGAAGTGTTCCATGTGTTCCCGAACAGCATCTAACTTGGTGGTACCCCTGCTTTGTGTACCGGTCGAAAGCGGGCAGGGAAGTGGCGCGACGAGTTTGCGGGTACCCTGAGGGAATGGCGGACGAACCACACCGAATCGAGCTAGTCTTCGACGCCTCCGACGAGTACCGTCCGGAACCGCCATCCCCGCCCGAAGTTCCCTCCTGGAAAGACGGCAGCGTCCGCATCGGAGTCCACACGTCGATCGCCGGCGACATCACCGGCGCCCTCGAAATTGCCCATGGCCTGGGGGCAAATACGCTGCAAATCTTTTCATCGAGTCCCCGGATGTGGATGCGTGGACCGTCGCGAATTTCCGAGGCGGATGCGCAGCGATTCCGCGAACGGCGCAAAGAGCTGGGGCTTGGTCCGCTGGTAATCCACGACAATTACTTGATCAATCTTGCCTCCGCGAACCCCGTATTACGGACGCGTTCGGTGCAGGCCTTCCATCAGGAGTTGTTGCGGGCGCTATCGCTGGGGGCCGACTATCTGGTGGCGCATCCGGGCTCTCGCGGCGATGGCCGGGGACCGGATGAAGCCATCGCGGCGATCGCGCAGGGGCTGAAGCAAGCCGTGCGGGGATTGAAACTGGGCGAACTGCGGATTTTGATCGAAAACACGGCGGGGCAGGGAACCTCGATCGGATCGAAATTCGAAGAGGTGGGGGCAATCCTGGATCACTGCCGCGATCTTCCGATGGGGGCATGTCTCGATACGGCGCATGTGTTTGCGTCAGGCTGGGACATCCGGACAACAGAAGGGCTGGACGCCGCGCTGCAAGCTTTCGACCTCTCGGTCGGACTCGATCGCCTGTTTGTAGTACATGCAAACGATTCGAAGACTGACCTGGGATCGCGCGTGGACCGGCACGAACACATTGGGAAGGGCAAGATCGGGCTGGAAGCCTTTAGGCGAATCCTGAATCACCCTCTGCTGGCGAGCAGGGCGTTCATCGCGGAAACGCCCATTGACAAGCCGGGAGACGACCGAAAGAACGTGGCCGCGCTCTGGAAACTGGCGGGGCGAGAAGTGGCCGCAACGGGGCGCGATGGAATGAAACCGCGAAGGAAAAAGAGCGCGGGAGGCGCAAAACAGGAAAAACCCGCGAAGCGCGGCAAACGCGCGCGATCCTCGAAGCAGCCAGCCGCGAAGCATTAAGCCGCGCAAACGCGAAGTGCGAACCCGGGGGAATTAAACTTGGCCGAATACGACTCACAGCAGATCGAAGCGAAATGGCAGAAGTTCTGGGAGCAGCAGGACGCATTTCGCGCGCAGGATGAAGATGCGTCGCGCCCGAAATACTACCTCCTGGAAATGCTGCCCTATCCCTCCGGAACGCTGCACATGGGGCACATGCGCAATTACACCATCGGCGACGCGGTGGCCCGCTACAAACGCATGCGCGGCTACAACGTGCTGCACCCGATCGGATGGGACGCCTTCGGATTGCCGGCCGAAAATGCGGCCATCAAGCGCGGCACGCCGCCCCGTGAATGGACGAATACGAATATCGCGCAGATGAAGGCCGTATGCCGCCGATTCGGATTCAGCTACGACTGGCAAAGGGAAATCTCCACCTGCGAGCCGGAATATTACCGGTGGAATCAATGGTTTTTCCTGCGCATGCTGGAAAGAGGACTCGCCTACCGCAAGCGGAGCCGCGTCAACTGGTGCCCTCAGTGCCAGACGGTGCTGGCCAACGAGCAGGTGATCGACGGCTATTGCTGGCAACACGATACGACGCTGGTGGAAGCGAAGGAAATCGAACAGTGGTTTCTGCGAACCACGGCATATGCCGACGCTTTGCTCGAAGGAATCGAAGAACTGGCGGGCGGATGGCCGGAGCGGGTGCTCATCCAGCAGCGGAACTGGATCGGGAAGTCGCAAGGGGCGCGCGTGCGCTTTGACGTCGCGCAAAAGAAGGGCATGAGCCTGGAAGTGTTTACGACGCGCATCGACACGATCTACGGCGTGTCGGCGGTGCTGATTTCAGCGGGGCATCCAGACCTGGAGAAGTTGCTCGATGGCGTGCCAGGCCGGGCGGCGATGCAGGAACGGCTACAGTCCATGAGGCAGAAAAGCATGCGCGCCGCGGACATCGCCACGGCGGAGAAAGATGGATTTTTCACAGGCCGGTTTGCCGCCAATCCATTTTCGGGCGAGCAGGCGCCGATCTGGGTGGCGAATTTCGTTCTGGCCGAATATGGAACGGGAGCGGTGATGTGCGTTCCGGCGCACGACGAGCGCGACTACGAATTCGCCGATAAGTATCAGCTGCCGGTGAAGATCGTCATCCAGACCACACAGGGAGCGCCTTTGCGGCTGGACCGAATGAGCGAAGCGTATACCGAGTACGGGCGGTTGGTCGATTCCGGTCCCTACACGGGGCTCACGTCCGAACAAGCCCTGCCGAAGATGGCGGCGGACGCCAAGAGCAAAGGCTTCGGCGAGGCGCAGACGACGTACCGGCTGAAGGATTGGGGAATTTCGCGGCAGCGGTATTGGGGAACGCCCATCCCCGTCGTGTATTGCGAAAAAGATGGCGTGGCGCCGGTGCCGGACGATCAATTGCCGGTGCGACTCCCGGAAAATGTGACGATCACCGGCCAAGGGCAGTCCCCGCTCGCAGGCGCGCCGGAATTCGTGAACACCACGTGTCCGAAATGCGGAGGCGCGGCGCGGCGCGAAACCGACACGATGGACACGTTCTTCGATTCGTCTTGGTATTTTTACCGCTACACCGACCCGCACAACGATCTCGCGCCATTTGACAAAGACAAAGCGGCCTATTGGTTTCCCATCGACCAGTACATCGGCGGCGTCGAGCATGCCATCCTGCACCTGATCTATTCGCGGTTCTTCTGCAAAGTGATGCGCGATCTGGGCCTGGTAAATCATCGGGAGCCGGTGAAGCGGCTTTTCTCGCAGGGCATGGTGCTGAAGGACGGCGCGAAGATGTCGAAATCCAAGGGGAATCTCGTAGGCGCCATAGAAATGGCCGATAAATACGGCTGCGATACCGGCCGGATGTACACTTTATTCGCGGCCCCTCCGGAAAAAGACCTGGAATGGAGCGAGCAGGGAATCGAAGGGTCGGCGCGGTTCCTGAACAAGGCCTACCGGTTGGTGGCGAAGCACGCCGAGCGGCTGCGCGGCGTCGCGCCCGAGGCCGATACGCAAACCGATCTTGCGAAGGCGACAGCCAAAGAAAAAAGTCTGATCCGAAGGACGCATCAGACGCTCAAGCGCGTCACCAACGACTTCGAGGTGCGCTGGCACTTCAATACTTCCGTCGCGCTGATCATGGAACTCGTGAATGAATTGCAGGCGCAGGAGCCGCTCGATGTGGAGCTCTCGCCGGCGATCCTGAAGCGCCTTTTGATGATGCTGGTGCAGATGCTTTCGCCGATGACGCCGCATATTGCGGAAGAATTATGGGAAATGCTCGGGAACTCCGGCGGCATTGCATTGCAGAAATGGCCGGCCTATCGCGAGGACCTGACGCGCGAGGAGCAGATCGAAGTGATCATCCAGATCAACGGCAGGCTGCGCGGGAAAATCCTGGTGGGAGACGGCCTGAGCGAGGACGAGACGCTTGAGCGGGCCCTGCAGGACGCCCGGATCAAGATCCTGCTGGACGGGAAGTCGGTGGTGAAAACGGTGGTTGTGCCGAAGAAGCTGGTTAATATTGTCCTGAGGCAGGCATGACCCAGACCGTAGCGGCGACGGAAAAAGCCGGAGGCATGGTGAGCACGCGACACGGAATTGTGGTGCTGGATTTCGGCGGACAATACACGCAGTTAATCGCACGCCGCATCCGCGAGCAGCAGGTGTTCTCAGCGATCCTTCCGTGCACTGCCTCTCTCGAAGCGATTCGCAAGCTGGAACCCGCCGGCCTGGTGCTTTCCGGCGGCCCAAATTCGGTGTACGGCTCGGATGCGCCGGTTTGCGACCCGAAAATCCTGGAACTGGGCGTGCCGGTGCTGGGGATCTGTTACGGAATGCAATGGCTGGCGCACGTTATGGGCGGCAAGGTGGAACGCGCGGAGAGACGGGAATACGGCCCGGCCCAGGTGGATATCGAAGGGAGATCGCCTCTCTTCCGAACGCTGCCGAGCCGCGTGAAGACGTGGAGCAGCCACGGTGACCATGTCGTGGATTTGCCTGCCGGATTTTGCGTCACCGGGCGAACGAATAATGCCGTCGCGGCGCTTGAAAACTCCTCGCAAAAGCTATATGGGGTTCAATTCCACCCGGAAGTGCATCATACCGACCGGGGAACCGATGTACTGCGGAATTTCACGTTCGAGATTTGCGGGGCGGAGAAGAATTGGAACAGCGCCGGATTCATCTCCGCCACGGTGGAGGCGATCCGCCACCAAGCGGAGGGCGCGCGCGCGATCTGCGCGCTGAGCGGGGGCGTGGATTCTGCGGTTGCCGCAGCGCTGGTACATCGCGCGATCGGCGACCGGCTGACCAATGTGTTCGTGGATACCGGGCTGCTGCGGCGGAATGAATTCCTCGACACGCTCGTGCTGTTGCGCGAGCGCCTGAGCCTGAACGTGATCGGAGTGGATGCCTCGGCGCGCTTTCTGGGACGGCTGAAGGGAATCGCGGACCCGGAGGAAAAGCGCAAGAGAATCGGCGCGGAATTTGTTTCCGTTTTCGCGGATGAAGAGCGGAAGCTCGCCGCCGCATCCAAGGGCTTGCCCATAAAATTTCTGGTGCAGGGGACGCTGTATCCGGACGTGATTGAATCGGTCTCGGTAAAGGGCCCCTCGGCGGTGATCAAAACTCATCACAACGTAGGAGGGCTGCCGGCCGATATGCCATTTGGCCTTATCGAGCCTCTGCGCGACCTCTTCAAAGATGAAGTCCGCCGGATCGGGCGCGAGCTTGGGCTGCCCGAAGAAGTATTGGTAAAGCACCCATTTCCCGGGCCCGGACTGGCGGTACGGATCCTGGGAGAAGTCACACAGGCGAAGCTCGAAACTCTTCGAGGAGCGGATGCCGTGGTTGTGGAAGAAATCCAGCACGCGAAGCTTTATGAGAAGGTGTGGCAGGCCTTTGCCGTCCTGCTGCCGGTACGCAGCGTGGGCGTGATGGGAGACGACCGCACGTACGGAAACACCATCGCAGTGCGCGTGGTGGATTCTCAGGATGCGATGACGGCGGATTGGTCCCGCCTGCCTCAGGAAGTGCTGGAGCGAATCTCCACGAGGATCATCAACGAAGTGCCCGGGGTAAACCGGGTCGTTTACGACATCAGCTCGAAGCCGCCAAGCACCATTGAGTGGGAGTAAGGCCGAATGCCGCTGTTTTGCGATCAACGCCGCGAGTTAGCGGTTGGCCATTTTCTGGGCCATGTAGAGCAGGAGCCGACGGTCGCCATCTTCAATGCGGCTAAGGAGCTGGCGGAAGCGGCCCAGATAACGCGCTTCTTTCCCCGTGCTGCCCCACGCGACGTCATCCGCGCTTTTCCGCTTGGGAAGGTTCGGCAATTCGGGCGGCTCTTCGCCATCGTAAAAAAGCTGGTAGAGGGGGACTTCCATTGCCCGCGCCAACTTTTCGAGAGTCTCGATCGCCGGGACGGTATGGCCGTTCTCGACTCGAGAGATATAACAGCGAAGAAGCCCAGTGCGCTTTTCAATGTCGCCCTGGGAAAGATCTTTCGTTTCACGAAGCAATCGGATACGCTCTCCAATTATCATAAGAATATTGTTACATGGACTAGTGACGCCCGCAAGAACTTTCTGATCGAAGTCATCTCGGGCCGAGACTGCCCGAGTAGTGATAGCCTGGATATTCTAACGTAACCATATCCCTATGCCCAACGTCCCAAAAGGTATGGCGGCCAGCGCCCCGGCGATCTCCATCCCGCTCGAGAAGCGGCGAGGAAGCGAAGAGGATAAGGAACTTGTGCGCATGGCTCAAAGCGGCGCAGAGTCCGCTTTTGAGGAGTTAGTCCGCAGGCATCAACAGCGGGTGTTCGCACTTGTGAGCGGTATTTTGCACGGGCGCGAAGATGTGGAGGATATTGCGCAGCAGGTCTTCCTTAAAGTATATCTCTCCATCAAACGGTTCGATCAGCGGGCGGCATTCTCGACTTGGCTATACAAGATTACGGTGAACGAGTGCTGGGATCACTTGAGGAAGAAAAAAGTGCGGCCCCTGGTATATGAGTCGGATTTGTCGGAAGAGCAGGTGTGGAAGCTGGACGGGATCGTGTCGGCCGATCGCGTGGTGGCCGGCCCAAGCGAGCGCGCAGAAGTGAAGGATTTGCTGGAGCAGATGCTGGAGAAGCTGCCGGAGCAGGATCGGCAATTGCTTTTGCTGAAGGAAATCGAAGGATTTTCGGTGCAAGAGTTGGCCGAAATTCTCAACCTCAACGTGAATACTGTGAAGGTGCGATTATTTCGGGCGCGCGGCCGAATCATGGATGCCTATCGGCGCCGGCTGGAACCCAGCAGTCAAGCGGGAACCCGTCCGGCGGCAGAAAGGGAGACTTAAGGCCATGGAAACGGACACAGAACGGAAGGAACCGGCTTGTCGCAAATACGAGGCGATGCTGGAAGACTACTTGGGCGGCGACCTCGATGCTGCCTCGGCAAAGACGGTGGCGGAGCACGTGGAAGAGTGCGCGGGCTGCCGCCACGCATTGAACGACGCTTCGGCGAGCGTGCGGCTGCTGCATGCGGCGGCTCCTGTGCTCGTCAGCGCTCCGAGCCCTGGATTCGCGCGACAGGTGATGGCGCGCATCCGGATGGATGCCGAGCGGCGAGCTGCCGAGGGAGTCGCGTTCTGGCAGCCATTTGTGTCCATGGCATGGAAAGTCGCCGCAACTGCAATGGTGGTGCTGATGATTCTGCTGACGTACGCAACGCGCGGCAACAATTCGGCTCAGCAGCAGGTGGCCTCCGTCAGCCAAGCGGGGCTTACGGACGTGTTTTCACCCGACCCGACGAGGGCTCCGGCGAATCAGGACGAAGTTTTAATCATGGTGGCGGATTCAAATCATGGCAACAACTAAAGCACGGAGGGAAGCCGCAACTCTGGTAGTGGCGGTATTCCTGCTGGGGATACTGCTGGGCGGAGTGGGCAATCATCTCTGGGGCGCGCGGGTTTGGGGAATGCACCGCGAGGCGCGGGCGACGGCACCGGCGGGACACTTCACTCAGGAATTGTCGCGAGAGCTTCAGCTCACACCCGAACAGCAGAAGCAGATTCAGAAGATCGTGGAGGATACCCAGGTCCAATGGCGGGATCTCTATGCTCCACTGGATACTCAGCGAGAGCAAATCCGGGAAGAGAGCCACGATCAGATGCGGGCGGTGCTGACACCCGAACAAAAGCCGAAGTTCGATGCCTTCCTGCATCGGCTGGAAGAACAGCGAAAAAGCGAAGCCGCAAAACAGGCCATTCCCACCCAGGCACGTTAGCCTTCCGAACAGAAATTGTTTTTTGTGTTACTGCGTATAATGAATAGGCAGGGCCTGCCCGAGCGAACGGCATGGCCTGGACGCAGAAGTTCCGTCGACCTTATGGACGAACGACTCTCCACGACTCAGGTTCCCGCAGTTATCGGCGTCGCAGACAAAGCGCCGGCCATCCGGCTGGAAAATGTTGCCAAGACCTATGACCTGGGTGAAGTGCAGGTGCACGCGCTGCGCGGAGTATCGCTTGAAATCCACGCCGGAGAATTCGTCGCTGTTATGGGAGCCTCGGGGTCGGGAAAATCCACGCTGATGAATATTTTGGGGTGCCTCGACAAGCCCACCAAGGGCCGCTATTTTCTCGATGGCGGCGATGTTTCAGGGCTGACGAAAAAGGAATTGGCGCGCGTGCGCAGCCATAAGATCGGATTCGTGTTCCAGCAGTTCAACCTACTGGCGCGCACTACAGCGCTGGAAAATGTGGAGCTGCCCACGATCTACGCGGGCATTCCCGTGGCCGAGCGGGCAAGGCGCGCGCAGGAAGCCCTCGAACGCGTGGGCCTTGCCGATCGCGCGGATCATTTCCCGTCGCAGCTCTCGGGAGGGCAGCAGCAGCGAGTGGCCATTGCGCGCGCGCTGGTGAACAACCCAGCCATCCTGCTGGCGGACGAGCCTACGGGCAATCTCGACAGCCGGACAAGCGTCGAAATCATGGAGATTTTTCAGAAGCTAAACGATGAACACGGACTGACGGTCGTGATCGTGACGCACGAGCCGGATATCGCGCAGTACGCAAAACGCGCACTGGAGTTTCGCGACGGGCGGCTGCGCAAGGACATCCCGATTCAGAACCGGTCGATCGCGAAAGATGTGCTGCCCACACTACCGGCGCTCGATGAAGATGACGTCGAAATGGTGGCGGAACGCGAGGCGGAGCCCGGCGCGGCGGAGGCGCTTCTCCACAATACGCGCACGCCCGGATAGCCTTCAGAACGGAATATCTTCGTCGGAGATGTCGGGACCGGGCAGTGCGGTGTCATCGGGTGCGGCTCCGGCGTCGAAATCGACCTCGGCGGAATGACCGCGCCCTGGGCTGGCGCCGGATCCCGCTCCCGCGGCAGCGCTATCGGCCCGCGAAGTAAGCATGCGCATCACGTTGGCAACAATCTCCGTGGATATCTTTTTCTGGCCGTCGCGCTTGTCTTCCCATTGGCGGGTTTGGATACGGCCCTCGACGTATACCAGCATCCCCTTTTTCAGATACTGCTGGGAGATTTCCGCCAGCTTTCCCCACAGGACGATGCGATGCCATTCGGTGCGCTTCTGGCGCTCGCCGGACCGGTCTTTGAAAGATTCGTCCGTCGCCAGCGTGAAATTTGCCACGGCCTGGCCGCCCGAGGTAAAGCGCGTTTCGGGATCGCGTCCCAGACGCCCAACGAGGATTGCTTTATTGACAGACATGAAGGGGAGTATAGCGGAAAATCACATCGCCGGGCTCGGAAATATAATTCCGGAGAAGGTCGGCGGTGTGGGCACCGGATGCGGCTGTGTTCGTGGCGCTGTCTGCTAGAATCCCGCTCAAGGTTCTTAATTCGGCTTAGGAGCGACGCCATGGCAAAGACTCAAAATTTCGAAAACCATGCCAAGAAGGTTCCTGGATTCCAGGTCGTGACCCTCGGCATCTTTGCAATCAACCTGGTGTGGTGCATCTATCGCATTATTCGCGGCTTTTCGGCACAGAGCACGATTTCTTTATTGCTGGCCATCGCATTCCTGCTGCTTTCTTTGTACGCGCGAATTTTTTCTCTGACCGTGCAAGACCGCGTGATCCGGCTGGAAATGCAATTGCGCCTGCAGCAAGTGCTGCCGCCGGACCTGCGCGCGCGCATTCCGGAATTTGAGGTTGGGCAGTTCATCGCTCTGCGTTTTGCAAGCGACGGGGAATTGCCGGAGCTCGCCCGCAAGGTGCTCGATGAAAAGCTGACGGATCGCAAGGCGATCAAGAAGTTGATTACGAACTGGCAGCCGGACTTCCTGAGGGCCTAGCGCGCGGGGACGTACTGTGAGATGCACGTCATCTAGAGCGGACCGGCTTCTCGCGGTGAAGGATAAGACGATGATCACACCATGAAGCTTACGGCATCGTGCAGCTACCAAAAGATCGAGCAGATGAAACTTGGGAAGGGAACAGCGGTCGCCTTGATTTCACGCGAGCTAGAAGACGCCCATTGGGATAAGTTTTTGCAGGAGACTCCCTTAGGACAATTCCAGCAATCCGCGATTTGGGCACGTGCCAAGGATGCGGAGGGTTGGCACCCGGTGCGCGTGCTAATGACAATGGATGAAGAAATCGTGGGAGGATTTCAGCTGCTGTGGCGATCATCCTGGCGCGGGCGGATCGGATATGTGAGCAAAGGACCAGTGGCGCCGCCTGGATATCCGGGACTAACGGAATTTGCAACGGATTTATTGCAACAATTGACCCAAAGCGAAAAGTTGAGGGGGCTTGTGGTCCAGCCCCCGGATTTGTGCGGACAGATGCCAGCAAGCTTGGCGAAAAGCGGATTCGAGTTAAACATGTTGGTTGGAGTCAATGAAGCGACCTGGATTGTCGACCTGGGGGGATGGCTTTGAGGCAGTCGAACGGGGGATGAGCAAGTGGACCCGCAAGAAAATCAGACAGGCGGTGAATCGGGGTATCCGCATTCGGGAAGGAGGGAGAGACGACGTAACTACATTTTTTGAGTTGATGCTGTCGACCTGCCGGCGGCAGCGGACTGCACCCGTTCCGGCGGATAAGCGAACAATGCTAGCTTTGTGGGATGCGGCACAGGCAGCACGGTGCATCCGGTTGACCTTTGCCGAACAAGAGGGAAAGCCCGTGGCTGGATTGCTGAGTATACTTTTTGGCCAGACCGCCAGCTTTTGGAAGAAAGGCTGGACTTCATTGGACGGGCATCTGCACCCCAATGAACTCCTCATGCAAGAAATGTTGGAATGGAGCAGTGCGAGGGGCTATCGATTTGCAGATTTCTGCGCTGTCGATAGGGGAATGGCGGTTGCGATGCTGAGTGGAGAACCGCTATCGAGCGAGCAGGAGGGCAGCCGCCATATGTTCAATATACGGTTTGGCGGGCGTCCTCGGTTGTTGCCCGAGGCGAGGGTGTATTTCCCAAACCCGGGAATCCGGCTTGCATATCGTGCGATCTACCGCAAAAAAATCCGGCAAGCGGGGGAAAACTATCAACTTGGAAGACGCGCCGCAGAGGACCACATTCGACGCCCGAAGAGCGGAACCAAACATTTGTAAGCAAAGGCTAGCGATCATATGATTGGCGCTGGACCAGAGGCTTATGTCGAGTACAGAAATCATCGCTACGTCCACTACGTATTGGCTGCAACCCGACGAAGAGGCCGCATGGGACGACTTTGTCAGCCAGCATCCCCGTGGTTTGGTTTATCATCGCGCATCCTGGAAGCGAGCGATCGAGCAGGCGTTCCCTCACATTCGTGGACGCTTTTTGGCGCTACGGGATAGCTCGACCGGGGCGATCCGGGCGGGCTTGCCGATCTACACGGTAAAAAGCTGGCTGCTGGGTAACCGCGCTGTAAGCGTTCCCTTCGCTTCCTTCTGCGAACCGCTGATTTCATCCGTTGCGGGATTCGAGCAGCTTTTGCCGTAAATTCAAGAGTTCTGCCGACAGACGTCTCGCCGTCCACTGGAACTGCGGATCAGAACCACGGCGCGGCCGTTTGCCACCGACTCTTTCGCGGCTACATGCACCTACAGGCATCACTATCTCTCTCTCGATAAGGATATGGGAGCGCTCTTCGGCACTTTTGCGAAGTCGCCGATCCGCGAGATGGTTGCGAAGGCACGCAAGGCGGGAGTTGTGGCTATTGAAGCAAAAGACAACGAGGGCGTGAAAATCTGCCACGACATTCTCGTCCCGACGAGACGCCGGCTGAGTCTGCCACCCATGCCCTTCCACTTTATTGCGGCGATGCGATCTCACCTGTCGCCCCAACACATGAAGATTTTTCTGGCCCTGCACGAGGGAAAGCCAGTCGCCTGCCATCTCGTTCTCACCGCCAGGGATCTGTAGATTGCGGAATATTCCGGCAACACGGATGACGCCACGCGCGGCGCGAATCAACTCCTCTACTGGGAGACGATTCAGGCTGCGCACACGGCGGGAGCGAAGACTTTCAGTTTCGGGCGTACGTCTGTAACGGATGAGGGGCTGCTTGTTTACAAGAGGCGATGGGGAGCCATTGAGGAAGATCTGGTTTATTTCGCCGTTCCATCGGGGGCAGACGCAAGGAGCACGGCGAAGAAGAAACATCCCTCTTACTCCGCGGGCTATCGCGCCGCTCGATTCGTTGCCAGAATAGTCCCCAACTTCATGTTCCAGAGAATAGGCAATTTCTGTTACCGCCATTTGGGTTAATGGCGGGGTTTCTGTTCATGCCAAAGGGATTGAAACGCCGCTACGGAGAAGGCCATCTCCATTTCATCACCTGTAGCCGTTACCGGCGATTGCGTGTGGAGTCAGAAGAAGTTCGTCGAGAAACTCCAGTATATGCACATGAATCCCTGGAAGAGAAACCTGGCTGTTCATCCCAAGGACTGGCCTTGGAGCAGCTTTTCGTTCCACGCGAAAACAAATCCGGGCTTGGTCCGCATCGATCCCGTGAGCTGATCCTCGGCACAGGGTTCACGTCAAAAGCCCCAGCCTTCAAAAAGCCGAAGACTGGGGCACCCTTCGCTTCAAAAGCGCTCTAAAGGCCGGCCACCCGCCATGGACACGAGGGTCAGTCCCGACGGCCGTGTTTTATATAGCGGGTTCAGGCATGACGGCAGCGTGCCAGGGAATGGGACGAGACAGCTTCCGCGGTGCGCCGGAAGGCGACACGGCGTGGACGCGTCAGCGGGGAGTGCGAGGCGCGGCGGAAGCGCCGATTTCGCGGAGCTTCGCGTGGGCGCGACGGGATTCGTCGGAGCCAGGGAAGCGCCGCTCGACCTCGCGCAAGTCCCGGATGCCGGAAGCTTTCAAGCCAAGCTCGAGTTCCGCCGTGGCCTTCTTGTACAAAGAGGAAGCCAGCTTAAAGCTTCTGGGATAGTTCGTTAGAACGTCGTCGTAGGCGGAGATGGCATCCTTGAAATCGTTCTGCGCGTAGTAGATTTCGCCCAGATAGAACTGCGAGTTCGAGGCGAGATCGTTCGAGGGGAAATTCTTGATGTAGTCCGAAAACTCCTGGCGCGCCAGATCGTAGTGGCCGCTCGTAAAATCGCGCAGGGCATCTTGATAGAGCGTGTCGGCGGAAATGGGCGGCATCGCGGAAGGAGCCGAATTCGCCGCCGGACCCGGAGTGGACCCATCGGGAGCGGGCGCGTTCGGCGCCGCCGCGCCAGGGGTGGAGGGAACCGCCGGGGCGCCCGATGCAGGCGGGGCGTTGCCGGAAACTTTCGCGTCGATGCTCTGGAGGGAATTTTGAATGTCGGTCATTTGCTGGGAGAGCTTGGCGACGCGGGCCTGAACATCCTGCAAATTGTCGGAAATTCCCTGCGTCTGCTGGGTCATGGAGCCGATGCTCGATCCGGTGTTTGCCTGAACTTCTTGGACGATCTTCTGCAATGAACCCATCTGCCCATTGAGCTGGTTCACGCCGTCGAGCGACTGCTGGATGAGAGTCTTCAGCGTGGCGCTGTTGGAATCAAGCGCGCTGCGCATGTCCTGCTGCGACTGCAATATCTGCGAAACTTGCTGCTGAAGCTCGATGATTTCTCTCGCCACCGCGCCCGCGGGCTCCGGGGCAAGGATCGTCCCGCCAAGGGCGCCGAAAAACATCGCCGCGATTGCAAGCACGAACCATTGTTTGCGCAAAGGAAGCCTCCTTACTTAAAATCGGCGGATGCTCGCGGCGCGCGGCCGAAAGCGCCCGAACATTCCGATCATTCTGAGCTACCGACCGACTGAGCTACCGTCTGGCCTGCCGTCCGAACTTCCATATCGAGCTTCCATATGGAACTTCGCATCGAACTTCCGTATCGAGCTTCCGTACCGAACTTCATATCGAATTGGCGCGCTCCGACGATTCCGTGGAACCATTATGCCGAATCTTTACGCTGAACGATCTCGTGAAATCATCGTGCCGGACTATTGTGACACGGATATTACGCCGGGACGGCGGCGATCTCGGGCAAATCCCCGAGCCCAAAAACCGGTTTGGGCAGCCACGGCGCGTTGCTGCCCAAACCGGAGTACGGTTCTAATGAGCCAAGACGAAATGGGCGCGGCGATTCTGCTGCCAGCACGCTTCATTGTGCTCGGTGCAGAAGGGACGCTCCTTGCCCCAGCTTACGGTTTCGATCCGGTCGCCGGTGATGCCGAGCGAGATCAGGTAGTTTTTCGCGGCATCCGCACGGCGCTGGCCGAGACCCAGGTTGTATTCGGTTGAGCCGCGCTCGTCGCAATGTCCTTCCAGCGATACGCGAACCTGCGGATAAGAGCGCAGGAATTCCGCATCCTTTGTAAGGGCATCGCGCGCCGGCTGCGCCAGATCGGATTTGTCCGTGTCGAAGTACGCGTCCTTAATATTCTGGTCGAACAGCTGGCTGACGTTAGGCGGTCCGGATGACTCGGCCGGCGCCGCGGCAGAATTTACGTCCACACGCGCGCTGGCCGTGGCAGTTCCGCCCGACCCGCTCGCGGTGATGGTGTAGGTGGTTGATTCGGTTGGCGACACCGGAGTGGAACCTTCCGGCGCAACTTTTCCGACGCCCGGCTCGATATCCAGGTCCGTGGCGTTGGTGGATGACCACGACAGCGTCACCGACTGCCCCGGTGTGATCGAGGATGGCGAAGCATTGAGCGTTACAGTGGGCTGCGCAGCCGGCGGAGCCGGAGCGGAAGCCGGTGGCGGAGCTGCAACGTGCTTCTTGCAGCCGCCGATGAATATCACAAAAGCGACAAATCCTGCCAGCAGTACAAACTTCCGAAGAGTACCGTGCTGCATCCTACTGCCTCCTTCGACGTTCCCCGTGAGGGCTTTCGGGGAATGTCGAGAATGAATTTTTACTCGTAAAGCATGAATCCAAACGTTGTACTCACCGCCGAACAAGAAAACCTCGTTACCACTTGCCGACGGCGAATCTTGAGAGCGCGGCAGAGCGCGCTTCCCGGACCAAGCCCGCAAAAACCGAGACCGGCTCAGGATCAATGTGTCATTTTCGTTTCAGGTTCTTTCATGGGTACAGACATCACCGCTGAAAGCGCGGCGCATCGGGCCGTTGCTACAATCCCGCCTGGATTGCTCCTCCCTAAACCGCTCGTTCATTTAGGAGACCAGTTCGGCGATTCGTTTTGTCCCTGAAAGGTCAGCTGACGTGGCTGGCTGCCATCCGCCAGCATGGACCATATCTGATTCGTTCCCGTGCGCGTCGACTCGAAAACCAAGTGCCGTCCGTCGGGCGCCCAGCTCGGCCGCTCGTTGCGACCCGCGTCACGCGTAAGCTCCACCAACTGGTGGCTCACGATGTCCATCACGTAGATATCGTAATTCCCGCTCGGGCGTCGCCAGCTAAATGCGATCAATTGTCCATTTGGTGACCATGAGGGATCGATGACGTAACCCATGTCCGGGAGGTCGATTTTTTGGACGTTCGTGCCGTCGGAGTTCGCGAGATAAAGGATGGGGGCGCCGCCGCGGTCGCTGACGAAGATGATCTGCTTGCCGGTCTTGGGATTCCACGCAGGCGATGTGCTGACGCCTGCCGCGAACGTCACCCGGTGAAGATGCGCTCCGTCGGTATCCACGACGAAAATTTCCGGATCGCCTCCCTGGCTGGACATAAACGCGATCTGCGAGCCATCGGGCGACCATGCGGGAGAACTGTTCGTTCCACGATAGCGGGGAAAGGAGATCAAACGGTTGGACACGGTCGAGTAAATGCAGATCTGGGCCGATGTGACCCCTCGAAAAGGCATGTAACAGGTGAACGCGATGCGCGAGGCATCGGGCGACCACCGAGGCGTGAGCGAAATGGACCGGATGTGGCTCACCTGGTGCTGGTTCGCACCGTCGTAATCCATGACCCAAATTTCCTTGTTGCCGCTCTTCGTGCTGACGTAGGCGATCTGCGTCTGCGCGATCCCGGTAAGCCCGCCGCTCAGGATTCCGATAATGTCGTCGGCGAACTGATGCGCAAGATGGCGAGCGTCATTATCCGTTGCGGCGCCGCGATAAATTTTTTGCAGGGCGAGAGGAGCGGACGGGTTGTGCACGTCGGAGAGATACCCGGCGACGGCGATTGAGGACGCGTCGACGGTCATATTGCCATAGGCAACCATGTAGGCGTTCGCGGGCGCGGCGGCCCAGTCGGCGGCTTTCATTTCACTCGGCTGGCTGGGAACTGTCGTTGGGTAGAAGCTCGGGCTGACCATGTCCACAATGCCGGAATATTCCAGGTCGGACCAAAGGACATCGTGAAAGGTCTTTTCGAGCGGCTGTGCCGCGGCCGATCGCGCGGCGATGTCGGGAACGGCGAGCCGCGCCTTGGTGACTCCCAGGCCCGTGCCGGTTTTGAACCAATCCTGCGCCGCGGAGGGCAGGGGACAAAGCAGACTTAAAATGGCCAATGCGATGAAACAAGCGGAGAAGAAAGCAGCTTTTCGTGTCGTTAAAATTCGTGTCATTAAAAAATGTCCTTCACACTTCTCAGGAATGACCGCAGGATCGATGACAACCTCCATGATTCCGAAAACATCGCTTGATTCTGGAGCAGGGCACCCTCGCCCGCCGGTCTTTTCTCGCGAAACGAACGCGAGCTTAGATGCCGGTGGCAATTCCTCGGCTGCCTAGCGGTGAAAGTCGAACCAGAATTCCACATTGACGTTCGAACCCGAATATCCCGCCGGCAACGGAGCGAAAGGACTCGATTGCTTCACCGCGCGAACCGCCGAATTGTCGACCGAATAGTTGTTGCTCGATTGCGTGATCTGAATATTCGTAACCGTACCATCGCGCAGAATGGTGAACGTAGCGATCACGCGCGGCGCCACCGAGACGTTCGGATCCACGGTAGACTGCAACCAATTGCCGCTTACGCGCCGCTGCACGGCTTCGACATACCACGAAAAGCGCGAGCCGAAATCCCCGCCGCTGACTCCATTGAAGCTCAGACCGCCTTGAGTGGTCCCCTGACCCATGGCAAAGGACGTAGTCGGAATCGATGGCGACCCGCCCTGCCCATACGGAACGGCGTTGGGCGGGGGCGGCGCGGGATTCTCAAGAAGTTTCGAAGGCCGCGTCACATATTTCGGCGGCGGCTTGATGTGCTGGAATTTTGGGATGGGCAGCGCGTCGGGCGGCGGAGGCTCAACCTTCGGCGGCTCGGCCTTATACAGGCCCTTGGAATTATCGACCACGCGGCTCGTGGTGGAAATATCCGGATGGGGCAGCGGGATGGCGGGAACGTTGCCGACTAACCCGACCGTGACGGAACCGCCCGGGCCGCCCCAGGAATCTCCGCTATGCGAGTGGATCATCGAAAACGCCACCGCCGCCGCCAGCGCGCAGTGCAGAAGCACGGAAACGGAAAGCGGCGTTTTGAACCCGTCCGGCGTCCGAGATGCAGCGGCTGTTGACATTTCCTCACAATAATTACCGCCCGTTGAGCGGCTGCGTGACCACGCTGATGTTTTGGATGCCGGCCTGGCGCAATGCGTCCACCACCGTGGCCCAGCTTCCGAAGGGGATTGTCTCGTCGCACCGCACGTAGACGGCCTGATGCGTAATATCGCGAGATTGGGACGCGATTTGCTGGCCGATTTCGTGAATGTTGACCGGCTTGTCGTTCAAGTACACGCGCTGCGAGCGGTCGATCGTAACCACCATGCGCACCTGCGTCAGTTCCTTCACGGTTTTTGTTTTCGGCACGTCGACATCGATGCCAGATTGAAGGATGGGCGCGGTGATCATGAAGATGATGAGAAGGACGAGAACGACGTCGATAAACGGCACCATGTTGATTTCCGAAAGGGAGGTGCCGATTTCGCGCTGGATCTGCGGCATAGGAGGCTCTAAGAACTGTACAGGGTCTCGATCTTGGAGACGAACTCCGAGGCGAAACTTTCCATTCGCGTCGCTACGCCACGGATCCCGTGGAGATAGTGGTTATAAGCGATGAGCGCCGGTATGGCGGCGAAAAGGCCAGCGGCGGTGGTGATCAGCGCCTCGGCAATTCCAGGCGCCACGGCGCGGAGACTGGCCGTTCCCGCGTCACCCAGGCCCGCGAATGCGTCCATCACGCCCCAGACCGTGCCGAACAATCCAATGAAAGGCGAAACGGATGCGATCGTGGCCAGCCAGGACATGCCGCTTTCCAGCCGGCGCACCTCGTCACCGGCGGCCACCTGCATCTCGACGCCGACGGCGCTGGTGTTCTTTATTTTTGCGCTTCCAGGATTTGTGCCGTTCATCTGCGCCTGGAGCTCGGCGTAGCCTGCGTCGTAGACGGCGATGAGCGGAGTTCGGCCCGATCCCGCCCGGAGCGTTCGGGGGTTAGGCAAGCCGCCGCCCGCTCGAAACATTTGTAAAAACCTAGTTGTCTTGCGATCGACGCCGCCGAGCTGAACCGACTTTTGAAAAATGATGGCCCACGAAAAAATGGAGAGAAAAACCAGAACCCCAAGGATAACGCGCGCAACCCCGCTCGTTTGCTCCAGCAAGGTGAGCGGACTGGCAAAAAGAAGGAATGCCAAACCAGGAATTATCGTTCCCCCCAGAAAAAAGGATTACTAACTTGCCCCAAAAACAACCTAGCACACGCATTACATGCGGTCAAACTCAGGATTCAATGGCGGGATAATATTTGTGTCCGAAACGATATACCACGAAAGATTCATGCGTGGGGATTTCTTCGATGGCCAGGGGCGAAGCCGGCCAAGAGAAAAAAGCCACGAACCAAGGATGGATCACACTAACACACCATTTTTTTCATGCTCATTAGCGAGCGCATCCGGGAATGTATTCGAGGCGGCCTATTGGGTGCCTGCGCTCGGAAGGGTGGACGGCCACACGTGGCACGTGGTGCATACTGTGGGAGCCTTATGGGCCTCGTGGCAAGTGATGCACACGCCCATGGACATCACGCTGGTGGTTTCAGACATGGCGCTCAACTGAGCCACCTGTCCGTGACAGGCTTCGCACTTCACTCCCGCATCCAGATGCTTGCGATGGGTCCAGGTTACGCCTGGCGTGACCACATAGACGCGCACCCACGGGATGGGCTCGCCCGATTTTGCATACGCCGCGAGCTTCTGGATGGGGGGTTTGTCTTTGTCCACCGCGACATGGCACTGCATGCACTTGCTGGTGGCCGGGAATGTCATCATCTTCCCAGGGTCGGGATTCGTGTGGCACGTGGCGCACGTCAGCCCCAGCGCAAGATGGGTCTTGTGGCTGTAGGGAATCGGCTGCACGGGAGGCGCGGGATGCGCCAGATTATCGGGAACCTCCTGTTTCACAGTCGCGGGAGCCGCCGATTCCTGTGCCGGAAGGCTGGAAGCTGCGAAAAAAGATCCCGAGAGCAGCGAAACGGCCGCGAGCGTGGCGAAGCTTCTAAGTTTTAGTTTCAAAGACGCACCTCTCGTTGTTCGCGAGACCGCGTATTATTGGAAATTGCTACGCTTTCTTGTTGTCAGGCTTGCTCACCACTTCTTCAATGCTGGTGCCGAAATCCTTGAACATCGCCGCCGCTGCATTGCGGCCGGGCATTCCGGTAATGGAGCCGCCCGGAGCCGTGCAGGAGCCGGTTTGATACAAACCGGTAATGGGCATGCGGTAATTAGCCCATCCGGGGACGGGACGCATATTCCCAGACTGTCCCCCGAGGCTCGCGCCACCATGCGCGCTTCCGCGCCACATCGACGGGTTCATCCGCTCGATATCGAGCGGGCTCTCGAGGAACCTGCCCAATATCTTGTCCGGCGTAAGATTTGGCGCAAATTTGCGGAGGTGGTTCAGAAGCCAATCGGCGACCTGTTCCTTGATACTGTCCCAGTGCTCGGGGCCTTCCTTGAGCGCGTAGGGCAGATTGCTCTCGATTTTGACTGTGTGATAGCCGGCCGGAGCGCGAGTGGGATCCACAACGCTGGGGGATACAATTTGAAGACCGGGAGGATCGTCAAAGTTAATTTCGCCGCGAGCATTCGTGTAATTCATGAGGAGAAAGTAGTCGAGCCGGGGGGCAATGGCGGCCTCGCAGGTTGAAATCGTTCCACCCGTGGCCAGTGGATATTTGGGAGGCTCGCTCGTGGCATAGTGAAGACTGAGCATGGCGTTTTCCGGCTGAAACGTCCTGACACCTTCCAGGAAATCCTCGCCCCACAACTCGCGCGGCGCCATATTGATGAGGTGCTTGACATGGATCGTGGAAACCACGGCCTTTTCGCCGCGATACGTGCTGCCGTCGGTGCATTCGACGCCCGTGCATTTTCCGCCCTCGACGATCAGCCGCTCCACGGGCTTATTCGTTTGCACCACGCCATTGTGGGCCTCCACGTAGCGCTTCAGCGATTCGCTCAAAGTGCCCGACCCGCCTCTGGGCACGGCCCGTCCGTTAAGCTGTTGCGTGACCAACGAGAATGCCTGCCCTCCGGTGCCCGGCTCTCCGCCAGGAACCGACCCAAAATGGCCGCACACTAGACTGCCTCGGCGGAGATAGTCGCTTTCGAAAAGTTCGTGGACCAGATCGTAGCCAGACATGGCAAAACGCCTCTGCCACACTCCTGCGTGGGGAATTTTACCGGCGCCCGTATTTGCTCCGCGTCCCGCTGCGTCTTCGCTCCTGGCGGTGGTGTATGTCTTGTATTCCGCCACCAGCCGCCGGAAGGTCGCCGCATCCGGCTTGGAGACTCTGGCGATTGTCTCGCAAGTGCGATCAAGGTCGCGCCAAACGGTAATGGACGCTCCATCGAGAAACGGTATGTGCATCACCGGATCGGAATCGATGTATTCGCCGTAGCCGTAGTCCCGCAGGTTTAGCTCATTGTTTCGGATGAGAGGGTTTTCGCGGATGCCTCCGTGCACCGACGAGCAAAGGTCTTCCTTGAAGCCTCTCAGACAGACTTCCGCCGTCTTGCAGCCGCCGCCAACCGTTGGACGGCCTTCCAGGACCAGAACTTTATACCCGGCTTTTGACAGGTAGGCCGCGCAAACCAGGCTGTTGTGTCCAGCACCGGCCACGACGATGTCGAATCGATCCGTTGGCGCCGCCTGCTGCGCCAGAGTGGTCAAAGGTGTCAATGCGAGGGGAGCCAGCGCCGCCCCTTTCACAAACTCACGCCGCGTGATCGGGCTCATGGGGTTCCTCCTGGAGCGCCAGTTTTATACCGGTTTTCGAGACCAAATTACAACAAGTCAAATTCTCGCTCGTGTGCGATACTTTACCCCGCTTGTTTCAAATCCGCTAACGGTATTGGGACGAATTTTGTCGGAAATGGGTCAATCTTGGCCGTCTCCCATCGCTTCGCTCGATATCGAGCGAAGCTCAATACCTCTGCTGGGCTACAGCCTCACCGATCCCGTGGATCGGAACTTGCCGCCCCACTCGCATTCCCGCGGGCAACTTTTCTCGCTCCGGTCTGGATTAGTCAATGTGAAGGTGAAATCCGGCACCTGGGTGCTTCCGCCTCACGGATGCGCCTGGATTCCTCCCCGCCAGACGCATTCGGTTCGAACCTCCGGCCCCGTCGTCGGGTGGTGTATTTTCGTATTGCCGAGCTTGTGCGCGGGACTGCCTGCCCAGCCGTGCGTGCTGGCTGTCTCGGGCCTGTTGCGCGCTCTGATCGACCGCTTCGCGGCGTGGCGTCCCGGCCAAAGCCTTACGCCCTCGGACCGAAGGCTGGTCAAGGTGTTTCAGGATGAACTGGCGTCGGCCTCGATCCAGCGCATGCACCTACCCGTTCCCAAAGACGAGCGGTTGATGCGTATTCTCGAAGCCTTGGGAAAAGAACCCGGCGATACGCGCACGATTGCGGAATGGGCGCGGTGGTCGGCCATGTCGAAAAGAACTTTAACGAGGAGCTTCGTCAAGGAAACAGGCATGACGTTTGCCCGGTGGCGCCAGCAGGCGCGGCTTTTCGCCGCTCTCGAACGCCTGTCCAAGGGTGAATCGGTCACCGATGTCGCCGTGGCCGTGGGTTATCGGAGCGTCAGCGCGTTCATCGACGTGTTTCGCCAGTCATTCGGCGTGACGCCCGGGGCCTATCTGGGCGATCCATCGACACACAGGATTTCGCATTATTCCACCACAAATTAGCTTCGCGCATCGCTAGGCGCGCGCAGCGTATCTGAAGACCGTTTGGCGCAAATAATGGGGCGAAGAACTTCTCCGCGCACAGCCAGTTGCTGAATGCCGCCACAATCGGAATCCCGATTGCCGAGCCGGTGAATTCCAGTGTGCTAGAATCGATGGGATCGATGGAATAGACAGATGAATAAGACTTTTGACATTGGAATCGAAGCTCTCTCCGGCGGCAAGCAAATCGCGACGCTCCCGCAAGGAGATTGCATCTCGCGCGAAAATACGCCTTTCGATGCCGCGTTTGCACCTTCCAAAGACGGGAAATCCTTCTATATCGAGACGTTTGGATGCCAGATGAACGTGCACGACTCCGAGAAAGTGTCCGGCGTGTTGCTGGCGCGCGGATATCGTGCGGTGAATAGTCCGGCGCAGGCGGCCCTGGTCCTCTACAACACGTGCAGCATTCGGGAAAAGGCGGCACACAAGGTTTTTTCGCGACTGGGTGAATGGCGTACCGCCGCACGCGACCAAGGCAAAGTGATTGGCGTGCTGGGTTGCCTCGCGCAGCAGGAAGGCGAAGAAATTTTCGAACGTGCCCCGTGGGTCAGCCTCGTCTGTGGATCGGCCAGCTATCGGCGGCTTCCGGAGCTTATGGCCGAGCTCGAATCGGGTGGTCGCCGGGTGATGGGACTCGATCTTGACACCGAGGAAACCTTCGAGACGGAAGTCACGCGCCGCGACAATCCCATTCGCGCCTATCTGACCATCATCGAAGGCTGCAATTATTCCTGCGCTTACTGTGTGGTGCCGCATACGCGCGGTCCGGAGCGAAGCCGTCCGAGCAAATCGATCCTCGCCGAAGTCCGCCGCTTGGCCGATGAGGGCTATACCGAAATCCAATTATTGGGCCAGACCGTGAATTCCTATCGCGATCCCTCGCCGCGCGGATGGAATTTCGTCGAACTGCTGCGCGCCGTGGCCGAGGTCGAAGGGATCCGCCGGGTGCGTTTCACCACGTCGCATCCGAACGATTTCACCCGCGAGATCGTTGCCGCGGTCGATGCCACCCCGCAGCTCTGCGACCACTTCCATTTGCCGGTGCAATCCGGATCCACGCGCCTGCTTCGGGCCATGCGCCGCACTTACAGCCGCGAGGAATATCTGGAAAAAATTTCCTGGATCCGCGCCGCCCGCCGACCCATCAGCGTGACGAGCGACATTATCGTCGGCTTCCCCGGAGAGACCGAGGCGGATTTCGAAGACACCCTGACGCTTCTCGACGCGGTGGGCTATGACAGCGTGTTCTCCTTCAAATATTCTCCGCGCCCGAATACGCCCGCCCGCGAGATGCCGGATGCGATCCCGGAAGAAGAGAAGGGAAGGCGCCTGGCCGTTTTGCAAGGCCGGCAGCGCCAGATCCAGACGGCGCGCAACGAAAAGCTCATCGGCGAGTGTTTCGAAGTGCTCGTGGACGGCCGGCACGCCGAGCGCGGGCAATGGGCGGGACGCTCGACGAGTAATCGCGTCGTAAATTTCACTTCGCCTCGTGAAAATCTTTTGGGACAATACATTCAGGTGCAAATTACGCGCTCGGGGCCGAACAGTCTCGTGGGCGAGGGCTCGACCTAAGGGAGGCCGCCATGGAACTCGAGGTCAAAATCCGAGGATTGATGATGGACCCGGTGACCAATATGCCCGTGGTAGTGCTCAAGGAAGCCCAGGGCGCCGGCGTGCTGCCCATCTGGGTGGGAATCTACGAAGCCAACGCCATCGCTCTCGAAATCGAAAAGGTGCAGACGCCCCGGCCGATGACCCACGATTTGCTGAAGAACGTGCTGACCGGCTTGAGCGTGCACGTGCAGAAAGTGGTGGTGTGCGACCTGAAGGACGACACCTTCTACGCTCTGATTTGGATGGAGCGCGAGGGGCAGACGATGTCCCTGGATTCGCGCCCGAGCGACGCCCTGGCGCTGGCGCTTCGCCTCGATTGCCCGATCTTCGTGGAAGATCAGGTGCTCAAGAATTCGAAGATGGCAAGCATCGTTTCCGAGAAAAGCTCCAACGAGGAGCTGCGCAAATGGCTCGAGAACCTCAACGACGAGGATCTGGGCCGGTACAAGATGTAGATGTAGTTGCCTGGGATTTTCCGTGTTTCGCTGAAGGCCCTTCGCTTTTTACCCCACGGCCACACTGAACACAAAATCGTAATCGCACTCAGAAATAGTGCCTTCTGGCGAGCAGGCTGCCGGCGATACCAGAGAAAATGTCCTGGCCCGCGTGCTGGATCATTCCCGGGCGAAGGCTCTTTCTTACGGCCGCCAGGATGCCGAACATCGCGCCGTAGATTGTTATCGTAAGGGCGCTTTTCGTGCCTTGGTACAAATGGGCGGAGCCAAAGACAATTGCCTGGAGTACCACGGCAAGGTTCAAACTTCCCGTCATTGCAAAAAACTGCCTTTGCAGATAGCCGCGAAAAACAACCTCTTCGCAAAAACCGGCGGTACTGGCGAGAATGATCCAGGCGGCCATTTCGGGGAAAGTCTGGGGAAGCAAGACCTTTACCGCCTTCATTTCAGCGGTGCTTCCGCCCAAGACTTTCTGGAGGGCGATCAGAACGCCCGCTACGAGAACCCAGAAAACAATAGCGGCAGAGATATCGCTCAGTACGTCCCTCAGGCTCGACCATTTCCCGCCGATCAGATCGCGCAAGCGCTTGCCGGCGGGCCTCAGGCCCAACAGCCACACGTAGGCCAGCAAAATAAGCTCGAAGACGATCATGCTGGCATACAGCGGCAGGCGAGACCGAAGCTGGATTGCAGCCAACTTCGGCTGCTGATAGCCCTGCAACAAGCCAGTGCCAAGGACGACGATCAGAAACACGATCGTGTGCCACAGGGGAGCCACAAGGGACCGATCAAGTGAGGCAGGTTCGATGGAATTCTCTGCGGCCATGAGCTCCCGCGGGAAGCGAGAGTGTATCAGGCGCGGCGGCCCGCATCCAAATTACTTATGACTTCACAAATTCGTGCCGGAAGACCCGTGACCAGCCTTCGCGGATTTTGCCAACGGCTCGACGAATTCCGCCGAGCGTGGATTAAAAATGGTGTAGTCGCCCGGTGCGTTTGCAACGAGTTCGGCTACGCGCTCCCTTGCCTGTTCCAGACTGCCGGCGGTTTCGACCCACAAAATTTCGCCTGCCGGGAGCTTGCAAAAGATGTCGTAAGATGTGTCCATAGTCGTGACAGGCTCAATGATGAAGATAGCTGGGGCCTGTGCCACGGTCCAAGGGTTTTTGATCTTGGGGCAAGCACACGCCGAAGTCAAGATGAATGTTATATCGGTTACGGAAGGCATTAGTTACCATGGCCAGGATCGTTGCTCTCGACAAATTGTATAATGATCCAAGCCAGGATTTGGAAAGCAATATCCTGGGATCCAGAAGCACAGCCATGAGCCCACGGCTAACCACCTTATCGAAGACCTATATTGAAGACCTACCTTAATGTACTGATTGCGGCCCTTGGGAGTGCATTCTTGGTTGGATACTGCCTCCAGCGCCCACTCACGGCTGGACTTGTGGCCGGTTTGGTTCTGGCCATTCTGTCACTCGCGCTCTGGGCGACGGCGCGGCTGCAACTCGGGAAATCCTTTTCCGTCCGTCCGAAAGCAACCGCCCTGGTTACGCGCGGGCTTTACTCCAAGGTTCGAAACCCCGTCTATATCTTCGGCACACTTTGGATCGTGGGGTTCGTGCTCGCGGTTGACCGGCCATGGTGGCTACTGTTCCTGCTGGTGCTTGTGCCCACGCAGGTGATCCGCGCCCGCAGGGAAGCGAAGGTTCTCGAAGAAAAATTTGGCGATGACTACCGGGCATATCGCCGTACCACATGGTTCTAAGGTGCAGGCGTCAACCTGGAATGAACCGTCACCCTCCGCGTGGCAAAGGACCGGGCCGGCTCCGGCTAGTTGCCACTTTTTGCTTGCAGTCGGGCGGTGACTCTCGATAGAGTGTCGGTACTTGTACAGGGAGTGCGGGCTGAGGTTGATGTCAATGTACTTGGCCGCGATACGGGAGCGAGAGGCAAGGGCTTGACCTGCGTCCTAGCGGTTGCCAATCAAAAAGGCGGCGTCGGAAAGACCACTACATCCATCAATCTTGCCGCCGCTCTCGCGCTGAAAAAGAAAAAGACTCTCCTGATTGACCTCGATCCGCAATCGAATGCTTCGATTGCGTTCTTCAAGCCCGAAGAAATCCAGACGGCCACCATGTACGATATTTTCGCCGAACGTCCCCTGGAGATGGCCAAGGTCATCCGGCCCACGAAAGACCCCTATTTGTTCGTCGCGCCGGCGCGGCTTGCTCTCGCCAGGCTCGAACAGCAACTGGCGGGCCAGTTCGATGCGCCGTTCAAACTGAAAGACACTCTCTCGCCGGTGGTGAAGGACTACGACTTCATCGTGATGGACACGCCCCCGGCGCTGGGAATCCTGACGGTAAATGCGCTGGTGGCTTCGACCCACCTGCTGATTCCCATTCAAGCGGCCTATTTCGCCATCGAAGGCACCGACGATTTGCTCGAGACCTACGGACGAATCCGGTCGCGCCCGAATCCGGATTTGAAGATCGTCGGCGTGGTGATTACGCTGTTTGACAAGCGGACCAACATTTCCCGCGATACCCACGAGCAGATTCGAGCGGTTTTCGGCGAAACACTTTTCAAGACGCGCATCAGCAAAAATGTCCGTTTGGAGGAGAGCCCGGCGTACAAGGAAACGATTTTCTCATTCGCGCCCAAATCCAGCGGCGCCGAGGAATACAAGAAACTGGCCCAGGAGGTATTACAACGTGTCGAAGAGGATCGGGTTGCCCGTCACTCTCAAGATGCGGCATGACGCGCATTATGTGGAGACGCTGACCAGCTATAGCGGCGCATCCATCGGGCGCATGATCCCGATTGATAAAATCCGGCCCAATCCGGATCAGCCACGCAAGAATATCGGCGACGTTCGAGAATTGGCCGATTCCATCCGCGAAAAGGGCGTGCTCGAACCTCTGCTGGTGCGCTACGTGCCTCATGAGGACATCTACTACATCATTTCCGGCGAGCGGCGTTACCATGCCTCGCAGGCCGCCGGCCTGCACGAGCTGCCCTGCATCGAAAAAATCGCCGACGACGCCGAGACTCTCGAGCTGGCCTTGATCGAAAATTTGCAGCGCAAGGATCTGACGCCGTTCGAAGAAGCCGACGGCCTGCAGCGGCTCGCGGATCATTTCGAATACACGCACGACGATATCGCCAAGAAAATCGGCCGCGCGCGCTCCTCGGTGACGGAATCGATGTCGCTTCGCGTGATTCCCGACGACGTGCGTCGCGCGTGCGTTGAGAACTCCATCGTATCGAAGTCGCTCTTGTTGCAGGTGGCCCGGCAGCCCAATGAAAAGAAAATGCACGAAATGGTGCACCGCATCGTCCAGGGAGGATTGACGCGCGACGAAGCCCGCCGCGCTCGCAAAGAAGAGGCTGAGTCCGCCCCTCGCCCGCAGCCCTACGTCTTCGACTACAAAGCAGACGATGATTCGTTCCACGTGCGCATTCAATTCCGCAAGAGCCATGTGAACGACGAAGAACTGGCGGCCGCCCTGCGCGACGTCCTGCGACAGATCGAATCAGGGGCCCTTTCTTCTTCCGCCGCCTAATCCGCGCTACCGCCACTGACGCGGACAAAGGCATCTATGCTGTCTATCGAATACTCCACGGGCGATTGGATCGGCGGAATGGTTTCAGCCGGCGACGCGCTGCTCAAAGTTGTCAACGGCAGCACGCAGATCATTCCGGGCCACGGCCCGGTCCGCCGGGCGGATTAGGCGGGCCGCGCGCCTCCGCCTCTTCCCGTTAAATCCAGCCGGCGCAGGAATAGCAGCCCGACACCAATCACCAGGATCGTGATGGCGCCCGTCAACTGCAACACTCGCGAAATGATCGTTTGATATTTACCGGTGGACGGATCGTAGGAGCAGCAGAAGAGCAGAATCTGGTCGGTTACCGATCCGAGCTTGTTCTGTGACGATTGCACCATGGCCAGCCGCAGGTCCCGGTCCACGAACCCCACCCCATAGAAATATTTCGACACTTTTCCTTGCGGGGTGAGCACCACCAGCCCGGCGGCATGCGCGAAGAGTCGCGTCTTCGGGTCGTAGTTGTAGTGGAATCCTATCGCGTCGGTGAGTTCCTTGATCTGCGGTTCTTGGCCGGTCAAAAAGTGCCAGCCGGCCACCGCTTTCGGGTCGCCGTATTGCTTCATGTAGATTTGCTTGGTCGCGGTGGCTATATCGGGCGTGTCGGTCGGATCGAAACTTACGGTTAAAACTTTGAACTGCTGGCCGATTTGGAAGCCCGTCTTCTTGAAGGCCGCCGTCGCCCCGCTCATCACCTCGCTGCACAGCACCGGGCACCGGTAGTACGCCATGATCAGGACGACGGGGACTTTCCCGAAATAATCACGCAACTGCACGGTCTTTCCGGTTTCGTCCTTGAACGTAGCGTCGAGCGGGATCTGCGCCCCGATTTCTTGCGAGAATCCGACGCCTTTTAAAATAGTGGGCAGCGTCGCCGAGTTGCTCGGGACGCCGGTCTGCTGCTCCACCCCTCCCACACCGCCTTGCGCTTGCGCGGCGCTTGCCGCCGCAAGTACCAGCGAGACGGCGATCACTGTGCAAACAATCCAGGACAGCCGGACAGAACTTCGCTTTCCCTTCAACATCACCCTCCCCCTCTTGTTATCCACCAGCTCCGCACCTCGCAAAGAGGCAAAGCCGCGTACCATGAAATTTGACCTTCTGGCCGGAAAAGTGTTGCGCCTAAGACGGACAAAAGCGGCGCGTTGAGATCTTTGCGGGGCGGGAATCAATGCGACAGCAATCACACCGAGAATGAAATCGAAACTAGAACTGCGTTCCACGCCAGATATCTTAGCAGGATTGATTCGGGTGAAACGAAAAAGCTGTATTTTATTTGAAGACCAAGTCAGAGCTTCAAAATTCGCGCCGCATTCTCGCCCAGCATCCTGTTTCGCTCGGCGCGAGTGACATCGATTTTCTCGAGGAATTGCACGGGGCGCCCATAGCCCATATCCAGGCAATAGTCGCTTCCGATCATGATTCGATCCGCGCCTACTTCTCCGATCACGAATTCCATAATGGACTTCGAATGCACGATCGTATCGTAGGTGAAGCGCCGCAGGTACTCGCTCGGAGCTTTCTTCAATCCCAGGCTTTGGAGTTCCGGCCGCACGCGCCAGCCGTGATCGATTCGCCCGGTTAAAATCGGAAGCACGCCGCCGCCGTGCGGCAGGCAGATCTGGAGTTTTGGATGGCGGTCGAGCACGCCGCCGAAGATCAGGTGGCACGCTGCAATGGCCGTATCCACAGGGAAGCTCAGGAGATTCGAGAGATAAAATGCCTTCGTGCGCTGCCCGCCGACGGCCTGAAGCGGGTGTAGAAACACCGGCAGCCCCAGCGTTTCGATCCGCGCGAATACCGGCTCGAACAGCGGATCATCCAGATCGTGCTGATCGATGTTCGTGCCCATGTAGACCCCGCGCATTCCCGGCAACTGGCATGCCCGGTTCAGTTCGTCCACTGCTCTGTCGGGGAAAAGCATCGGCAGCGTCAGCAGGCCCACCAGGCGATCGGGATATTCCCGGTGCGCCGCGCTCGCCGAGTCGTTCCAGGCTCTCGCCAGTTTGTGCGACACGTCCGCGTCGCCCCAATGCGCCATGGGACCTGTCAGCGACATGGCCTGCACGGCAATCCCTTGCTTATCCATGGCGGCGATGCGCTCTTGCAAGTTCACAATTTTGCTGGGGAGCGGTCCCTGGGTGCGCGCGGCCGTCTGGATGTAGAAGCCCTGTTGCGTCACGCGATATTCCACCCGGAAGCGTTTGCCTTCCTCGGCGATGACGTCGAGATACGCCTGCGGGAAGTAGTGCGCGTGAATATCCACCGGGCGGACCTTGGCGTCGCCTCGCACGTCCTTTGCCCCAGCATTGTTCCGAGATTTGCTCCGGGTGCTCGCGCTCGCTCGGCCACGCCTGTGCGTCGCAATCGCCAGCGCGTCTGTGCGCCAAGGTGTCCGCCCATGCGCCAGGCGTTCCATTCGGCCACGCTCGCTCTCTTCCGGTGTCATTCGCATCTCCTCACCACGCATCCCTCCCGTACATCTTCTCACTGCCTTCGCCGCAAGGTTGGAATGCGGCATTGCGGGAGCGTACATCAATTCACGTCGCCACAAGGAAGCAATTGCTCTGCGTTTTTTCGCGGCCGCTTTGTTCCGGGAGTCCCATCTGCTCGATGCAGGTAAATTCCCATTGTAATTTCACGCCGCTCCCAAGCTACAATCATCCATCATGAAAGCTTCTTATCTGGCGGAAAAATTCGAGGCCGCACTCCCTTACGACCGATACGTCCACTCAGGCAACGAAGAGCAGCAGCGCCGCTGGAGTCAGGTATATGAAGCGGTCTGGCTTTCGGAGCCTCAGCGGCAGCTTCTGGGCGCTTTTGTGCGAGATATGAAAATTCTCGTGGTCAGCGGCATCTGGTGCGGCGACTGCGTTCAACAATGTCCGCTCATCCAGCGAATCGCCGAAGCGGGCCATGGCAAAATCGATCTGCGCCTTCTCGATCGCGATTCGCACCTCGATTTGGTCGAACAGGTCCGCATGAACGGCGGCAATCGCGTCCCCGTCGTCTTATTTTTATCCGAGGATTTCGAGTGGTGCGCTACCGCGGGCGATCGCACCCTGCATCGCTACCGCGCGCTCGCTGTCCGCAAGCTCGGCCCGTCCTGTCCCACCGGCATCGTTGCGCCCGACAAAGATGAGCTCGCAGCCACCCTCTCCGATTGGGTCAACGAAGTGGAGCGCGTCCAGCTTATGCTTCGCCTCACGCCGCGCCTTCGCGAGAAATATAAGGATTAGCCGTCGAATAAGATTCCGTCCTCGCATTGTCCCTGCAATTTATTTCTCGAAAGACTCAAAACCTTTATTGTCCATGCACATATCTTCCATGATGTACCAGTTCGGATGCGGGCGGAAGCGCATCGTCGCCGTCCAGGTTTTGGTGTATGCCTTGGGATCGTCGAAGGTGAAGTCGACCTGCAGTTGGTTCGCATCCGTGCGGTGGATGCGTTCGATGATGTGCATCTGATCGCTCGCGGGATGCCCCACGCGGTCGAGCCATCTCTTATCGTTGAGCCCGATGGTGTCGACAACCAGCGTATTTCCCTCCCAGTGCCCGATCGAATCGCCCATGTAGGTGGGCGCCAAATCGTCCAGATGCTTCGTTCGATTCAAATAAATGTGGCGCACGCTGTGGTCGTATTCGAATAGCTCGATCACTTCCGTGGGTGTCTGCGCGATCTCCATGGGGAAGAGTTGCAAATAGATGTAGGGCAATCCGGGCGAATAGCATTGGTAGACCATGTCGTTCGTGTCTTTCAGCGGCACCCCGCGGGGCCCCTGCGAGGGCTTCGCCGCTTTGTACTGCTCGAGGCCCCACGCCGTCATCGGAGGATCCCCTTTGCTGAACGATGCTGTGTCGTAATTGCCTCGCATCGCATTCCACACGCCGGAAATGTTGGGCACGGCGCTCGGCGCCTGTGCGGCCGCCGGAGTAGCCGCAGCTTGCTTCTCGCTTTGCGCGCCTGCCATCGGAGACATTCCCAGCGTCGCCGCAAGCGCCATCACCGAAACCATCTCCCAAGATCGCATCCTGGACCTCCCTTGGATTATTCTGACGAAGGATCGCCTCGACCCGCACCCACCCCGACCCACGCCAAAGAGCCGCGCGAAAATATACCGCATTCGTCCCGCGCGCCGCGAAAAAGTTTCCGGTGAACTGCATTTTCCTTCGCGCCCTTGCCTGCTATTCTTTGCTTGTCATGGAGATCACGCCTCAGCAGGCATCCGTCCTCGATCGCCTTAACGTGCGCGGCTTTCAGATCGTCGCTTTCCCCATGTTCGAAAGCTACATTGGCGTGCGGAAAGGGAACTGCGCGGCGCTGCTTTCTCCCCAGGGATCGGGCGGCTTCAGCATCTACGGACGCCCGTCGCTTCTTATTGGTGGCAATTTCAGCGCGAAAGTGCTCCAGGGCGACGGCCATTACTTCGTTGCGAAGCAGGAGAAGCTCGAAGCGACTCGCGAGCGCCAAAGCGAACTCGACAGCTTCGAGGCCGAACTAGCCGAGGCCTTGCTTCCCACCGCGTAGTTACCGCCTTAGGCTGCCGCGAAGGACTACTTTTTCTTCGGGCTCGACGACAAGCCCTTCGAGCAATTGCAGTTGCACTTTGTCTTCCGCGATATACCGCGCAATCCTCAGTAACTTCTTTGGGTGCTTGCCCGAACCCTGCGAAGTTCAGACAATGGTTCTCGGGGGCGCCATTGCACCCAAGTTTCCGCAGTTATTCGTTTAGCTGCACCTGTGCTTTTGTCCAGGTAGTCTTGCGGTGACGTACGTTGCTAGTATCTGAAGCGAGAGCAATAGACATGAAAAAACTGATTGTACGAGCTACCCTCCTTGTTCTGATCGACTGATCTAGCCACGAAACCGAGTGAAGATAGGTGAAAGAGGGGTACTAGAGAGAGGAGTACAGGGTGCAAGTCGTAACTCAGTACGGAACAATGTGGGCTCGAAACAAGGAAAACATTAACAGAATTCCTAAGAGCGGCCAAGGTGGGCGCGGCGTCTATATTCTCTTTGACGGCTCGATGCCCGTTTATGTCGGGAAAGGCGACATACGACAACGAATCATAGAGGCGAAGCGCAGCAAGAGGCGTGGACAACTTTGGGATCGTTTCAGTTGGTACGTTCTAAGTGACCCAAAGATGATGCACGACATTGAAGTGCTCATACTCAGAATGTTTCCGCGCTATCTACGTGCCCTCACAAGGCAGGAAGGTAACTTTGAGGACGCGAAACGGGTCCGGCAGGCCGATAAGGCTCATGTGGATTATATATCTCGCAAGGTGCAAAACTCTCACTAAGCTCTCAGCAAAACACCCTTAAATTAGGTTAACGCGCATTCCGATTGATCGAGAAATCTATGTCTGAGGACTGGTTTAGCAGTCAGCGGCGGCCGTAAGTGAATTTAGATTGCCAACCTTCCCACTTGTTGAAGCAAAAGGTCGGGAGTTCGGTGCCATGACGAAAAGCGCAAATTACTCGACCTAAATTCGAGAGTCTAAAACCGTCTTTCAGCGCATCCGAACAACCGGAATTTCCCTTGGCGGAAGGGAAGCGCCGCTCTTGAATTCATCGGCTCTTCATCGCAAACTAATCAAATGCCAGATACCTATGACGTGATTTGCATCGGCGCGGGACCCACAGGCCTCGCCTGCGCCATCGAGGCGCGGCGCGCGGGCATGAGTTCGCTCGTCATCGACAAGGGCTGCCTCTGCAATTCTTTGTATCACTATCCGACCAACATGAATTTCTTCACCACGCCCGAGCGCATGGAGGTGGGCGACCTGCCCATGACCATCGCCAGCTTCAAGCCCACCCGCGCCGAGGCCTTGAAGTATTACCGGCGCGCCGTGGAGCATTACCAGGTGGAGACGCGGCTTTACCAGCGCGTCGAGCGCATCGATGGCAAGGAGGGCGCTTTCATTGTCCACACACGCGATGATTCCGGCGCGCGGAAAGAATATCGCGCCGCGAAAATTATCATTGCCACCGGATATTACGACCTGCCGAACCCGCTCGGGATTCCCGGCGAGGACCTTCCGCACGTTTCCCACTACTTCACCGATCCGCACCCCTACTGGAATCAGGACGTGGTCGTGATCGGCGGCAAGAACTCCGCTGCCGAGGCGGCCCTCGATCTGTTTCGAGGCGGCGCTCGCGTCACGCTGGTTCACCGCGATGGTGAAATGGGCAAAAGCCTGAAGTATTGGGTAAAGCCAGACATTGAAAATCGCATTCGCGCCGGCGAAGTGCGCGCGATGTTTCTCAGCCGCGTGACCCGCATCGAGCCCCATCAAGTTTGGGTGCGGAATTCCACCCACGAGACGGCCGTGCCCGCGGTGCAGGTCTTCGCCATGACGGGCTATCATCCCGATTTCACCTTCCTCGATCAGCAGGGAATTCGCCTCGATCCCGAAACGCGCCGGCCTCAAGTGAACCCTGAATCTCTCGAAACCAACGTGCCGGGTATCTTCGTCGCTGGGGTGGTCGTTGGCGGCAGGCAGACTTCGGACATTTTCATCGAGAATGGCCGGTTCCACGGGCGGCAGATCATCGCGGCCATGACAGGGAAGGGCCGTTTGAATGAGCCTGCGCCCGTCGCACCGCCGGGTGAATGATGCAGGCTGAGACAAAACGGCATGGCTCGCCTGCGATCGCATCCAAACGTCGAATGCTATTTGCCTGCCTGCGCAGACTTTGCTAAAGTGAGGCCCGATGGCATCCATTGTTAGAGAAGTCGGCGAAACCTTTGTGACGCTTTACAAGGGCTTCAGCGTCACGCTGCGGACCATGTTCCGCAAGACGACCACCGAAAGCTTTCCGGACGTTCCGCCCAGCGTCCAGCCGCGCTATCGCGGCATTCACGTACTACAGCGCGACGAAAACGGCTTCGAGAAATGCGTAGCCTGCTTCCTGTGCGCCGCGGCGTGCCCTGCGAACTGCATCTATATCGAGGCCGCGGAAAATACCGAAGCCCAGCGCATTTCCGCGGGAGAACGCTACGCCAAAGCCTATAACATCGATTATTCCCGCTGTATTTTTTGCGGTTATTGCGTAGAGGCGTGCCCCACGGACGCCATCACCCACGGTCATAGCATCGAGCTCGCGCCCTACGACATCAACGCTCTCATTTACCGCAAAGAGCAGCTCCTTGAGCCCTGGCCGCCTCGCAATCCCTCGTCGTAACGCACTGGCTCATGGATCGCTTAAGGCACGGCGGTTTCAAATCGCATTTTCTGGGCTGCCGCTTCATTGTGCATTTTCCGCGACTGATTGAATCAATGTTGTGTTCGCTCGCGCTTCCGCATCGCTTCCGCATAATAGCAACGCGCGATGGGCCAGACTGTACGCCGATTGCGCGGCAAACGCAGAAAAGGCGCGCTTCTGTGTCACATTCAATGTGACTGGCTTGGCCCCCGCAGGGAGTCAGGCAGCATATTCTTTGCGGTGCGGATTCCTCCTTCCAGAGGCCAGAACCGCTGACATGGAAACAAAGGTTGAAGTAGATGGCGGAGGCGGCTGGCATTTCCTGTTATTGCTGATCGCGCGACACGGCCCTCGGAACGATTGCTCGAATTTGCCTGTCATTGTCGAAGTCGGCTTTCCGCAAGCACGCCCGGGGTCTGCTGCTGGCCTACGACGAGTTTGACAGCGGGAAGATTACACATTCATTCGGCAACAACTCGGGGCAAAGCGTGATTCTAGCCAGGCGCGGCAAGAAGACTTGGCGCATCCACGGAGTGCGCGCCAAGATGCGGCGGGCGTTCCCGCGACGGATCACCGGTGCTGATTCTGATCGGAACGCTGTTCTCTTTAGTGAAGCGTAAACCTCTCGGCTCGTGCATTGGGCCATTTGCTGCGCACCCAGATATGTTGAGCTCTGCTGCTCGAATTGAGTCTCCACCTCTACAGCCTGGGGCATCGCTACTTTTTCGTGAGGATGTCAACGGCGCCGGATCCCAGTAGTTCAAAGGTGTCGACGCGAGGAAATTACGTACAGCCGTGGATCCGCACTGGTGCTTCTGGGAACGCCGGTCCCTTGCTGCCTTTTACCGCACGCCAAGCTCATCTGGTGTGATTTCCCCCTCGACTCCGCGCACTACCCCACCACATGGTCCGCTGATATGCACCGTTCATCACTGCCGCTTGTTTGCTACCCACATGGACATACCCATCGCAATTAGTGGACAAGTGGGCGGGCTCCCGGCCAGTCGCGCCGCTTGATTCCGAAGTGGTCGCCAGACCTAAGCGCCGTACCTTCACTGCGGAGTACAAACAAACAATGTATCTTGCAAGAAGCCGAAGCGGCTGCCGCCACACCCGGTGGCGTTGGCGCGCTACTCCGCCGCGAAGGACTGTACTCGTCACTGCTGGCAACTTGGCGGCGCGAGCGGGCCAACGGCATCCTCGAGGCGTTGACTCCACGGAAGCGCGGGCCGAAATCCAAGCGCAATCCACTGCAAGAAGAAAATCTGAAGCTACAGCGCTAGAATGCGCGGCTCACCGAAGATCTGCGTAAGGCGCACATCATCATCGACGTCCCCAAAAAGTGGCTGCGCTGTTGGGCCCTCCGATTCCGGAACAAGACCCGGAGGAGAACTCCTGATGGCCGCCGTCACTGAACTGGCCACTGCGGTGGGCACGCGAGCCGCTTGCCGTGCGCTGGTTGCGCCGCGTGCTTCCCACTATCGCCAGAGGCATGCGTCGATCTTCCGCGCGAAGGGCAGGCCGAGGTCTTCACCACCGCGTGCTCTTGCTCCGGCGGAACGCGAAACGGTCCTGGCACATCTGCACGGAGAACGCTTCCAGGAT
>DATLST010000302.1:0-2437 GCA_035534055.1 Candidatus Acidiferrales bacterium | reverse complement strand
GAACACGGCTATCCGAACAGCCGATCCACAGATAGGCCGGCGCCTGTTGCCCCTCCAGTCGCTTGAAGAACTCAGGATCGGCAGAGCCCCTCCTCTGGGCCCAGTTCCAGTTATTTTCCTTCAGATGCTCCAGCATTTCGGCATCATAGGAGCCAACGCAGCGCGGGGCGACGGCATTTTCTCATGGCTGCTTTGGTTTTTGCCGCGAAAGCGGAGCGAGTGCCGAGCCATGGTGGTTAACACCCAGTGATCAGGCGGCGACACGAGGACGGATGGCGTCGATTTCCCAAGGCAGCAATTCGGCGATGCGGTTGATCGGCAGGGTCGCGCCACGGCGGCGTCGCCGCTCGGGCGGGGGGTCCGTAGCCGTCCGCGCGGATCGCGCCCGGCGGCCAGAACTCGTAGGGTGGCGATTGCGTCCTGTCGCGCCGGCGAGCGAACTCGCTTCGAAAGTGAATAGCGCTGAATTTGTGATGTACATTCCAGCGATGGTGGGCCAACTCGGGGTCAAACTGGGCACTGGATTCTGATTGTTCCATTGCCACCACGCAGGCAGATTAACGGTACTAGGCAATCGTTGGCTCACGCTCGATCTCGACCCAGTCGGGGCCATCGCCGAGCCCTGGATGTCAGATTAAGAACGTTGGTGTCTCCGAGAAGCGTGGGGTTAAATTGAGATGCCCTTTAATTTCCGGTACAGGTCCAATGCATAGCGATCTGTCATTCCGGAAATGAAATCTGTTACTCGTAACCATGCGTCGTATCGCGTCGTGATGCCTTTGGCAAAATTCGGCACGAGCCGTGCCAGCTGTTGTGAGCGACCCGAAAGCTTCGTTGCATCCCATTTTACGTGCTCGAAGTCCGAAACCACTTGGCAGTAAAACTCCAAAAGGCCCGTTAGTATTTCCGTTGCTGCGATTTCAATCCTCGTCTTACGCTCTGACCAGTAGATTTTCTCACGGGCGACTGATTTTGCACGCCTGACGTTTTCCTTGTATTGGGTCCTGTTCAGAATCTCGTCCTCGAAGGTTCCCTCGAGCAGCGCCCGCTCGTTTTCTATGAATGCTTTGGAGACCTCTTTGATCAATTCGCCAATTGCTACCGCGCGCAATTTCCCGACCACCTCTTGTTGTGCCATATCGTCGCGGAGCCAGGCGTCTCTGGCGATCGGACCCAGCACCTCCTTCGCCTCCTCGAAATTGAGGTATCCGAGAGAGAATCCGTCTTCAATATCGACGATGGAGTAACATATATCATCGGCAGCTTCGACAAGGAATGCGAGCGGGTGGCGGCACCAATAATGGAGCGGCGCGTTGCGTTCGCGGAGTCCAAGGGAATGTGCGACTTCTGTAAAGTATTCCTTCTCTGCATCGAAGAAGCCAATCTTACGGCCACCGACGTACGAATCATTTGGAATAGGGTGAATGACAGACGATCGTGGATATTTTGAAAAAGTCCCTAGAACCGCATAGGTCAATTGAAGCCCGCCATCCCAAAGGTTGTTTTCAAGCTGCGTCAGGATACGGAACCCTTGTGCATTTCCTTCAAAGTACTTGAGATCGTTCTTCTGCACGTCCTCCATGTCCTGCCCGAAGATCTTTTCTGACACGCCATCGCGGTGAAACCAGCTGCCGATCGCGTCTTCGCCGCTATGCCCAAACGGCGGATTCCCGATGTCATGGGCCAGGCATGCTGCCTGGACGACGTAGCCAAATGTGTCAGCCGTGATTTTGCTGTCGTCTAGCCCGGGTGCAATGTTTGCCCCGACCATCGTTCCCAATGATCTGCCAACTGAAGCCACCTCAACACTATGCGTTAGTCTCGTGTGAACGTGATCGTTGTCAGACAGGGGATGAACCTGTGTCTTGTGCGCCAAGCGTCTAAATGCCGCAGAAAAAACAATGCGGTCCTGGTCTTGTTGGAATGGACTGCGTCCTGCCTCGCTAGGTGCATCCGGGCGCTTTAGGCGCTTCTCATCCAATAATGTGACCCAGTCCATCATTTGCGAAGCGCTCCATGATTTCCGACAGCGCCGCCCTCCGGGCAAACTAACTACCGTCGATTGCCATCAGAAGCATGCAAGCAGGAATGTCCATACTCGTCTAGCGTCACGTTTGACGCCGACCGATCAAACCGTGTGACCCTGAAAGCCGAGCGGCAATGTTCGATGCTTGAAGACAAGCTTATGTCAAGAAGCGCGCAACCGAAGCTGCGATGTACATTCCAGCGATGGTGGGCCAACTCGGGCCAAGACGGGCACTGGATTATCGTGATCACGCTTCAGCGCAAAAAATCCCGCTAAGAGGAACGGCTAGCCTTCGTACAGATTAGCGGTCTGGTGATTGAGGGCCAACCGCAACTCGTCGAGGACCGTCACGCTAATGCGCGGCGAGCTTAGCGGTCTGGTGATTGAGGGCCAACCGCAACCGTCGTTTTG
>DATLST010000301.1:0-15297 GCA_035534055.1 Candidatus Acidiferrales bacterium | reverse complement strand
AACTTAAGCATTCAAAAAGGGCCTTGACAACACGCCCCGAAAATATTACTTTCCCATGCCTTCTGAAATTGCCTTTTTGCCAGAGATTCTCTAGGTTTTCGCCCGACCTGTCACGTCCCCGCCATCCTATCGCCCCTCTCTGTCAACATCAACATAATCCCCAAAATAATGGGGACTCATCTCGGCTTGCGCGGCTAACTCGTTCAAGGAAAGATCCTGATCGAGATGCGCTTCGACATATTCTTTGATTTTTCGCAGTCGACGCGAATCCAAAGATCTCGCGGTAATCGACGCGGGGTAAGGATCTGTCGCGTAGTGTCGGATGAGTTGCACGACAAGCACGGTAATAATAGATTCCGCATATAACTTAGTGAGTAAACCCAGTTTGGACTCTCTGCAAGTTAATTCGCTTAAATCCTCTAATATCGCATCGTGTATCATGTAGCGGTCCGCGATCTCGACCGAACCGCGCCTGCCACAATCGTAGGCTACGCGGTCAACAATAACCGGATGGATAAACCATCGCAGGATTTCTCCCTCGTCGCGCCATTGGGAGACATAGTCAGTCCCGGCAGATACGATTGATACATGCTTACCCGCGCATTCGTAGTGTCCGGAGGCTCTGTTTTCAGCGGGATTGTTGCCGACGTCAATTCTGATCCGAGCTGGGCGGAGAACCGCTGCCACTAACACCCTATCGGTCTGATGCCAGTACACGCCGGGCACGGTTCGCTCCCAGCTCAAACTGAAGCCGTTATAGTCGTGATATCTGCGAGCAGTCGGCAGCGGCTCAACCGCGGGCGACCCCGCAGGCAGACTATCTCTAGCCATGTCCTTAAGCCTAAACGGACCAACTAACACCCGATACCTTTGATTGACAAGGGAACCATTTGGTCGAGGAGCACGGCGCAAGCGAATGTGTTCATCGAACGGCAAGGCAGGTCTTCGAGCTTTAGTCAAGAGGCCATTTCGTTTAAAGGGAACGCTCGAGAATGATGACGGTGGATGTCAATTGTAGTTATGTAAAATTATATCTAGTATAATCAAAATAGTTTGTGTTGTTCTCGGTAACGTCGCAAGATGTTTTCCGCGACACCCAGCAACCTCACCCGTCGCCGGGCTGCAAGCCGCCGGCGCCGGTCACCATCAGACCACTAATGTGGACAATCGAGTTCTCGATCGGTTGGTACAAAAGGCTGGGCAGAGCGCCGCCGATCGCAGCCGGCGATGCATCTGTGGCGAGCCGATCGGCGAGCCATTATGATTTTCGCACTTGAGGTCTCGGTACCCTGGCGATGAAATCGTTTTCGACGCCGCGGCATTTCTGACGATCGTCATGATTAGTCCACGCGTGGACGCGCATTCAGCCCCGTCAGCAAATTCTGCGCGAGTTGCTCGAATTCCTCTCCACGATGTGCCTGGCGGAGAGGGGGGATTTGAACCCCCGAGACCCTTCCGAGTCTACGCGCTCTCCAGGCGGGCGGGCGCAAACACGGACAGGTTGGTATTATGATGCTTTCGGGCGGCGGATGAACAAGGACATCAACGGGACGATCACTCAGTTTGAGTATGACGGCTTAAACCCGGTGCAGGAGTTGGATGGGGCAAATCCCGCCAACGTCACTGCCAACCTGGTGAGCCGGTCCTTTTCACGGCCCAGGGGGGCCTGAGAGTTCAAGTCGACTGCTCTCCGCCATCCTATCGAACCCACAACTCGCGCTCAGGGCCTTCTATCTATTCACCGCGTTGCCGAAAGCTTCTCTTGCGACGCTGTTCCGTTTCGCCGCCCGTCAAGGAAGCCACGCGACGGCGCAGTTCCTCAATGGTTCCGGAAACGTGAACACGGTCGTTCTTGCTCCGGTGCAGCATTCCTGGACTAGCTTTCGCCAGCTGCTCGACCGCTTCCTTCACGTCCTTTCGCTCGATTCCCGTGAACCCGAGAAGAATCTCAAGGCGCTTCCTTTCTGGGCCGAGGCGTTCAGTGGAGAGATGTTCCGCGCCGCTCCCGAAAAGACTTTATATCCTGGCTGAAGAGCGAGGCAGGCAGGCTGCCCAAGCTACTATGGCCAAGCTGCAACCAGGTGGGGCGAGTGTCTCGAGATCTCAGCCAGGCAAACGCCCTGTTCTGGAGTGTTTGGCAAGAACACCACCATCGTTTGCACGCCAATTATAGTCTCTATAGTCTCGAAGATAGCGGAGAACTATCGACGCTTGTGCCTGCACCAAATCCTTTTAATTTGGCGGACGAGAACAGAAATTCACGTTAACATCGCTCTGGGCGCACAGACCATGCAGAAACATACGGTGGTTGTAGTCGGCGGCGGCAGCGCGGGGCTTGCAGTTGCGGGCAAGCTCAAGCGTCGGCGCCCGGGGCTTGATGTGGCGGTGATCGAACCGGCAGAGGTCCATTATTACCAGCCGGCCTGGACGTTAGTGGGCGCGGGCGTCTACCGGGCCGAGGCCACGCGCAAACGCGAGGCCGATGTCATGCCTAAAGGCGTCACCTGGATTAAGAGCAGGGCCGCCGGTTTCGAGCCGCAGTCAAATCGGGTCGTGCTCGAGGACGGGACGCGGGTGGAGTACGCGTTTTTGGTGGTGGCCGCCGGAATCCAACTCAACTGGAGCGCGATCGAGGGGCTTAAGGAGACGCTCGGACGCAATGGCGTGACCAGCAATTACGATTACTCGCTGGCGCCCTATACTTGGGAGTGCATCCGTAACTTCCGAGACGGACGGGCGCTGTTCACCCAGCCGTCGATGCCGATAAAATGCCCCGGCGCGCCGCAGAAGATTCTCTACCTTGCCGCTGACCATTTTCGCCGGCGTCGGATTAACGCCGAACTGCACTTCTTCAACCCCGGCGCGACCATGTTCGGCGTACCGTTCTTTGCCAAGGCGCTCGACAAGGTAATCGAGTCATGGGACGGAAAGCGCAATTTCGGCCATAGCCTGGTCGCCGTCGACGGGCCCCGCAAGCAGGCCGTCTTCGAAGTGACCGATGGCAACGAGAAGAGGCGTGTAACCCAAGAGTTCGAGATGTTGCACGTGGTGCCGCCACAGTCAGCGCCGGAGTTCATCCGCAATTCGCCGCTGACGGACCAGAGCGGCTGGGTGACGGTCGATAAGCATACCCTGCGCCATGTCGAGTACGAGAACGTCTTTGCCCTTGGGGACTGCGCCAACACGCCGAACAGCAAGACCGCTGCCGCGGTCAAGAACCAGGCGCCGGTGGTGGTTGCCAACCTGCTGCATACGCTCGAGCACAAGGGCAACGAGCGCACCTACGATGGCTACGCCTCGTGCCCGCTCACGACCTCGCTGGGTAAGGTGATGCTGGCCGAGTTCTGCTACGACGGGGTGGTGACGCCAAGCTTTGTAGTGGACCCGCGCGTGCCGCGAAAGGCGTTCTGGTGGCTCAAGAAATCGTTTCTTCCGCAGCTGTACTGGCAGTTTATCGTGCCCGGCAGGGATTGGCCGATCGTGCACAAAAAGCACGACTATGCGGAACGCGTTCCCGCCTTTACGCCATAGGATACCTGCGCGCTCCGGGCAGAAGTCTGCCCAAGTTTCCGGCGCACGGACCAGGATAATTCGAAAGCATGGCGAGCCGGTCCCCTTCAGCGTCTGAGGGGGCCTGAGAGTTCAAATCCCCCTGTCCCTACTGAAAACTCCGAAAAGCGTTGAAAAGTGCAGAGTTTTGGGATGGGCCGTCGTAGTGTCGCCTGCCTGCACAAGGCCGTGCGTTCCATCGTTTCGGTTCTTGCCCTCCGATTCCGCAGTCGGGCCGTTCTGGAACTGGAGAACCTCGCCCTCCGTCATCGCTGGCGTTCGAGATCAGGACGTCCGTCAATGGATCACGAATTCGGGATCTGATTCGGCAAATGAACGCCGCCAACCCGCTCTGGGGGGCGCCCCGGATCCATGGCGAGCTGCTCAAGCTCGGCATCGAGATAAGCCAAGCCACGGTGGCCAAGTATATTGTGCGAAGGCGAGGCAGGCCTTCTCCGACCTGGCGTAGCTTCCTGCTCAATCAGGCCCACGGTATCGCCGCCATCGACATGTTTGTCGTGGCTTGCGCATCGTTTCGGTTGCTCTATGTAATGATCATCCTGGCCCACAATCGCAGGAAGATTGTGCGATTTGATGTCACGGCGCATCCGACCGCAGGCTGGCTGTCGCGTCAGGTAACCGAAGCGTTCCCGTGGGACACAGCTCCGCGCTATTTGCTTCGCGACCGTGACGCGTCGTACGGCTGCTGCTTCCGTAATCGAGTGGAGGCTATGGGACTCACGGAGGTTGTCAGCGCACCTCTCGATCACCCTGGCAGAACGCCTTCGTCGAGCGGGGCATCGGCTCGATTCGCCGCGAATGTCTGGATCACATCGTGATCTTCAACGAGCGCCATCTGCGCCGCGTCCTCTCGTCGTACGTCGACTACTACCACCGATCGCGTACGCATCTTTCACTCGACAAGGACTGCCCAGACCCTCGCCCACTCATGCCACCCAGGATCGGCAGCATCGTCGCCATCCCACAAGTCAGTGGCCTGCATCACCGCTACGAACGTCTCGCCGCCTGAAATTGTAAGAGCTCTTGCTCACCCAACGATTGCGCCGCGGCCGGTAGCCCGTCGTTTGAGGGTCTCTGTATGGGAGCTCTTTCGATCTGAATCAGGGGGCCGACCTCTCTTTCAGATCGCAGGCCGATTCACTTCTCGCACCAATTAGGAATGCTCGCCCGCGCCTCAAACTGCGGTTCCGATGGAATTCTTAGTAGCGACACCCAACAGCACGTCGTTTGCGTCAGAAGCCCCTGAAGCGTCTCGGCCCAAGGCTGCCGAAGACAGCGTCGAATTGCTCGCGTCGCGACCGCGGCCGGTCATCGTTCTCGTCGTATGGAACCTCCACGAAACCAGTCGGGAAGCCGCTCATGGGAGATGAAGAGCCGCCGGACCTGATCGGGCGATTAGGGACCAGGTAGATTTCGAACTTCTCGCGCGGCCGGCCGAGCGCGAGCATCAGCACGTCAGCCCGGTCCGGCGACAGCACTCCTCGGGCGCGAGCCTCGACCTTGGACTCGATCTTGATGCGCCCTTGGGAATCGAGTTCGTAAAGGATGCCGGCCAGCTGCCCGATAGTCGCTTCGTCGGTAAGTCCTTCAACCAGGTCGCACTCAAGCGCGTCGGCGAGTGCCTGGTTGAATTGCGCCCTGCGGTTGACGAACCGCCTAGCGGGATCGTTGTCTCCCAAGTTGGGGCTACCATCACATGGCTGTGCGACGTTGACCGGCTCCACTGGAAACCGGCAGTCACGTAACTAACAGCGCTTTCTTTCGGATGACACTCCGCGCACTGTCAGGTTAGGATATTCTTTGGCGACATGGTGTCCTTGGACCGCAACCAGTCTCAAACCGATTCGCTTTCACGATCAGTTGCAAACTTTCCATGCAAAAGCAGTTACTGACAATCCGCAAGTTCTTGGTCGGCCGTGAGCGGAATAAAAGAGCAGCCCATTGCATCAAAGTTACTCTTTCTGTGACGCACTATGAGCCAGAGGTAGCAGGGTAGGTGCGCGAAGCGGTTCACAGACGTCAATTTACCGTCAAACAGAATAGGTTCCAAATATGGAAGTGTCAAAGAAGGCAAGGACCGAGGTTCACGCGCCGATGCGAAAGAAGCTCCTCGCGGCTAACTGGAAGATGCATCTGGGGCCGCCGGAGGCATGGGCGCTCATTACCGCACTCCGCGACGATATCGAACGCGACGCAGATTCGTTGCTGCTTGACCGCGAGGTAATGATCGCCCCGCCGGCGATCCTCATTCCTGCGGTTGCTGAAGCCCTCAAGGGTTCGCCGATCAAGCTTGGCGCGCAAAATATGTATTACAAAGAAAAGGGCGCGTTCACCGGTGAGATTTCTCCGTTGATGCTTAAGGCGTTCGGCGTGACGCACGTAATCGTAGGGCACTCCGAACGCAGGCATATCTTCGGTGAAAACGATGACTTGATCACCAAGAAGGTGAGCGCCGCGCTGTTCCATGGTCTGGTCCCGATCCTGTGCATCGGCGAAACTAGGCAGGAGCACGACGCCGGTAGCTCGTTGAAAATCGTACTGCGTCAGATGGAAGCCGCCCTTGGAGGGTTGACGGCCGAGCAGGTGAGGGGGGTAGTAATAGCTTACGAGCCGTTATGGGCGATTGGAACAGGCCGCACGGCCACGCCGGAACAGGCCGAATCGATTCACTGCGCCATCCGCGCCGCCTTCAGCCGACGTTTCGGCCGCGATGACGCGCAAAAGGTCAGGATTTTGTACGGCGGCAGCGTCAACGACGAAAATGTTGACTCCCTAATCTCGAAGCCCGACATTGACGGTGCGCTGGTCGGTGGGGCGTCCCTAAAGGCTGAATCGTTCGCGCCCATCGTTCGGGCGCAAACGAGTTAAATTGAAGGTCAGCACGCCACCCTGTCGCAACCTACTCTCAGTTCGATACTTCGAGCGCGGCGCAATGGGAGGCTTGTAACACACCGCCTTGTCGTTGAGAATGACCTAATCAAAATAGCTTTCAAAGAAACGCGTATTCACGCGGTCGCCCGAAAATGAGACGTTCAGTTCGCGCTAAACATACTCATGATTGCCAGAATGAGAGTCACCGCCAAGAAGTGACGTCTTTGTCATTTGCGCGGCGAACTCGCGGCGGTCGTATGGCGTATAGAGCACGGTCAATAGGAAGCCGAGAACCATGCTCGCACCGGGCAGGATCACGACAAGCAGCAATCGGTGGCCAATCCCAAGTGCGATAGCTGCCAAAATGGTATCGAGTGTGAAGATGATTGCCCATGCGACACTGACGCGGAAATGCACCCGGCGAAACGAAGGCTTGTTCCACAGGTCGCGCGGAACTCTCTCTCGAGCATACTGAAGCCTGAAGGGAGCACCGCAAATCATCGTTACCCATGCGGCTACCGCGAATAAACCCCATCCGAAGATGGTCTGGTAGCGAATGAAGGAGCCTTCACCAACGGTGGCGAGCGCGACAATCGCAAGCAGGAAGAATCCCAGCGAAGTGCAATCGATTATCTTGATACTTCGCGCAAGAATCTCGTACGCGACGATCGCCAGCATGATCACCAACCCTGCGGATGCTGCCGTTTTCCAATACTCCCGCGCGTCCAAAAGGCCATAGGCAAGCCACGCGGCGAGTCCCAGATAGGAGACCAGATTCCGCTTGGGTTTGCCGATCATCGGTGTTGCTCAGGAATCATGGAGGACGCAGGGATCGGGGCTATTTTCGCTATGCCGCAGGTCTCGTGAGTTGCGGAGTACTTGTCGTCGTGCTCGTGTCCTTATCCATTGCGGCACTGTATTGGCCACGGCGCGCGGCTCGGTCGCAACTGGCTCGATGATACAGAGCCTGCTGTGCCGCCAACACGTTGGCGTCCTGGCCGTGCCAGATCTCCAAAGCCGGTTGCTGGATGGCGCGGGCGAACGAAAACGTCAACGCCCAAGGCAGTCGCGACTTGAATCTGACATTCATTGCATTCAAGCGGGCCGAGGCCAGTTCTCCGGATTGGCCGCCCGACAAGAACGCAATACCGGGAACCGCGGCCGGGACCACTCTTAGCAGACACTTAACTGTGGCGTCGGCCACCTCGTCCACCGCTTTTTGCTCAGGGCAGGTCAATCCCGGAAGCAACATATTGGGCTTCAGGATCATGCCTTCGAACGTCACTCGTTGTGTGTAAAGCTGGTCGAAGACCGTTCGCAGGACTTCCGCCGTTACCTCGCAACACCGCTCCAAGGTATGTTTGCCAGCCATGAGCACTTCCGGCTCGACGGCAGGAACAAGACCAGCTTCCTGGCACAGCGCTGCATACCGGGCTAAGGCTTGCGCGTTGGCCTCGATGCAGCCTCGGCTGGGAATGCCCTCACCCACGGCAATCACCGCGCGCCACTTGGCAAAACGGAGGCCCATTCGAGAATATTCGGCCAAACGGTCGCGCAATCCGTCCAACCCTTCGGTCACCTTCTCGCCGCGATGACCTGCCAAGCGCTCAGCGCCGGTGTCAACTTTGATGCCGGGAATGATTCCCGCATCGGTGATCACTTTAAGCAAGGGAGTGCCATCTTTCTTCCGCTGGTGGATCGTTTCGTCGTAGAGGATCGCGCCGCTAATGCACTCACCGAGACCAGGCGTAGTCACTATCAGCTCGCGATAGGCGCGCCGGGCCTCCTCGGTCTGAGGAATCCCCACCCTGGCAAATCGCTTGTTGCAGGTTGGATTGCTTTCATCCATAGCCAGCAGGCCCTTGTCGCCGGCGACCAGTGCTTTCGCGGTGTCCATCAGCACCTGCTCATTCATTTGTGATGATTCCTTTGGTTGCTAACGTCGCTAGGACCTGGCTATCTGCTGGCGGGAGCTGAAAGTGGCTGCTGACGTTGGCTGCGAGGCCACCAGGCTAAGTCATCGCTCATCACATAGGTAGCCAGGGCGACGAGCATCAAACTCATGGCGACCCACAATCGCCAATCATGATGCGCGTGTTTCCAGTAAGGGCGATGGAAGCCATGATTGGCACCGTCGTTATCTAGACCTTCGTGCTGCTGGTGACTGCGCTTTGTCTTACTCATGAGTTACCGCCTGATCGCCGGAGTCCGCGTGGAGCGATCTCACGTCGGCGTCCTTATTGCTCAGATGATCCTTCCACTTCCAGTTCCGGATCTCCGGCAAGTCCTGTCCGTGCTTGTCGATGTAATGCTGGTGCTCGATGAGCTTGTCCTGCATCATTTGCTTCAGATAGCTTCCCTTGGCGCCCAAATGTGGTAGCCGATCTACCACGTCTTGTACCAGGTGAAATCGATCAAGGTCGTTCTGGACCCTCATGTCGAAGGCCGTCGTGATAGTGCCCTCTTCCTTGTAGCCGCGGACATGGATGTTGCGGTTGGTCCTGCGGTAGGTGAGACGATGGACCAGCCATGGGTACCCATGGAAGCCAAAGATGATGTGCTTGTCCTGAGTAAAAAGCGAATCGTAATCTCTCTCGTTGAGACCGTGAGGGTGCTCCGTGGCGGGCTGCAGCTTCATGAGATCGACGACGTTGATCACCCGGATTTTCAGATCGGGCAGATGTTCGCGAAGGATGGAGACGGCGGCCAGAATCTCCAGCGTGGGCGTGTCTCCGCAACACGCCATCACGACGTCCGGCTCGGTTCCCTGGTCGTTGCTGGCCCATTGCCAGATGCCGATTCCTTCCGTGCAATGCACGACCGCCGCGTCCATGGTCAACCATTGCGGAAGGGGGTGCTTGCCGGCCACCACCACGTTGACGTAATCGCGGCTGCGGAGGCAGTGATCGAACACCGATAGGAGACAGTTCGCGTCGGGCGGCAAATATACGCGCACGATGTCGGCCTTCTTGTTGATCACGTGGTCGAGGAAACCCGGGTCCTGGTGCGTGAAGCCATTGTGATCCTGCTGCCAGACGTGAGAGGCCAGCAGATAGTTCAGTGACGAGATTTTGCGGCGCCATGGCAGTTCCAACGTCACCTTGAGCCACTTGGCGTGCTGGCTGAACATCGAGTCGACGATGCGAATGAAAGCCTCATAGCTATTGAAAAGCCCATGCCGTCCGGTGAGCAGATAACCCTCAAGCCAACCCTCGCATTGGTGCTCACTGAGCATCGAGTCCAGCACGCGTCCAGTGGGCGCGAGGAATTCATCATTGTTTACTTCGCGAGCGTCCCACTGACGGTCGGTGACTTCAAAAACCGCGCCCAACAGATTCGATAGTGTCTCATCGGGACCGAACACGCGGAAATTACGCTTGTCCTGATTCAGCTTGGCTACATCCCGCAGAAACTTCCCGAGCACGAGCGTATCCTGTCCGGTGACAGCGCCCGGCGAAGGCACATTCACCGCATGGTCGTGGAAATCCGGCATGCGCAGATCGTGCAGCAGAATGCCGCCGTTAGCGTGCGGGTTAGCGCCCATCCGCCGCTCACCCTTAGGTGCCAGCTCGGCCAATTCAGGCATGAGACGGCCATGCTCGTCGAACAGCTCCTCGGCCTTGTAGCTCTTCATCCAGCTTTCAAGCAGCTTGACATGGTCCGGATGCTCGGGATCCACCAGCAGCGGCACCTGGTGCGATCGGAAGGTGCCCTCGATTTGTAAGCCGTCGACAACTTTTGGGCCTGTCCAACCCTTGGGCGATCTCAGGACGATCATCGGCCAACGTCGTCGAGTGGTGTCGTTGTTGTTCCGTGCGTTACTTTGGATTTGCCGAATGTCTTCGATGACCTTTTCCATGGTGGCGGCCATGAGTTGATGCATCTTTTCCGGCTCATCACCTTCTACAAAGTAGGGCGTCCAGCCGCAGCCTCGCAGAAATTGCTCTAGCTCTTCATGCTCGACGCGGGCGAGCACGGTCGGGTTGCTGATCTTGTACCCGTTTAGGTGAAGGATCGGCAGCACGGCTCCGTCGGTAATTGGGTCGAGAAACTTGTTGGACTGCCATGCGGTCGCCAGCGGCCCCGTTTCCGCCTCGCCGTCGCCGATGATGCAGGCGACGATCAGATCGGGATTGTCGAACGCGGCCCCGAAAGCATGGCTTAACGAGTACCCCAACTCGCCACCTTCGTGAATCGAGCCCGGCGTCGTCGGCGCAACATGGCTCGAGATCCCGCCGGGAAACGAAAACTGCTTGAACAGCTCTTTCATCCCGGCTTCGTCCTGCGTGACGTTCGGATAGATCTCGCTCCAGGTGCCTTCGAGGTAAACATTGCCCACCAGCGCCGCGCCGCCGTGCCCGGGACCGGCGATGTAGAACATATTAAGGTCATACTGTTTGATGACCCGGTTCAGATGCACGTAAATGAAGTTCTGACCTGGCACTGTGCCCCAATGTCCGACCACCAGCGGCTTTACGTGCGAAAGTTTCAGCGGCTCCTTCAGCAACGGATTGTCGTAGAGGTAAATCTGGCCGACCGAGATATAGTTGGCGGCGCGCCAGTACGCATCTATCTTGTGGAGTAGTTCCGGGGAAAGAGTTTCCGTATTCATGGTTCAATTCTCCTTCTTTTCAGCGGGCGGCCTGTCACTTACTCGTTCGCCTCGCCTGTTGTTGTATTCCTGGATTCGACCGGCTTCGATTCCGGCGAGTCATGCTGTCGTAGGAAGATGGTCAGCACGACATAGAGCGCGATCACCAGATATTCCGCCTGCCAGGTTTGCAAGGTTGTCGTCCAGAATTTAGCCGAAAGCAAAAATGCTGCGATCGAGATCGGGGGCTGGCCCGCGAGCGCGAGTTGTTCGTTGTAAGCCTTGGTCCCGAAAACGATATGCAGCCCTAGTGCGAGTATGAACAGCAGAAAAAACGCCACCAACAGCGAATTGCGGTAAAACCAGCTGAAGCGATCAGTCTTGGATCGCTTTTGTTTGCCCTTCGCTTTGCGCGGATCGCGGGAATGCGGCGCGCCACGCTGATAGAGGAAGCTGCTGAATACGATCAGCGAGCCAAGCTGCAGGACGGCCGCCTGCCAGTTGGATGCGAAACCTTCCAGGAAGGCTCCGGTTGACAGAAAACGCCAGTAGCCGACCGACGTCTGCGCGTGCGCCGCAAGCGTCTCATTTTGCAGCCGCCAACCGGTAAGACTTCCCAAGCAAATGCAAATGACGAAAAGCGCGAACAGCACGATCGAGAGTGAATTGTCTCTGATCGGGTGGAGCACTTTTCGCATCGGGCCCCGTTTTCCCCGTTTCCCGCGCGGCGATGTTCGCGCTAGTCGCATTGTGCCCCTAGGAACAATGCTCGCTGTCAGTCAGGTTGTTGTTCTTCATGATCGGGTTGTTCTTCAATAGTGATGCCCAACACGCGGCAAACTGTCCTGGCGATCATGAGTTCTTCGTCTGTATGAATGACGCGAACGGTGACCTGACCGTCCGCCGCCGAAATCACGCCCTCATTCAGCGCGTTTCGCTTCTCTTCCACTTCGATTCCAAGGAATCCCAGTCCGTCGCAAATCCGCGCGCGGACCTTGGGCGCGTTTTCGCCGATGCCGCCGGCAAACACTAGTGTGTCCACTCCGCCTAACGCCGCCGCGAATGCGCCAATCCACTTCTTGACTTGGTAACAAAACAGCGTAACCGCTTCAGCCGCCCGCACATCCTGCGTTTCGTGCTCGAGCAAGTCGTGCATATCGGAACTGGTCTCCGACATTCCGAGCAGCCCGGACTGGAAGTTGACCATCTGGTTGAATTCTTTCGCGGTCATGTTTTCGTTCCGCGCCAGATACCAAACCAGTCCGGGATCGAGATCGCCTGAGCGGGTGCTCATCGGCACTCCAGCCGTCGGAGTGAAGCTCATGCTCGTGTCCATCGATTTGCCATGATGCACGGCCGCCAGGCTCGCGCCGTTTCCGAGGTGTGCGAGGATGACCCGGCCTTGTGCCGCTTCCGATCCACCCAGGCGGGCCAGTTCTCCCACTAGAAACGCATAGGACAGGCCGTGGAACCCATACCGCCGCACCCCTTGTGCTTCGTAGCGGCGCGGGATCGGCAACAAACGTGCTACTTGTGGCATGTCATGGTGGAAAGCGGTGTCGAAACACGCGACTTGGGGCAGCTCAGGAAATCGGCGATGAAACGCCTCGGTTAACAGGATCTCCTCCGGCATATGCTCAGGATCGAAAGCGCTGAGCCCGTGCAGATCTTCGACCATTTCCGGAGTTATTCGCTGCGGCTCGAAATACTTCGGCCCGCCATGCACCACGCGATGCCCGACTGCAGTAAAGGCGTCATGTTCGCTGCGTTCCTGAAGCCAACTCATCAACGCATGCACCGCTGCGGTGTGGTTCGGCAGCGCCAACGGTCGGGTAAAGTTCTCAGAACCTTTGACGGCGAACCTAGCGTCCGGCAGACCGATCCGTTCTATACTCCCGTCCAACACGCGGTGCATCGACGCGCCAGCTTCAAACAGCGCGAACTTGATGCTCGATGAGCCGCCATTGATCGTTAGGATGTGTGGGCTGGCGGGTTTCATCGATGAACTTCTTCGTCATTCTGTAATCCGAACGAAGCCAGTTGCGCGCACGTGGACTTATAATCCGTGTGAAGAATGCTTCGAATTCCCAACCCTTCCGCAATCTGGACGAACATCGGGGTGTTTTCGATATAGATAACCTGCCGGGCTGGCGCCTGGACGATGTCCAACGCCAGCCGAAAGATGTCTGCGTCGGGCTTGCGGACATGGACAAAGCAAGAGGAAACAAAACAATCTACAAACCTGGCCAGCTGGAACTTTCGAATCCGATATTCGTTTAGTTCGCGCGCTTCGTTACTGACCACGGCGACCTTGAGCCCGTGCCGGACCTTGAGCTGAGCGACCAGCTCGATCATCTCCGCGTAAGGTTTCGATTGCGCGAACATGAAGCGCCGAAACTGAGCCCGGGTGAACGGTCGCTTTTGGTAGAAGACCACCCGACCCAAATATTCTTGCAGCGTAAGCTTTCCCTCCTCGTAGGTATCGAAAGTCAGGTGATGCCGATTTTCCATCTCGGACCACTCCAGCTTGAAGGTTGTCGCCGCCCGCTTGCGGGCGTGATGATCCCACCCGTTGGTGAGCAGGACACCGCCGACATCCAGAAACACGCAGGTGATTGCAGCCGCTTTCTTCATCGTTTTTCTTTTGTCGATCGGATCACCGCTGGATTAGGACTCCCCTGCCTATCAGTGGGATCGCAACGCCGTCTCGGTGCGAAATAGACAAAGCCCTTGCCGTCCGCTTTGGCCCTACTCCTCATCAGTCGCGGTCCAATCAGCATGAACAGGCACATTGGATCGCAAAGAGACCACAGGAACGACGAAGTCCTTGCCTTCCCAATGAGCAGCGTCTGGCCAGTAGAAAGTGAATTTGACCTGCTTGCCTTCGGCAAGCGCTTCGGTCGTTAGATCGGCGATGTGAATCCCCAACCCCACATCGTGCGTCGTTGCCTCCTGGACGGTGTTCCAATTATCGGAACTCCAATGAATGACGGTAGGCGCCATCGTCTCGATGCGCAGGGTTTTCCCGACAGGCATCGAGCGAAGCTTATGGTTAAACCGCCACACCACCCGCGGGGATATGGTTTTCTTGACAAGATAGCGTTGTACAGTGTGTGGCGGCCGGTCGAAAAGCTGGCCGTCGCGCAGTGAGCGTCGCAGCTTGAGATACTCCGCATGCGCCCACACAAGCGGCATGGCTGAACCGGAAGGCCGGCCAAAATGAAGTCCGCGTTCTGGTATATCGGGAGAGTCCCAGACTTGCTCTGAGATTAGGCCGCCTTCGTTGGCGAAGGATTCCATGGCGATCAGAAGGCGTTCGGCATTTTCGATTCGGCCTGCCGCCAGTTCGAAGTGGGCCCGCTCGCCGGTGAGCAGTGGCCATCCGCGACCAATCCCCGTTCCGTCAAAAGGTGCGCCATCTTCATGCTCGCCATAGCCATCGTCGTTGTAGCGATGCCAGGTGCAGCCGAACGGTGTCTCCACCTTGAGCAATGCGTCGATGACTTTTGCGGTGTCCCGAATGCGCGGGTCGTCGGCAGCGCGCAAGCCGAAACGTACCAGGGCAAGAGCATCGGGGCTGACCAGATGACTGGCGACGCGGGTGTCCTCTGCGGCCACCACGTTCTTGACGTGAACACCCTTCTGGAAACTCGATCCAGCGGTCCCGGTTTCCATCGAAGCGATCCGGACGTAATAGCCTTCGACGTGGAACTTCCGGCACCAATCTGTGCCGGAGGCATACATCCAGCGTTCGATGGAGGTGTTCCAGACATCGGCGATTTCGCGGAGATAGGTTGCAACCGAGGCCTCATGGTTCAAGTCGGCCATATTCGCCGCCGCCAGGAGTGCGGCGATTTCTGCCCCGACCGTGAATGGCGAATAGCCTGGATCTTCCTCCCAGCGATCCTGCGGGCTCACCGGACCATTACGGACCAAATAGCCTGCAGCGTTTCGCACCATCGCCCAAAACCCGGCGACATCCGCCTCAGCTAGTGCTTTTTCGCGATAGGCCAGGTCCACCAGGAGAATGGGCAAGGCCGTCTCGTCCATCTGGATCCCGTTCCAATACGGCGAGCCATCCAACCACATATTTTGTGACCAGTGACCATCCGAGTGCTGGGTTTTCTGCAAAAATGAGAGCACCCGGGTGACGTCCTCGTGCGCCCCGGCGGCAAGCAAACCGCCCGCCGTCTCCACCATGTCGCGCGACCAGACGAGATGGTAACCACCCTGATCATCGTCGCCTTTGCTAAATCCCCACGGAA
>DATLST010000300.1:0-5694 GCA_035534055.1 Candidatus Acidiferrales bacterium | reverse complement strand
CCAAAGTTCCGTCCGCCCATAGTGGACACGAACACCGGCGCCACGTGCGTTCTGTGTGGCTGCAACGGGCTGGATTGTGTCGCCGATATACCCTAAGCATTGGACCGTCGTTTCTTCACACGCTCCATCACCGGCCGCGGTATGCGGAGCGTGACGCGCCGGCGTTTGCCTCTGGGGTTCTTATTACCCAGAGCGATTACACCGGGCTCGTCCTGAAACATCCGTTGCACCGTGTCTCTGGAAAGGTTCCACATAGCAGCAACCTCGGCTACAGTGAAGGTCTCCTGCTTTCCGTCGTCCGCGAAAGGAGCATCTGATTTAGGCAATCCCTCAACAAGGTCGCGCAGACGATCAACATCCTTCTGCGTGAAAACATGCTTGGCATCTTCATAGCGATGGTTAAAGGGGTATTCGAACATCTCCGATCCCCGCGATGGTTTAAATACACCCGCGTTGAGCCAATGGAGCAGGTGAGCGTAGTCCATGCCAGCGAGTCGGGCGGCGTCCCGCGCGGAAAAAAGAGGGAGTTCAGAGAGGTCAATTTTTGGTGCCATCTCACTCTTTGACATCACAATGGGTTCAATGAATATACCATCTGGGATAGCTTGTCAATAGAAAACTATAAATAACTATTGACACGAAATTTCTGCCCGTGGTAATCTGCTTTTGTGAAGCCAAAAGGATATGCCGTCCAACTCGACGCCAAGCAGGTCCTCGCACTGAAGGAAATCAAAAAGCGGGACGGTATCTCAGTGTCCGAACAACTGCGACGAGCGATTGAAATGTGGCTGAAGGCCAAGCTGAAATAAGCAAAGCGGACGGGCAATCGGATTCACAAAATCCACAATTGCAGCGTCACGTCAAACTCGGGTGGGTGTGCCAATGGAAAAACCAACTGAGATTTTTCACAAGGTTGTTGGCTGGTTTCTTAAGTTGTCAGGATTGGACTATCTTTTCAAACTTGACGACAAATCAGTAATGGCTGAATGGGAAGCCGAATTCAAAAGCGACGCCGCAGACCTGAAGGAAACTCTTCGGAAACTCCAAATGAATTCTTATTCTGTGTTTGGTCTAAATCAATGCCCGCTTTGCGAAGAAGCGGCTACGGGACTCATCTTTATTTCGTTCGCGGATAAACAGATGAATCCTCGTTGCGTTACTTGCGCGAAGAAAGCTGTGAACAGTTTGGTGGAGCACGTCGGATGGAAAGCCCCTTATCCGACACAATCATCGATTTCAAGGAGCTGTTAGCATGAACGACATTCAACTGTTTTTGCCATGGGGTGCATCGGATCGCGTCAGCGGCAGAATGGATTTACAGGTCAACGGAACGACCATTCTCGAATGGCACGACAAAATTATCCGTCGGGAATGCGAAGCGAGCAATCGCGCTAAATCCGAAATCACGAAAGTCATCTGGGAATTCTGGAAGATAGAGCAATCCGAGTATCACTATCGCCCACGTGGGGTAATCGATCTGGGAGAAATCTAGTGTGCCAATGTTGAAACACAACTCCAAAGGACACGTCAGAGCCGAGAAACCCGGAGATTTCGCAGAAGCGATTCGCGTGGCGAAATCGCGGTGCAAGACTGATGCAGAACGCGAAGCCCTGCAACGGAAGATCGAGGCCGGCGAGCCGCTCCGCGAAATTTTGAAAGAGTTGGCGCCAGAGCATTTGAGTTTTGAGGAGTTCGATTAAGCAGAAGCGAAGGAAGCGGATCAGTCTGCTGGACAGCTAGTGGCGGCTTTGGGGCCATTGATTCTTTTTCCGACTATAAGAGTGTTCCGAGTGATATTCACCAAAACACAAATGGATGTACCCGTTGCTTCATCTGCGCCAGATGACATTACTTCGCTGCCTGGACTCTGGTAGCGAATCTCATCCCGAGCGATAACAGCGAAGGCGTGCCCCACCATCCAGACTGTGCCATCGTTCATATACAACTCAAAGCACGGCTGGTTAAAGCTGAGCGCCGAAAGGCCGGATGCGTCATTACAGTCTTGATTGGAACTCGGTACTTGATGTACTTCTTGCACTCTCGCCGTGCGATTTGTCGCGTAATAATTATATCCCACGATTCCGCCAGTAACGACAGCGCATAAAACCACAAGCCGTGCGATTGATTCGAGTGATTCTTTGGTCGTGGGTTTCATGGCCAAACGGCACGCTTCTCAAGCAGACAATACTGCAAGCAATGTCATGGCATCAGTGCGTTGAGGTCGCCGATCAACGTCTCCATACGTGCTAGTGCATCGGCAAACCCAGACAGCGAAGCTCCTCGGTCGTCCCGCTGGAATAGCCACTCTGCTGGTGTCGTGTGGTCAAATTCGAGGTAATGCGGTGGAAGGATGGCGATATGTGCCTCCACTTCCTTCACGACCCTTTCCGGGGCTGCCGCTGGCTTCGCCGTCGGGAGCTCATGGACGCCCCGTAGATCAAACGCTTCGTTCACGAGTGCGACATAGAAGGTGCGACCTAGCACATCTTCTATGTCAGTCTCCCTCTGTCCAGAATAGGAATCGAGCGTAAGCAAGTGTTTGTCCGCTAGAGCCTTTCTGGCATTTTCAATCCGAGCTTTGTGGCCGTGCTGAACATCGACCACGGCCGCAACGTGCAGATTGTTCCCCTGGAAGAGGGACACAAATCCGGGAATTCGATCAACCCCGCAAACCACACAGATGTTCCAGCGGTAATCCAGTCCCGGTTTTCCAGCTTTCTCAAGTTGGCGCGAAAACCATTTCAGATAAAGTAAGTCGGAGGGGCCTTCTACGAGCAGGGTGTGTTTTCCGATGAAAAGTGTCTGCGTTATCTCGTAATCAAGAACCCGTTGGAGCGGTGAAACAGTATCAGGGTCCGTGCTGAGGACTTCTTTGCTGACTTTCGTTCCGAACAATGTCTCCTCGCCGCTGACTTTATCCTTGACCACCACGTCTTCGACTGTTCGTACCGACAGCAAATCGTCTGCGCTGATCATGAACGGCGAATGGGTAGTGTAGATGACTTGATAGTGGGGGCGAAGTTGTTCATTAATATATCGTAGCAAGTCTGCCTGCGCCCGAGCATGGAGTGACAACCCCGGTTCGTCCAGGAGAATGATGAGGTTGTTCCCGTACAGTTGCCGCAGTTGATAGAACCACACGAGGAATGAGAAGAACCAAACGAAGCCGCTGCTCCGGTCGTCGAAATTCGTATCAGCGCGGTGTCTCCTGTTGTCAATGCGAGTCCGAAATATCCAGCCAGCGTTGAACGGTGGCAGGTCGTGGGGACGGGAGTGGTCGAGTCTGATGTCAACGTCCAGGTGTTTGTTTTGGGACCAATACTTGAAAATTTGGTCAGTAATTTGGTTTGAGACCGCACGCAGGGATGCGTTGAACTCTTCGAACGTTCCCGCGCCATGTACCCCCTCTAGCGTAGTTCCGGCAAGGGCAAGCAGCGCCAAGAACACGCGGTCCCGCTCCGTCAGTTTATTCTGTTGTTGCCGAGTAACGATTTCATTGACTGACACCGTTCCGGGCAGCGTCAAGTACTGATCAAAATACAAAAAGATGGGGACGCGGGCGGCAAGCGTGTTAATTGCGGCGAGGTTGATACCTTTAGGAAAGCGCTGCTGGAGTACGTCCAGTAACTTTTGCTGGGCGGCACTAAGTTCCTTGAGTTCCGCCAGAGACTTCTGGATCGTTCTCGGGTCTTTGCTTCCTGCGATTATTAATTCTTCCTCTGGAACCTTAAGCTCGGCAATGAGGCTCTTAGCTACCGCTCCCTCGTCGATCTTGATTCCAAAGCGTCGAACATTGTCGTAGCCTTTAGAAATTGTGAACACACGGTCAGAAACTACTCCTGTGCCGAATTGTTCCTCAAGTGCAGCGACATCGACATCCTCCATGCGCCACGTCGTGGTCACAGCAGGCGGTTCATCAGCGATTGGTGTATCAGGACGCCATTTCCGACGCGGATAATCCTTGGCGGTTTCGAATTGCTCTTTGCTTGCCTCATCGGGCTTCAGTTTGTGCAGGGCCTTCAGCAGCGCTGTCTTTCCGGACTCGTTCTTGCCGACCAGACAAGTCACATCTGCTATCGGGAAGTCCGTCGAATCCTCCACGCAACGAAAGTCTTGTACTCGTACACTCAATAAGCGCATGAAATCCTCTTTTGCTTTCAGCGGCGACCAGCACGGCACCCATGCCGACTGGTAGTTCGTGCATGCGCGGGATTCTATCACGCGCACTTAACGAATGGGTATAAAGGCTGCGGCTGTCTAAGCCAGGGGCCCGCTTCGCTGTGCTCAGGACAGTAGGGACTGTTCTTATGCCCGCCCGAGGCCTCGGCGAGAACGGCACACTTCTCAAGGGCCTAGTTCATTCTCGAATGTTTTCAGGACTTTTTCGCAGACGTGGGAAAGGAATCGCTCGACAGTTTGAATCTGAACTTTGCACAGGGCACAGCCCGGCACGACGACGCCCTTGCCACCCTGTGCCATGCTCGGGGGTTCATCAACGAAGGTATCGAAGCGGTGCTTCTGAAATTCGCCACGAACGGCCGCAATAATTTTGTCCCGGTCTGACATCGGCCGCATCCTAGCACCTTCGTTTTCTTTTCGCTAGAGCGCTGGGCGAGAACGTCGCGTGCTTTCATGGACTTCGTTTTGGAATAGATGGTAGATTCCCCTCGGAGGCAACTTGAATGAACATTCTGGCGGCAATCAAACGCGAGGAGCGAAAGCTCGAAAAGGAGTTGGGCAGGTTGCAGCACCGGTTGGGCGGAGTGAGAGCCGCAGCGCAGGCACTAGGCCGCTCGACGAGTGACGGACTGAACAGCACCAAGAAACGAGTCCTGTCGGCGGCGGCTAGAAAGAAGATTTCCAAAGCTGCCAAGAGGCGATGGGCCAAGGTGAGAGCCGGGGCAAAAAAAGCCGTGAGCTAGAGCAGCCTCCTTTAGTATCGCGACGGCGCTGCCGTTAAGGTTTGTCGCCGTGAAATTTCCTCAAATGTCTTTCCAGAGTGTCCGGGCCGTGGCCCTTGCCGATTCTGGTTCCATTCTTCTCGCAGTGCCTCCATGCGCCATTCGAACGTAACGCCACCACGTAACCTCGTTCATGTTGAAAGTACCTGATGCCTTCAGTTTCGCGGAACAAGCCAGCGCTTCGTCGAATCTTTGATGGATAGTAGCCAAAACGACGAAGTACGCCAGTGTGAGTTTTTCCCATAACGCTTCCTCTGTTCGAACAGATGCTCTTTAGTCTGTGAAGGTCTATTACTTAGAAAATAGCCTTAAATCGTTTAGTTTCAGTGTTGGTTCTGCGCCTATTTTCGTGGTTCGTTGTGGTTCTAGAACCATGACTTATTCCTTAGAAAATGCCTTCTAGGCAGCGTCGGCCAAGCGTTCCAGCGTCACCTTGAAACCCAATCCTTGCAATCGTTTCGTTAGGCGTCGGCGCAAACCTTCCGGATCTAGGCGATCAAAGTAGTCCGGACCAAGATCTCGGTAGCACACCTTATCTCGCAGGATGTAGTAAGCAATGACCAAGAGATTGTGAGCCACGGCGATCGTCGCGCGTTTCTTGCCCCTCCGCGCCGCCAGTCGCCGAAACAAAGCTGATAAATAGTTGCCCTTTTTCGTGGAGACCGCCCAAGCCCCTTGGCACAAACAGCGCCGCAGCCACAGGCTTCCTTTGCGGATCTTCCCGCTCTTGCGC
>DATLST010000299.1:0-10981 GCA_035534055.1 Candidatus Acidiferrales bacterium | reverse complement strand
TGGGCTGCGGCGGTCGTGCCGAAAATAAAAAAGCAGCTTGCAAAGACGGCGGCGAGTCCGAAGGCGAGACGCTTGGCGCGGGAAACGCGGGACAAATTTGTCGAAACGCTGTGAAAATTGTGTAGGCTTTGCGTTCCGCGTCGCATTGTATCAGCTTAGTGTAACCCCCCTGTCCGCGAAGAATAATGGCCGGCTGACGGAAAGGCAACAAGCAAGACGCCTAACAGGTTTGCCTTGGGAAGGCCGCACCGCGGAGGCTCCTGGATCGGGCGGAAATGGTTGCGCCGCCAGGACCGCAGGAACATGATACTGATCCTAAAGCCAAGCGTAATAAAGTCCAGCGAGAGGGCCAAGCATCTTACCCTTTGGAAGGAAAGCGGATGAAAACTTTCGATATGAGCGGCCGAGTGCCCGAACTCAATCGCCGGGAGTTTATGAAGTTGGGCGCGAGCGCAAGCGCGGTGGCGATGGCAATGACGGCCCGCACGGCGTCGGCACAGAACGGGGCCGTCCGTCCCGGCACGATTGATGTCCATGCCCATTGGGTGCCGGAGGCGTATTCAAGGGCTTTGTCCGATATGGGGCACCCCACGGGAAGCATTCACAGTCCGCTGGAAGTCGATTTGGGAAAACGGGTCAAATGGATGGACGAGCACGGGATTCAGATGCACGTCCTGACTCTCGATGGGGGCATGCCCTGGCAGTGGATTGCTCCGGAACAAGGCGCGCATCTCGCGCAACTCGTGAACGACGCCGCGATTGAGGCTAACAAAGCATACCCCGACCGCTTTATCGCGGGCATTGAGGTGTCGATCCGAGATCCGCAACTCGCCCTGGAGGAAATCAATCGGGTCGCTGGGAAGCCTGGCCTGCGGGCTGTTCACTTGCCGAATTCCATCGGGGATAGCGATTATTTATTCGGCCCTTCCTACCACCCATTGCTGGCGAGGTGCGAGGAACTCGGGTACCCGGTACTGTTTCACCCGCTCGACGGGGAAGCGAACTTCTATGGAGGAAATACGAGGCTTGGGGGCGCGCTGGAGCTATCGGCGAATCTCAACAATTCGCTCGGCTTCATGTTTGAAAGCGCGACGACCGCGGCCAAGTTCATTATTACCGGCACGCTCGACAGGTTTCCGAAACTGGAAATTGTGCTGCCGCATTCCGGCGGCGGCTTTCCCTACGATGCCGGACGAATCGAGCGTGGCCTGGTCGCCAAGAAGTTCAAGCTACAGCGCCCATTCAGAGAATACATCCGTCGATTTCATTACGACACGCTCACCTATTATCCGGAGACGCTTCGTTTCCTGATCACGCTCGTGGGAGCCGATCGCGTGGTGGTCGGCACGGACGATTTCGCTCCCATGGATGTGGAAGATCCCAATGCGCTCGTCGAGCAAATCAATCTAGCCGCGCGCGATCGCGACTTGATTCTGAGAGGCAATGCGGGAAGGCTATTCCACATCTAAATGGAGTAAATTGAGCGGTGGATGACGCATCGGAACGATCCCGGCAGGGCGAAGAGTTCAAGTATTTAGCGCCAGCAGGGCAGCGGCAGGATTCTAGCGTTGGCCGAGGCGCTCGAATTCGGTCATGGCCCTTTCCATTTCCTCGCGAGCGGAATCGGACGAGGAGCGAACGCCCTGGACGCGCAAGCGGAAATCGTCCGGATTCGATGCGCGCATGAGCGCTTCTTCGAGAGTAATCAGGTTGCGGGAGTAGAGATCGAAAAGCGACTGATCGAACGTCTGCATGCCGTACTGGCTGGTGCCGGCGGCAATGGCATCACGAATCAAACGTGTTTTATCCGGGTTGATAATGCAGTCGCGGATGTAGCCGGTGGCGATCATCACTTCGACGGCGGGAACGCGGCCCTGGCCGTCGCCGCGGCGCACCAGGCGCTGGCTGACGACCGCCTTCAGAGTGGAAGCGAGCTGCAAGCGAATCTGTTTCTGCTCGGGAGGCGGAAACACGGCGATGATGCGCTGAATCGTTTCGGTCGCGTCGAGCGTGTGCAGAGTCGAAAAAACCAGGTGGCCCGTTTCGGCCGCGAGAAGCGCCGTGGAGATGGTTTCCAGATCGCGCATTTCGCCGACCAGAACGACGTCGGGGTCTTGGCGCAGCGCGGCGCGCAGGGCGGTCGAGAACGAAGAAGTGTCCACTTCGACTTCGCGCTGGTTGATAAATCCCTTCTTGTCGCGGTGCAGATATTCGATAGGATCCTCAATGGTGATGATGTGCTCGGCGCGCAGGGAATTGATGCGGTCGACCATGGCCGCAAGCGTCGTGGACTTGCCGGAGCCGGTTGTGCCGGTGATCAGCACCAGACCTCGTTGTTCCTCGCAAATCTGTGTGAGGATGCGGGGCAGTTCGAGCTCCTCGACGGTGCGGATTTTGGTCGGGATGACGCGCAGGACCATGCCGACGTTGCCGCGCTGCTGAAACACGTTGACGCGGAACCGGCCAAGGCCGGCGACGCCGTAAGCCATGTCCAACTCGGCCGTTTCCTTGAATTTTTGCTTTTGCCGGTTGGTCATCATGCTGAAGGCCATGGAGAGCATCTCTTCCGGGGTAACGCGCGGCACGTCGTTGAGAGCGTTCAGCGAGCCATCCACGCGAAGGTAAGGATGGTTGCCGACTTTGAGGTGCAGGTCGGAGGCGCGGCTATCGACCGCGCGCCGCAACAAATCGTCAACGTTCAGAGCCATAGAATCAAGTCCCCGACAGAGTAGTTTCAAACCACGCTAGCATGCAGCCTGGGGACCAGCAAGGACGCCGAAAAGGAGGATTTCTAAGGCGGCAACGTGCGCCTTGGAGGGCAGATTTGGCCCAGGAAGGGCGTCACCCCGCAAAGCCAAGAAGGAAAAGCGAAAGGCGTCAGGCTGTAGCTTGGCCGCGGAGGAAAAATCGATCGTAAATCACTCCCGCAAGAACGCCGCCCAAAAGGGGACCCACCCAATACACGCCGTGATTGACCCATTGGTGAGCGGCAAGGGCCGGGCCGAATGTGCGGGCTGGGTTCATGGAGGCGCCCGTGAACGGCTGTCCAACGAGTACGTCCATCGTGATGGAGAGGCCAACAGCGAAGCCGGCGGCTTTGTGGAACATTCCCTTGGCATCCACGGCGCAGGCAAAATATACGAACACGAGGAAAAAGGTCATCAGCCCTTCGAGCAGCATACCGTGCATGCGCGTGAAATCGGGCGTGAGGTCCGTTGCGCCTAATGCCACTGCGCGCCAAACAGGCTCCGGAACGACACTGGAAAGAAGATACGCCGCAGCCGCCGCGCCAAGAAGCTGCACGGCCCAGTAGAGGAGGGTCTGAATCGTACCCATCCGCTTTGTGACCCAAAAACTAATTGTAATGGCGGGATTCAGATGGCCGCCGGAGATATGGCCGAGGGCGCTTACCATGACGGCGGCTGCCAAGCCGTAGGCCAAGGCGTAGCCGAGAGGACCAGCGATGGGTTGTCCCGCGACGCGCGCATATTGGCCGGCACAGATGGACCCCGCCGCAATGAAAACGAGCGTGAACGTCCCGATAAATTCGGCCAGGAGCTTTTGCGAGAGACTATACAAGAGATGCCCTCCGCGAGTGAGCTGCACGCCGATGGGTTGAAATCGTCACGAACGCGCGGATTCTAATAGAACTGGAAACGTGAGTCAAAAAGCGAGTCGCCGTTCGCCGAGAATTCCGGGCTGGCCGGACAGGTTATCGAAGCGCGCCGGCAGAAACGCCGATTGGCGAGAGCCAGCCATGCCGGTCGGGCTTGGAGCCGCTTGTGATCGCGAAAAACTCCTCTTGGATGCGCTTTGTAAGCGGCCCACGGGAACCCGCCCCGACTTTGACACGGTCGATCGATCGGAGCGGTGTAATCTCGGCGGCTGTGCCACACAGAAACACTTCATCGGCGATGTACAGCATCTCGCGCGGAATCATTTGCTCCGCGACCGGAATATTGAGGTCATTGCAGAGTGTCATGACGGAATGGCGAGTAATACCGGGCAGGGCGGAATTTGCAAATGGTGGAGTGATCAAGGAGCCATTTGCGACTACAAAAATATTTTCGCCGGAACCCTCGCTCACGTGCCCGTTCACATCCAGCGCAATGCCTTCCGCATAGCCATTAATCTTAGCTTCCATGCGGATGAGCTGCGAGTTCATATAATTTGCGGCAGCCTTGGCCATCTGCGGCAATGTATTGGGGGCGGGACGGTTCCAGGAACTAACGCAAACGTCCACGCCGGATCGCAAAGCTTCTTCTCCGAGATACTTTCCCCACTCCCAACAGGCGATGTAAACCTCGATGGGACAATTCGCGGGATCCACCCCCGCGTCGTTGTACCCGCGCAAGACGATCGGCCGAACGTAGCAGGCGCTCAGCTTATTCACGCGGACTAAATCCAGGCTGGCCTGGCAAAGTTCGTCGAGCGTGAAGGGACTATCCATCCGATAGATATGAGCGGAGTTCAAAAGGCGCTGGATGTGTTCGCGCAGGCGAAAGACGGCAGGCCCCTGAGCCGTTTCGTAAGAGCGAATGCCTTCGAAAACCGCGGAGCCATAATTCACCACATGGGAGAGCACATGAATATTTGCATCATCCCAGTCGATGAACTTGCCGTTGTGCCAGATCTTTTCCGTCTTGGGGAGGGTCATTGAATCTCTCCGCATCGCATAAAAAGTATTTAAGCGCCCATGCAACGAAAATTATAACACACGGTTTCTCATGGGAAGGAAAGGCGGGAAGCGTGAAAAGAGCCGGACGCGTCCAATTTGGAAGGGGCCGAATTGCCACAGCTACAGCAATTCGGGCCGACGATCCGGCGTTAATCCGAGTGATCGTCCAAGGCCGGATTCTTATCGAGAATCGCTTTGAATCCTGAAATGCGGCCCCAGGCACTCGTCCGCCAGTTGTCGGTGATTTCCGTGGCCAGAATCCACGGAGGCAGTTCGACAAAAAGATGCGCGGCGAGGGCCTGCAAATATGGCTCATACATCTCACGCAGCTCCGCGAGCTTCGCATTGGCAGCCGAGGTATCGGAAAGCCGCCATCCGGCTTTTGCCAGAGCGGCATGCATACGGCGCAGTTCCGCTGACGACAACCGGTCGGCGGCGGGACTGCGAGGCGCCGCGTAAAACACTTGTGCCAGGTCCACGACGGTGTGCCGGCAGATGGCGAAGGTAAGGCGGGCCTGGCGCGAGCCGGCGTCTTCGAAACATGCGATCAGCAGAGCGCAGGCGTCCAGAATGGCCGCGAGAGCCCCGAGCCACGACTCGTTGTTGTGTTGGGAACGGAAATAGCTGACGACAGGATAAGAGACATGGCTTTCGAGGATTTCCGCCGACCAGCGTTCCCATTCGTGAAAGAGCTGCTGGAGCTCTACGAGACCAGAGGGGCCGCTGTGCCGAAGCAGAAGTTCGGTGGCCGTCGGAGGCGAGCCGGCGCGCGCGTCGAGAAGGACGATGTTTACTTCGCGCCGCGAGAAAGCCTGATAAATTACGGGCAGGTAGCTCAGCACCAAAGCCAGAAAGCCGAAGCCGAGCCCGCTCTCGACGACGGCAAGGATCCGCTCGACGGGTGTGTGTGGGACAACATCCCCTATTCCCAGCGTGAAAAACGTGGTCCCGCTCAAATACAAACACTTGAGAAAAGTGGGATGCGTCGAATCCGCCGTCGAGGAACTGTAATACAAGAGGCCGAAGCCTACAATCAGCGCAATGGCCCAAAATACGAAGAGAAACAGCAGCGAAAGAGGCCCATAGTAGCTTAGAAACGATTCTCGTTTTTTTGCTTTTTGCAAAACCCGGGCGATCGCTCGCCAGGGAATCCACGTCAGGCGGTAAAACAACACTGTCAGCCTGAGACGGCGCATGACGCGGCGAGGGAGAACGACCGTCTCAAACGCTTCCCAGAGGATTGCCGCAATGATAATCAGGCCAATGACGGCCGGAAGCGTCATGCAGCTTGCTCCAGCCTCGCCGTCATCGTAATTTCCGCCTTTAGGAGGCGAGAAACCGGGCAATTCTGTTTTGCGCCGGCGGCCGCCGATTCGAAATCGGCGGAAGAGATGCCCCTCAATCGCGCCGCAACGTCAAGATGGATTTTGGAAATCGTCCAGCCGGCATCAAGCTTTTCGAGTGTGACGGTGGCCGTCGTGTGCAGGCTCTCCGGCGTGAAGTTCATTGTCCCGAGCTGCGCCGCGAGGGCCATCGTGAAGCAGCCGGCATGCGCGGCAGCGATGAGCTCTTCGGGATTCGTCCCTTTGGCATTTTCGAACCGCGTAACGAACGAATAGGGCGCCTCGGAGAGAACACCGCTCTGCGTGGAAATCGTTCCCTTGCCATCTTTCAGTGCACCGTTCCAAACTGCGGTAGCTGCTCGTTCCATAGTTTCCTCCTGGTAGGTAGCGTTTGGAGATAACCGTTGGGCCCATTTTTAAGGTCGGGAATGCTCCTGGTTACCTAGAAGCTGTTGCACAAACATTTTCGACCAAATGGCATCAATCGCTTTCGCTTGGCCGCTCAGTACCAGCTACACAACCAGAACGATCTTGCCGTATGCGCCAGACTCCATGACGGCGGCGTGAGCGCGCGCCGCCTCCGCAAGCGGGATCTCCTGGCCGATTATAGGACGCAGAGTCTTATTTTCGAGTCCTGCCATAACCGCGGCATGGGCGCTTTTCATATCCTCGGGAGTGATAATCAGCAAGGCCATGCCCAGGATCGCGGCCTCACGCGACATTGCGTCGCGCGGATTCACTTCCACCGGGCCACGGCTGCCAACGATAACAACGCGCCCGCCTCTGGCCAGAATGGGAAGATCGCGGCCCAGATTCACGTTTGCAAGCATTTCCAGGATGATGTCGTAGCCCTTCCCCTCCGTTAGCGCCAGCGCCTTATCGAAGTGGTCCGGCGATTTGTGGCTGATCGCTTCGTGGGCGCCCTCGGAAGTGACGAGCTTGATTCCGCGGTCGCTCCCCGCCGTTCCGATGACCCGCAAGCCGGCGGCGCGCGCCAACTGGACGGCGGCGATTCCTACTCCGCCACTCGCACCGTGCACCAGGACCGTTTCGCCGGCTCGCGCACGAGCCCGTTGAAATAGCGCTCGATAGGCGGTTGCGTAGGGGACATGCACGGCAGCGCCTTGAGCGAACGAAACGTGCGCCGGGAGCGGAAACACCAGCCATTCCTCACAGAGGGCTTTTTCAGCATACGTGCCGCTTATGCTGCCTGCCACGTAGACCCGGTCACCCGGCGAAAATTTCTTAACGTCCTTTCCGACGGACTCGATCGTGCCAGCCCCGTCTGTTCCCGGCGTGTAGGGAAGGGAAGGCTTCTTGGCATAGGTTCCAGACCGGATATAGGCGTCAACGGGGTTGACTCCCGCCGCTTGGATACGGACCACGACCTGTCCCGGCTCAGGCTTTGGATCAGGGACATCCTCGAGACGCAGCACTTCTGGGCCGCCAAATTCTTTTATACGGATGGCTTTCACGTTTCCTCCCAATCAGCTAAAGAAATTTGTCCGTCATGCCAGCCTTGGCGAACACCCTTAACCCCACAGGAGCCGTTGAGCCGTCGACCGCGGATGATTGCATGATGACTTCTTCACGGATTTCGATTCCTGACGAGTTGAAATTTGGTCCGGAACGATATGGCCGATGGCACAGTCAAAAACGCACTTGCAGCTACTGTGACGGAGGGAGCATCTGCCGAGGCATTATATGCCCGCTGATTGCCTGATAGTCCTGCTGGATCCGGCGGAGGCGGCCGCCCGTCACGTTCTCCCACGCGCCAAAAACCAAGAAGGGAATCATCGCTGCCACCACCCACAGCTTGGCACGGCCCGGCACCTTGGCTTCCGGCTCCCAGCGGAAAAGCAGCCGGGAAATTTCAAAGGACATCCAAAGACCGATCGCAAGCGCAATGAAGTCTGTAATCACTTCTCTACCGCTCGCGAGATTGGTGGCGGCAGATTCCAGACCCGTTGCCAGATACGTGGCCGGCAAAAAAAGCGAAATCCGCTGGATCCACAGCGGGAAGATGGCGAGAGGCACCGTCGCACCCGAAAGGAAGAGGAATCCCATCCAGATCAAATTATTGATGATCTGAGTCTCCTGCATCGTGTTTGTCACGCTGGCGACAATCAACCCGAAAGCGGAAAAGGTAGCCGATCCAATCGTGACGAGCAGGAAAATGGCCCACAGGTTCCCCCACGTCTGCATGTGGAATGCCCAGCGGCAGACAACGATTTCAATGACGACGGTGGGAAGCATGAGGAAATAGTTCGAGAGGATACTGGACGCAAGCATCGGTCCGGCGCCGATGGGAGCGAGCCGAAACCGGCGAAGGATCCCTTGCTCGCGAAATGTGACGAGTTGCACGCTCAGCCCCCAGAAGCTGCCCATTACGGTGAGCGTCAGAACCGCTCCGAGAATGTAGCCGATCCAGCTTCCCGCACTCTTGCCGAAAATAAAGACGGCGCCGAAAAGAAAAATGAGCGGCATCACGATGCTGAAGAAAAAGAACGCACGATTGCGCATGGCCAGGCGAATGCGCGCCTTCGTCAATGTCCAGGTATGACCCAAAACGACTCCTCCTTCGTCAATCGCGCAAGCGGCGGCCTGTCAGTTCGATAAAAACGTCCTCGAGAGTCGGCGAAAACATTTCCAGACTCTGCAGTTCGTTATTTTCGGCCTCGAGTTGCTTGACCAGCGCGACAATGGTCTGGGGCGGCCGGGCCGAGTGCAGTATGTAAGTCCCATCGAATTCGCGGCAGCCGGATACACCCTCCAAGCCCAAGAGGCTGCCGTTCAGCAGAGGCTGGGAGAGGCGCACCTCGATGCGTGTTTGTCCCGCGGAGCTATGCTTCAGTTCGCGGGGCGTTCCGAGCGCGATTACCTGGCCGTGGTCCACAATGGCGACGCGGTCGCACAAGCGCTCCGCTTCCTCGATGTAATGCGTGGTTATAAGGACGGTTTTCTTGGTGCGCTTGAGCTCCTCGATGATGTCGTAAATTTCCCGGCGCACTTGCGGGTCGAGGCCAGCCGTTGGCTCGTCCAAAAAGACGACCTGAGGATCGTTCACCAGGGCCATCGCCAGAGCCAGCCGCTGCTTTTGGCCGCCGGACAGCTGGCTGTAAAATGCGGCGCGCTTTTCATCGAGCTGGAAGCGGCTCAAGAGTTCGTCGGTGTCGACATGTTTGCGGTAGAAGCGCGCGAACAGCTCGATGGCTTCCTTCACGCGCAATTTATTCGGGAGAGCCGTGGATTGGAGAACCGCTCCAATCTTTTCCTTGAATTCCCGGCCCGATTTTTCAGGATCCAGGCCGCAGACGCGGACCAATCCGCGGTCCGGCACCCGCATCCCCTCCAGAATTTCGACCGTGGTGGTCTTGCCGGCGCCATTGGGCCCAAGCAGACCGAAGGCTTCTCCCTCTTCCACGGCAAAGCTCACGCCGCGTAATGCTTCGACAGCGCCGTAATTCTTGTAGAGGTTCTCGACCTGGATGATTGGCTGGCCCACGAAATAAATCCTTTACGATGTGAAGAATACTTCTATCACAATCGCGTCCTGGTTGCGAATCGCCGCCGCGCATTCCTTTTTCTCTTGCCGATTTTCCCGCAAGTTTTTCTCTTCGAGGCCGGCCACGCGTGGATTTTCATGTCGATCTTCCCCGAGCCAATGGCGATGCCTTCGCTTTCGAGCAGGCGCCGCTGCAGACCCGCGTGCGGCTCGCGAATCAACAACCGTCCTCCGGCCCCGACCACTCGATGCCAAGGGATGCCCCGGCCACCAGGGCACGCCGCCATGGCATAACCCACGACTCTCGCCCCTCCCGGCAGCCGAAGCGACCGCGCGATTTCTCCGTAGGTCGTAACGCACCCACGAGGGATTTTTTTCACGAAACGGTAAACGGCTTCCCAGGACATCGTCATCTCCCCGGATGTTTTCAAGAGGCGCTTGTTATCGTATCTATTCGAGCTAACCGGCGAGTCAATAAATGCGCCGCCACGAGATAGACGCGGAGGCAAACTTTTGCATCTAATTAAACAAGGAGAATTTCATTGACATTTCCCTCGTAGTGGCGGCCGTCATACTCCAGCGCGGTCTTGAATCGTTCTTCAAGGGTAATAACCGATTCGAAGCAACCTTTAGCAGTCCGTTGCATCGTACCATTGACGCTGTAGTGGAGAGTACTTACACTACGGACGCTCCAGCCAAAAAGGAGACGGTTGTGGCTTTTGTCCGGCGCAAAGGCAACACGTACTACCTGGTGCACAATGTGCGCCGCGGAGGGAAAGTTCAACAGCTTCACCTGGCGCGGCTCGGCGAGCGGCCGCGCATAACGGACGACGTGGTCCGTAAAGTTTCCCGGCACCACCCGTTCCTCGATCTGGACTGGTCGCGGCTTCGCGAAGAGGTCAACGGCCGCGTTGAGCTGTTCGACGGCCGCTCGCCCTATGTGCAGAACTTGATGCATTCGTTACGAAACTTAAACCTGGACCTGGCCGATCTATCGCCGCCGATGCTGTTGGTGACGGACCGGGCCAATTCAAGCCGGGAACTGGTTACCCAATTGCGGTTGCTGCGTTCGACGCTCGACGTCAAGCTGGATCAATTCGAGCGATCCGGGCCGCGCAATCGGGAAGGTGCAAGAAGTTTCCGGTAGGGGGGAGCATAACCATGGGCGCGCAAGCGTTACAACTAAACCCAAACCTGCGCAGCGTGGAATCGCAGGATTTTGAGTTGGGGCTGCGGCGAAAGATCGTGGGGCAGGACGAAGCGGTGCAGGCGGTGGTGGACCTGTACCAGGTGTTTCGCGCGGGGCTGAATTCACCGGGGCGGCCGGTGGGGAATCTGCTGTTTCTGGGGCCGACCGGGGCGGGGAAGACGCGGGTGGTGGAGGCGACGGCCGAAGTGTTGTTCGGCGATCCGCGGGCGGTGATCAAAGTGGACTGCGCGGAATTCCAGCACTCG
>DATLST010000298.1:0-15775 GCA_035534055.1 Candidatus Acidiferrales bacterium | reverse complement strand
CGAGCCCTGACCGAATACGTGCAGCAACATATCCGTTATTTCGCGATCGAAATCGCGATCGGTGGTTACCAGCCGCATCCAGCCGGCGACGTGTTTAACCACCAGTACGGCGACTGCAAAGACAAGGCCACCCTGCTCAGCACCATGCTGCACGAAATCGGGATCGAGTCTTTCTATGTGCTCATCGACACGGACCGGGGGATCGTTCGCCCGGATTATCCGTCCACGCGATTCGATCATGCGATCCTCGCCATTCGCCTGCCCGATAGCATTCCCGATGGCGGCCTCTTCGCGATGGTGAAGCACCCGACGTTGGGACGATTGCTTTTCTTTGATCCCACGAACGAATATGTTCCCCTCGGCTACCTGCCATCTTATTTGCAGGACAACTATGGGCTCGTGGTGACGCCCGAGGGAGGAGAACTACTGTCGCTGCCGCTGCTCGCCCCTTCGACAAACCGTCTGCTCCGAACGGCAAAGTTCAGTCTGGATGCGACGGGCAACCTGTCCGGAGAAGTCCGAGAGATGCGCTGGGGAGGCCCGGCGGCAGACGGCCGAGAAGAGTTCCAGGAAACGGCACCGGCGAAGCGCGTCGAGATTTTTGAGAACTTTCTCGGGAGATCGCTAAACGACTTCACGCTTACCGGAGCCTCCATCGGAAACCTCGATCAATCCGACGATGAACTGTCGCTTGATTACAAGTTCGTTTCTCCGGGCTACGCCAAGATGGCGGGCGATCTGCTGATCGTTCGTCCGCGAGTGGTGGGAACACAAAGCTGGGTTATACTTGCGGGCAAACCAAGGAAATATCCCATCGAATTCGAGGAGGCGACGCGACAGGATGACGTTTTCGATATCACGCTGCCCGCGGGTTATGTCGTCGATGATCTGCCCGCGCCCGTCAACGTGGATTGTGAATATGGATCCTATCGAAGCGACGTGCAGGTTTCGGACGGCGTCCTGCATTACAAGCGGACCTATGAAATCAAGGACATCGTGGTGCCTACCCTGAAGCTTTACGAAGTAAAGAATTTCTTACAACAGGTTGCCGAGGATGAAAGTTCCAGCGCGGTGCTTCGCCGGGCTGCTCCGTAGCGCGCTGGACCGGGAACCACGGAAAGCTGTGCGGAGGCTCATCCCTTTCCGCTGAGACGCTCGCGGACGCGGTCGCTTAGAATCTTGCCGTCGATGGCTTTTCCTTCAAGCTTGGCGCGCGCCGCCTTGATCACGGATCCCATCTGCTTGAGCGAGTCGGCGCTTTCTTCGTCGATGGCCGCTTCAATGGCCCGATGCACCTCTTCGTCGGTAGGCGCGGCGGGAAGGTACTCTTCAATAATGACGATTTCCTTTTTTTCCTTCTCGGCCAAATCTTTGCGGCCGCCTTTAGTGAACTGATCGATGGATTCACGGCGCTGCTTGACGAGAGTTTGCAGTACCTGCAGGGATTCCAGGTCGTCGAGCGGACGCACCTTCTCAATCTCCTTCAGTTTGAGCGCCGACTTGACCATGCGCAGAACGCTCAGTCGCAACTCGTCTTTTTGTTTCATGGCGGCGGTCAGATCGTTCTGGATGCGTTCGATGTAACCCATTTCGGTGTACTCCCTCCGGCGGAAAAGAATAACACACGCCCGGTGACCTTGCGCGTATCGGCATTTGACAGGAATCGTTTCCGCCGATAACCTTGAGTGTCATGAAATTCAAAATCATAGTTGCAGACAAGATCAGTGAACGAGGTCTGGCTCTTCTTCGTGAAACAGGATGGGAAATTCTTACACCGACAGCGCAAGAACTCACGGCGCAAATCGTCGACGCCGACGGACTGGTAGTCCGCAGCGCGACGAAGGTCACCGCTGCGCTACTCCAGAACGCCCGCAAACTGCGCGTGGTGGGCCGCGCGGGAGTCGGCGTGGACAACGTAGACATGGACGCGGCCACGCGCCACGGCGTTTTAGTAATGAACACGCCCGGGGGAAATTCGGTGAGCGTTGCCGAGCAAACCTTCGCGCTAATGCTGGGGCTGGCGCGCTCGGTACCCCAGGCCAATGCGTCGATTCACGCCGGCAAATGGGAGAAGTCCGCTTTCTCCGGAACGGAACTGCGCGGAAAGACGCTGGGCTTGGTGGGCCTGGGCCGGATTGGCACGGAGGTCGCGAAGCGCGCGCGTGCATTCGAGATGAAAGTGCTGGCGCACGATCCGTACGTGACGCCGGCCGCCGCCCGGGAAGCGGATGTGGAACTCGTGACGCTCGAGGAATTGCTCCGGCAATCGGATGTAGTGTCGCTGCACACAGCGCTCAATCCGTCGACGGAAAAAATGATCAACGGGGCGGCGATCGCGCAGATGAAACGGGGAGCACGGTTAATCAATTGCGCGCGTGGTGAATTGATTGACGAAGCCGCTCTGACCGAAGCGCTGCGCTCGGGCCAGTTGGCAGGAGCGGCGCTCGACACGTTCGCTCACGAACCGCCGAAGAACTCTCCGCTAATAGAGATGGCGAACTTGATTGCCACCCCGCACATTGCAGGCTCCACGCGGGAAGCGCAGGAGGAGGTCGGCACGGCGATCGCGCAGCAGATCCGCGATTACCTGGCCGATGGATTAATTCGCAATGCTGTGAACATGCCCTCGATTTCGGCGGAGCAATACCGGCGGCTGCGGCCTTATCTGGATCTGGGGGAGCGGCTGGGTTCGCTCGTCGCGCAGGCGGCGCCTTCACGCAGCTTCAGCCGTATCCGCATCCGCTACGCGGGTGAGCCGGCAGAACTCGGGTCGCATCTGGTTCGCAGTGCCGTGCTCATCGGCTTGTTGAATGCGGTCCTGGCTGAACAAGTGAACTTGGTAAATGCGGCGGGCGTCGCTGCAGCGCGGGGCTTGGTAATTGAAGAGACGACCCGCAGGCGGGAGCACGGATTCCCGAACACGGTGGAAGTGGCCGCGGTAGACGGAGACCGTGGAATCGTTGTCGAAGGAACGGTGGGGCAAGACGGCTCGCCGAGAATTCTGGCGCTCGATGGAATCGAGCTGGAGGCGTCGCTTGAGGGCACACTGCTGTTGACGCGCAATGTGGACGTGCCGGGCGTGATCGGCCGCATCGGAACGGCGCTCGGCAATCTAGGCGTGAACATTGCGACGTTCGCACTCGGTCGGAGAGAGCCGGTGCGTGGCGCGGAAGCACTCGCGCTGCTTGGGCTTGATGGGGAAGTCGAGGCGTCCATCGTGCAGAAAATACTTGCCGTTCCCTCGGTAACGGATGCTCGTCTGGTCCGGCTCCCCACGGCAACGAAGGCTGCGGCGGCGGATTGAACCGAGTCGTTTTGATTAGTGCGGCCACCCCGGCACTGGCCACTGCTCCATGCTGAAATTTCACGGTTGCGGAGATATCAACGGCCGCGCCCAAGCTGTGCCGAGGTAATCGAGCCCGTGGATCAGTCCGACCAAAACCAGTGGAAGAAATCCGCCGCGGAAGCGGCCGCACAGCTGGTCCAAGATGGGATGGTCGTCGGGCTGGGAACGGGTTCGACGGCGGCGTTTTTCGTGAACGCTCTGGCAGAGCGTATTTCCCGAGAAGGCTTGCGAGCTAGCGGCATCCCGACGTCCCAACAGACAGCGGAACTGGCGCGCAGCCTGAACGTTCCTCTTGCCACGTTCACCGAGCACCCGGAACTCGATCTCACGGTGGATGGTGCCGACGAAATCGAGTTGGGAACGCTTTACTTAATCAAGGGGCATGGCGGAGCGCTGCTGCGGGAGAAAATCGTCGCAGCGGCCAGCAAGCGGGTCGTCATTGTGGCGGATGAGACCAAGCTTGTGGAACGACTGGGATCCCTCTATCCCGTGCCGGTCGAAGTCGTGCAATTTGGCTGGGAGGTAACCGACAAGAGACTTCAGAAACTCGGAGCGATTACTTCGCTGAGGCGCGGCGCGGATGCCAAGCCCTTCCTTACCGATTGTGGAAATTACATTATCGACTGTGCCTTCGGCCCGATGAACAAACCGAAAGAAATCGCGCATCATCTGGATCACGTGGTGGGATCCGTCGAGCACGGGCTTTTTCTCGGATTTGCGTCGCAGGTGTTTATCGGCGGGCGCGAAGGCATGAAAGTTTTAGAGAGAGAAACCGCAACCCCTGAGAGCTAGGCAGCGAGTTCAATACGGCAGCTTTCAGGAGTCAGCTGCTCTCTCCATTCTTTTCCTCGCGCTAATTGGCCGTCGCACAGGCGGTCGGACACACGGCATCGAGTGCACCCCAGAGCGCTTTCAACGCGCGTTCCGCCGCGCACACGACACCAAAGGTATCGGCATCTTTCTGGCTCGCGAGCCAGCCGCGCCACGCGGTGCGATGGCGCAGGTCGGCTTCTTCGTGTACAGCAAAAAAGGCGAGAGCGCGAGGCTCGGTGATGCCATAGAAACGGCGCAGCCCGGCAATTTTTTGCGTCGCAACCTCGGGCACCTGCGCTTCATAAGCGTAAAACGCCGCGACCGCATGCGCAACGTTTCCCTGCGACGCAACTTCATCGTACGTGTCTAGAAGAGCAGCGATTCCAGGGAAGGGTCGCGCACGATCAAGCGCCGCTTCGCTCACGCCGAGCGACTGGGCAAACTGCCGCCACAGCATCGGGTGCGGGGCGACCGGATTGAGTTCCTCCGCCAGATTCTCCCCGGCCAGCTCAGCGAGAGCGCCATCGGTGCGAGCGGCGAGCTGCTTCAGGTTTTCCGGGAAAGCCCGGACATGTTGATAATATTGTTCCGCATACACTTGCAGCGCTTCCTTCGGAAGCTCCCCCTTTGTCCAGGCGCGATAAAACGGATGCTTCAGCAAGTGATACCGTTCAATCAGCCCATCGATCAATTCCAGCATCGTCTTTGGTTTTGCATATTTCTTTGCCATTAGGATTCCCCAGTGCTCCTCTTATGTTTTCTGGATGAAATAAACCCGAGAGATGCTAATCGAAATTCTCCGTAAAATCCAGCTTCAGCGCCGATTTTCAAATGGCGTCGGCGGTGGAATTCTCTCCCCGGCTCATAGAGGTATGTTTCCATGCTTTTTGCGGGGATTGATATCACGTTTATTTTCGAGCGAGCGGAGCGCCACGATCAGCTTCGCGCGCGTCTGCGCCGGCTCAATGACAGCGTCGATGAAGCCACGCTCCGCAGCAATGTAGGGAGTGGCCAACCGTTCCCGGAAATCGTCGATCTTCTCGCAGCGTAGGCTCTCGCGCTCGGCTTCGGGCACGCGTTCGAGTTCGCGCTTGTACACGATGTTCACAGCGCTCTCGGGCCCCATGACGGCAATTTCGGCGGTAGGCCAAGCATAGTTGATGTCGGTGCGAATGTGCTTGGACGCCATCACGCAATAAGCGCCGCCATAGGCCTTGCGCGTAATGACCGTGATTTTGGGCACGGTTGCTTCGGCAAATGCAAACAACAGCTTGGCGCCGTGGCGGATGATGCCTCCCCACTCCTGCAGCGTGCCGGGAAGAAAGCCGGGAACATCCTCGAAGATGACGAGCGGAATATTGAAAGCATCGCAGAAACGGACAAACCGCGCGCCCTTCACCGATGCGTTGATATCCAATACGCCCGCCAGAAAGGCCGGCTGGTTCGCGACGATTCCGACCGGATGGCAGCCGAGCCGCGCAAAGCCCACAATGAGATTTTTCGCGAAGTGCTCGTGCACTTCGAAAAATTCTCCGTCGTCGGCGACTGCCTGGATTACATCCTTGATGTCGTAAGGCTTCTGAGGATCCTCGGGAACGAGCGAATTGAGGGCGGGTACCAAGCGGTCCCAAGGATCGTTCGATGCACGCTGGGGTGTGTCCTCAAGGTTGTTCGATGGGATGTATCCGACGAGTTCGCGAATCATGGCTAGACATTCGGTGTCGTCCGTAGCGATGAAATGCGCGACTCCGCTCTTGGCATTGTGAGTCATCGCTCCGCCCAGCTCCTGCATGGTTACTTCTTCGTGGGTCACGGTCTTAATGACCTCCGGGCCGGTGACGAACATGTAGGACACATCGCGGGTCATGAAAATAAAATCGGTGATCGCGGGGGAATACACGGCGCCGCCCGCGCAAGGGCCGAGGATCGCGCTGATCTGAGGAATCACTCCGCTGGCGAGCGTGTTGCGAAGGAAAATATCCGCATAGCCAGCCAGCGACATGACGCCTTCCTGAATTCGCGCGCCGCCGGAATCGTTCAGCCCAATCATGGGCGCCCCCTGACGCATGGCGAGATCCATGATCTTGGTGATTTTGGAGGCATTGGCTTGGGAAAGCGAGCCTCCGAAGACCGTAAAGTCCTGCGCGAAGGCATACACGAGGCGTCCGTGGATCCGGCCGTAGCCGGTAATGAAACCGTCGCCCGCGGGGCGCTGCTGATTCATGCCGAAATCGTTGCACTGATGGCGGACAAACTTATCGAGTTCCTCGAATGTGCCTTCATCGAACAGGAGGTTGATGCGCTCGCGGGCACTGAGCTTTCCCTCGTTGTGCTGTCGCGCGTTGCGCTCGGCTCCGCCGCCTGCTTCGGCCTCGGCGGTCCTCTTGTGGAGCTCCTCGAGGCGATCCTCGTGGTTTCGAGATTTAGCCATGAGGCACCTCCGGTGAAAAAGCTCTGCCAGGCAAGATAGCGCCACTCGTCCTGACCGACAGGAAGGATGATGCTGGAAGGGGTGCGGTTTTGTGTCGTGTGATGAGGACACCCATCGCATGCTTGCAAAGGCTTGCGTCGGTTCTTGTTCGGCAGACTGTGTCGAGTGAGGCGCATCCTCTCAACGAGCTATTTCCCACGTTGACAGCTTTGCCTGCGGCAAGTTCGCCCAGGCGGCAGTGATCTCCCAAAGGTTCCGGTCCCCGTCCCCGTATCTGGTTTGTGAAATCCATCCAGCCTCGCGTTGGAATTCGCGGTAATTTCGACGGACCACCCTAGCAATGATGGAGGATCAGTTTCAAGCGGTTGTTCGCATGGTGTTTGTGGAAAGCTTGGAGGAAGAGCGACCCACCGCGAGCGAAATAGCACGACCGTCAAACGCCTGGTGAAGAGGGATTCAGTGCAAGCCGGACCAGTCGTCGGCCAGGAGGATGGAATTGCTGGGATTCGAAGGATCGTACTTCACGCTGGCAGTTTGACCCGCAGCCACGCGAGTGAGATGGAGGCGCTCTTCGAGGCCGGTTATATCCTGCGCGGTTTCATAGGTCACTCCGGAAATCGAATAGGTGTAGTGGAGAAGCCTCGGTATGCCATCGGTGGAGCTGGCGGCATGGCCTTTGCCGCGCAGGCTGCCGTGCTCTTCCGCTCTGGAGCTTGCGGATAAAGGAGCGCGAGCGCTATCGGCAGATCCGAGCTGAGAAGTGGCGGCATCGTCCACGACGTCGAGGACTTGGCCTTCGACGATGCGGCCCACACGATTCAGATAGGCGCGACGCTGGCGCTCAAGTTCTCCGGGGTTTTCGCGCTTCGGCCGGAGAAGGTAATAGAGGCCGGTGACGGCCAGGATTCCAAGGCCGGCCAATGGAGCCGCATCACGCCAGTTCACGAGAGGTTCCCCACGGAATTACCTTCACCGCCATAATTAGCCGGCCGCCTTTGGGCATCCCGCCGCGTCGATATCGCCAAGGTCAGAGCAAGCTTTGCTTGACGCATCGTGCCTTCGGCATTCACAACGCCACCTTCAAAATGTCACATATCTCCAGAATGAGCTCGCGGAAGGGCTTTTCTCCCGGGCGCAAGGCTCGGGTTCGTAGTAACCCCATCGAGAATGTCGAAAGACGAACTCTTGCCGATTTCATCCGGATTTGCTGGTATCGAGAAAGAATTTCATGCCTGCACCTGTATTATTCCGTGCCCATGCGGTGGGGCACTGACGAGGTTTTGGGCTTGTGTCAAAAATACAACGCCTATAACAGGCGGGTAATGCGCAAACCTGGAGGTCTGGCAGTTGCGTTTTGCGTCGTGGCAAGAAGCGGATGCGAGATTAATCCTGCGGGCCAGAGACGGGATTTCGCAATGTACCGATACCGGAGATGCTGACTTCAACTATATCTCCCGCGACCAAAGGCCCCACACCGCCGGGTGTGCCTGTGGCAATCACGTCGCCGGGCTGGAGCGTCATCACCTGCGCGATCCAGCGAATTATAACATCGATGGGAAAGATCATTTCGGCGATGCGCTCGGACTGCCGTTTCGCGCCATTCACGAGCGTCTCGACCCGCGTATCGGGAGAAGGGTGCTCGGTCTCCAACACAGGGCCGAACGGGCAAAAGGTATCGAAGCCCTTGCCGCGGTCCCACTGCAGATCCGCCCTTTGCAGATCGCGTGCGGTGACGTCGTTTAGAGCAGTGTAGCCCAGGACGTATGGTTTTACGTCCTCGTCCGGACCAAGGTGGAAGCAGCGCCGGCCAATGACCACGGCGATTTCCCCCTCGTGTTCCACCCTTTGCGAAATGCGCGGCAGGACAATGGCTTCCTCTGGCGCAAGAATGGCGGAGGGCGGCTTGAAAAAAATTACCGGCTCCTTCGGCACAGGATTGCTGAATTCCTTGATGTGATCGTGATAGTTGCGGCCCACGCCAATGATCTTGCTCGGGACGGACGGCGGTAGAAACTTGATCCGATCTATCGGCCATTTGCGGCTGGTCCGCTCGCGCGATCCAAAATGATCGCCTCGGATTTCGAAGACAGCGCCGTCATCCAGAACGCCAGAAATCGTCTGAGCATTTGCGAGACGCCCCGCCGGGCCCTCTTGACTGCTTATGGACTCAAGGAGTTGAAATCGGCAGAGTTTCATCGATTGTAGCCGGCGACATGATGCACGGAACGGCGGCGCGGAGCAATAGGGTTGTGACGCGCGTGAAGCGCCATGCGAACAACCCATATAACGGCAGCGGCAATGCCATAAACGACGGTGCCCTCGAACAGCATTTCCAGAGGCGTCCGAAGAACCTGAAAGAGGTTGTGGAAATAGAGGCCAGCCATGTCGTAACCGGCCACGAAGAGTACCCATCCGACAATACCCGCGACGAATATTCGCAACGGGCGATTCATGAATCGAATCACCGGAAAAAGAAAAAGAATGAAGAAAAGACCGAAAGATACAGCGTTGCGCTCAAGCGCGTAGCTATCGAGGTTGGGAAAGCGATTCGCCACAACGAGTGCCGCGATCATGACCAGGTTGAGGAGTGCGCCGATGTAAATGCCGGTCCGCAGAGCGGGACCCATACGGTACGGACTTGTAAAGATGGGGAGCTTCGTCTCAGGCTGATTCGGTTCGGCTCGATCGTCTTCGTCCGCTGAAGCATCGGTAATCATGGTGTTGGGTTGCTTTCCGCCTGCGTGGCACTGGGGACAGCAGGGCCGGCAGGACTTTCATTGCCAGACCGGTCCACTGCTGTGACACTGTAGAAATAGCGCTGGCCGGACTGGACATTCATATCGCGAAACGCAGGCGTGGGCAACAGCTCAGTGTTTAAGCGTGTTCCCAGAACGCCAACCTGCTCACTACGATAGACGTTGTAACCAGCCACATCGGTTTCAGAACTGATCGCCCAAGAAAGGTCGAAGTGCGCGGCCACATCGCCCTGAGCGGGCACGAACACAACGATGAGCCCTTGCGGAGGAGATGGAGGGAAGGTGTCGCGCACCACAAGCGCGACGAGATTCGAATCGGCGGATTCCAATGTTTCACCGGAATACCGAACGACGCTGCGAACGGAATAAACGTATGCATCGCCGAATTGCGCTTGCGTGTCGAGATACGTGGGCAATTCGGTTTCAGCAATTTTTGTCAGATGCAACGCTGGCGGGATGTTTACCGCGTTCGGCTGCTGTGGCGTGCCGGACTTGCGCGTCGCGGCCATGTCGGAAGGAGCCGCATTCGGAGGAGACACGGCGCGATAAATACGATAGGCGAAAATCGGAGGCGCCGAGCCCACCGGCGTAGTTTGAGGCGGCGTCCAGTTGAGCTGGACCCCTGAGGATGTGCCTGTCGCCTGCAAATCTACGATCGGATCGGGAGCGGGGTAAATGCGCAAGACAGCGGAATTTGAATCCGCGGATTCCTTTTTCGTTGAAGCACGCGTGCGAACCATGTAGACCGCGAGGCTGTCCGGGTGTTGCGCGAGGTCGTCCGCTTTCAGCGTATCCGGGTAGCGGACGCGGCCCTGATCGGCATAGCGATCGACCAGTGCCGAAGGAATCGTCACGAGAAGTGACGGATGCGAAGGAACGGGAGGCTGCTCATGAGCAGGCGTCGCGGTGACGGCAGGAGCAGATTCGAAATCCCGATAAATCTCAATAGAGGGAGACTGATCGAGGGGCCGGCCATCGACGGTCTGCTGCGGCAGAGTGAAGGTGAGCACAACGCTGTTGCCGGACTGCACGGCGGCCAAGTCCGTCACCGCTAGCGGAACGGGCGGCTTTCGTTCAATGGGCTCGCCCGGGGAAGCGCAGCCGCCAAGAAGCACTGTCGCAGCAAGAATGAAAAACAGGCGATGAAACTGGCGGAGAGTCGGTTGTGAAGCCTGTAAAAGCCAGGGTGCTGGCGCCCCTTGCCTGTTTTTCATTGCGTGTTTTCTAAAGAATGTAGCGGCTCAGATCCTGATCCTTGACAATATCCGCGAGCTGTTTCTGCACGTATGCCGCGTCCACCTTGACCGTTTTCTTCTTCATTTCCGGCGCTTCAAACGAGATTTCCTCCAGAACTTTCTCGAGGATCGTGTGGAGGCGGCGGGCGCCGATGTTTTCGGTGCGCTCGTTGACCATGGCCGCGAAGCGCGCGACAGCGGCGATGGCATCGTCGCTAAAGGACAATTTGAGCGATTCCGTGTCGAGGAGCGCGACGTACTGTTTGATAAGCGCGTTTTTGGGCTCCGTGAGAATGCGAACAAAATCGCCTTCGGAGAGCGAGCTAAGTTCGACGCGAATCGGAAAGCGGCCTTGTAGTTCGGGGATCAAATCCGAGGGCTTGGTGGTGTGGAAGGCACCGGCCGCAATGAACAAAATGTGGTCGGTGCGCACCATGCCGTAGCGGGTATTCACGGTGGTGCCTTCGACGATGGGGAGAATGTCGCGCTGCACGCCCTCGCGCGAGACGTCCGGGCCATGCCCGGACTCGCGGCCGGCGATTTTGTCGACCTCGTCGATGAAAAGGATTCCCATCTGCTCGACGCGGTCAACGGCGATGCGCGTGACCTGGTCCATGTCGATGAGGCGATTTTCCTCTTCCTGGATGAGGTAATCGAAGGCCTCGGAGACGGTCATCTTGCGCTTCTTTTTCTGCTGGCCGAACATGCCGGAGAGCATGTCCTTGACGTTGATGTCCATTTCCTCGACGCCCTGGTTGGTGATGATCTCAAACGACGGCATCGAGCGCTCGCGGACTTCCACTTCAACAAGGCGCTGATCGAGCTTTCCTTCGCGAAGTTGGGTGCGAAGCTTGTCTCGCGTGCGCTGCGCTTGCTCGCGGCGCTGCGCTTCGGCGGCTGGCCCAGAATCGGCGGGAGGCGGCGGCGAAGATGGCAAAAGCAGATCGAGCAGGCGTTCTTCGGCGGATTGCTCGGCGCGCTCGGCTACTTCATCGAGTTTTTCCTCGCGCACCATATCGATTGACGTTTCAACCAGATCGCGGACCATGGACTCGACGTCCCGCCCGACATAACCAACTTCGGTATACTTCGAAGCCTCGACTTTCACGAACGGGCAGCCGGCCAGTCGGGCGAGTCGGCGGGCAATCTCCGTCTTTCCCACGCCCGTGGGACCGATCATGAGGATATTTTTCGGGAGGATTTCCTCGGCCAGCTCGGGCTGGAGCTTCTGGCGGCGGACGCGATTGCGAAGGGCGATGGCCACTGCTTTTTTCGCGGCATTCTGTCCGACAATGTATTTATCGAGCTCGACGACGATTTCCCGCGGTGTGAGCTCGTCAAACGACGGGAGCGGTTCCGGCTCGGCCGCTGCCTGGTCTCCCGACAAATAGATCACCATGTCTTTTTCCTTCTCGGGTTTTTCGCTCATAACTCTTCGATGCTGAAATTGCCATTCGTGTAAATGCAGATTTCACTAGCAATGCGCATGGCTTCCTGAGCAATGTCTTTGGCGCTGAGCTTAGTATTTTTAGCGAGCGCCCGCGCGGCAGCCAGCGCGTAAGGGCCGCCTGAGCCGATGGCGGTAATGCCGTCATCCGGCTCGATCACGTCGCCATTGCCCGAAAGAAGAAAGGTGGATTTGGCGTCGGCAACGATCAGCAGCGCGTCCAGATGCCGGAGGGAGCGATCCGTGCGCCATTCCTTGGCGAGTTCGACGGCCGCACGCGGCAAATTGCCATGATATTCCTGCAGTTTGTTCTCGAAACGAGAGAAGAGTGAAAGAGCATCGGCCGTACTACCAGCGAATCCGGCAAGAATTTTGTCATTGTAAAGGCGACGAGTCTTTTTCGCGTTGTGCTTGATTACACCGTCGCCCAGGGTGACTTGTCCATCGCCGGCAAGCACAGCTTTGTTGTCCTTGCGAACGCAAAGCACGGTTGTGCTGCGTATCCGTTGCGTTTTCCGCGTAATTGACATCCGATGATTATACCCCGGCACCGCGCCGAATGCGCCATGGAGTCGAAGCGGAAGAAAGGCGCGAGTTGGTACCGAGCAACAAAGGGAGGCGAAGCCTGCGCTATCAGCGATTATCGGAATCCGAGTCCGAGCCAGAATCCGCATTCTGATCCTTGTCTTTGTCTTTGTCTTTCTTGTTCTTTTTGTCTTTTTTGGCCTGCTTCTCCATCTCTTTTTTGCCGACCTTGGCCCAACGTTCCTCGAGGGATTCCCTGGTGAAAAGCGAATCGGAGAGCCCTGTGTTGTACTGGCATTTATCGAAAAAGACCTGATAGATCTTCAGGCCATTCCGTTCGCGGGTGATCTGGAAAGGCGTTTGGACTCCATCGATCGGATGGAAGTTGGAGTAATACTCGATTTCCTGGGTTGTGTTGCGAGTGACGGGATCGCGCGTTTCGACAACCTTGCGGATGGGAAGGTGCGTTGCCTTGGAAAGCGCGATTCGGATGGTGCGGTTATCGCTATCGACGATTTCGACCCAGTCGGCTTCGTGCAGATCGACGATGTCGGGTCCGCCATAGCGGAAAATCAGGTTCTGCTCATGAATGCGGTGACGCAAGATGTTGTCGAGATCCTTCTTGGTATCCTGCTGAAACTGAATCAAATCGGTTGGGGCAGCCTCCGAAATGCCGCCGCGATCGAGATCCCAGCCTTTGTCGCCATTGAAGACTTGAATGAGATTGCGCTGAGGCAAATTTTCGGTGCGATCCTTGCTGGGCGGCTCGGCATAATCCACGAACGTCTCGAAACCTTCGACATCGCCGGAATGGCCGAATTGGCTCAGGCGTCCGGTGCAGGTAAGGTCATGGACGTTCAAGTAGGCGGAACCGCCCAGCGCGGCAATCGCCTGCTGGATCAGCTGCCTGGCCTTTGCCGCGCTTTGCTCCGGCATCAAAAATTGCGAATCCTGCGCCGCCGCTCCCGGCACTCCTCCGAAACAGCTCCCAGCCAGGAAAATGGCCGCGCAAATCAAGCCGCGAACTATCCGCACAGGACCGAACCTCCATTCACATTGATCACTTCTCCCGTGACGAAGGTTGCCAGGTCCGAGACAGCGAACAGAATCGGACCTGCAATTTCGTCCGGAGCGGCAACGCGCGCGAGCGGAATCGTAGCAGTCACCTTTTTCATGCCGGACTTCGTTTTCAGCGCGGGAGCCGACATATCCGTATCTACCCATCCGGGCGCGATGCAATTGACCAAGATGTTGTGGCGCGCGAGTTCCGTCGACAGCCCCTTCACAAGGCTGATGATACCGCCTTTCGCCGCTGCATAGTGCGCGTGAAAAGCCTCGCCACGCTGGCCGGCGGTCGAGCTAAGGGCCACGATGCGGCCGCCGCCCTGCTCGATCATGCCGGGCACTACATAGTGGATCACCGCATAGGTGCTTTTGAGGTTTGCCCGAAGCATGTCGTCCCACTCGCGCTCGTCCAGCTTCTCAATCGGCGCGTCATGACCGTTCCAAACGCCCGCATTGGCGACCAGAATGTCGATCCGGCCGAGACGCTCGCGTGTGAAATCGACAAGCTTCCTGGCCTCCGCCATTTTCTCCAAGTTGGCCTTGCAGGATTCGATGCGGGTTCCGTGCTTCCGAGCTTCCTGCTCGACTTGCGCCGCGGCGTCACGATTGGCGCGGTAGCTAAAGATCACGTCCGCGCCCGCCTTGGCGAACAGCCGTACCGTTGAGGCGCCGATCCCGCGAGACCCGCCTGTGATCAGCGCCGCTTTGCCCGCCAGAGAAATCATGGGGCCCCCAAAGGAAATAAAAATCCACAGGCAGAATACAGCACAGGACGGCTAAACCAGGAAAACAAAGCAGACTGCCGGCCGGATCATGCCGAAAGTACAGGATGCTGAAATCTAAGTTTGTGCGGGCACCTTGCGCACCGCGGCAACCAAGCCATGAAAGAGCGCGCGAGCCAAGGGATCTGTTTCCACCATCCGTTCGGGATGCCATTGCACACCCATCACCCAATTGGCATCGCCGGTCCACTCCACAGCCTCGATCACCTGGTCTGGCGCACGGGCAGCGACACGCAGATCGCGACCCAGATCGAGAATCGACTGGTGATGAGAGCTATTCACCCGAGCCTCGCGGGATCGAGCCAGCTCTGCCAGTCGCGAGCCCGGCTCGATTATCACTGGATGGAAGGGCTCCGGTGCGCCGAGATTGTGGCGCCACTGATGCTCGAGCGTCGTGCGCAATTCGCTGGGAATATCCTGAACAAGTGTCCCACCGAGAAATACATTCAAGCTCTGATTACCATAACAGATCGCCAGCACCGGCTTGCTCTCCGCAAAAGCCTGTTCCAGAAGGGCGAAGTCGGTTCGCTCCCGGTCCAAATCGGGATCGGCGGAGTTCGGATGCCTTGTCGCGCGAAAGATCGTTGACTGGACATCCGCTGGGCTTCCGGGCAGCACAACTGCATCGAGTGTTCGGGCAATCGCCTTTAGCTCGTCGGATGAAAGTCCGAGCGAGACTTCTACGGGCTCGCCGCCAGCGCTGCGAATCGCGTATAGATATTTTTCGATCTTGCCATGATCTCCACTAAGCTCTTCTTTTCTCGTGCGGTAGGGGATGCCGATGCGGAGCGCGCGATTCGATTCCGTGTTCATCGAAGGCTTATCGTATCACCCGTTCGAGACCTCGGAGAACACGGGAATCTTTTGAGGCGTTCTGAAGATTTTAGACTTCTTTCCATTTCTGAATTAGCTGCAACGATCCCAGGTTGAATCGTTTCCACTCGTTTTGAGCGGATCTAAAACGTAGAACTATCGCGTTTTTATCGCGTACATCTGCGACAACCTTTGCAAAAATCTTTCCAATGCGACCTCACGTCACGTTACTCGCGATCCTTCCCAGAGAGAAACCTTAGCGGCCTTCTGAATCACTCATACACGGAGCTACACGTTCCACAGCGGGTAGCATCTTTTCTTCCGACCCACTTTGATTCCTGGACTGTTTCCTGTCCTCGACCCGACCAAATTCGGCATCAGAGCAGGCCCTAGCAGGAGACAATCGATGAGCGCGTATTTTTCAAAATCGAAAACGGTGATACGCCTCAGAACGCGAACCTGATTTGCATTTCCAGCCGCCGATTGTCGGCGGATTCGGAAAATCCGGTGCCGCCAAGCACGCCAACACCGTAGGGCTGGTTCGCCTTGCCAAACAGCGGCG
>DATLST010000297.1:0-6166 GCA_035534055.1 Candidatus Acidiferrales bacterium | reverse complement strand
GTGGTGCGCGAACCGATGTGGCGGCCACTGGGATTTGCGGTGAAGGCGTGGAACAAACTTCTCCGAATCATCGGGCTACCGCGTGGGGCGTCCGCGACACCTGCGAACGAGTTTAGAATGCGTGTCGAACAGCTCTGAACCCGACTTCGGAGCAACCGAGCGACACATGGCGCAGATGACCGCAAAACTCTTCCCCGGCGACCTTGTCGAAGTGAGGGCTCCGGAGGAAATCCTCGCGACGCTCGACGGCGACGGAACGCACGACAAACTCCCGTTCATGCCTGAAATGATCGAGTATTGCGGGAAGAGATTCCGCGTTTCCCGGCGAGTGGTGAAAGTTTGTACGTCTGGCGCGGGTTCCACTATGCGGGCGTTTCGCGGCGATGATGTTGTGTTCCTCGACGGCTTGCGATGCTCCGGCATTGACCACGATGGCTGCGAGAAGGCGTGCATGATTTTCTGGCGCGAAGCGTGGCTCCGCAAGATCGAGGACTCCGCGGTTCAATCAAGAGCGAATCAGACAGGCAGCGAGCAGCTACGAGCGCGACTCAAAACGTCGACCGGCCCGAAGACTTACTTCTGCCAGGCGAGCGAGCTATTCAAGGCCGCCGAGGCGCTTTCGAGAAAAGAACGCCTGACAAAGTGCTTCAGCGACATCCGTGCGGGCAATTGCACCATGCCGCAAATGGCGGAACGTATTACAACCTGGCTTTTTTGGAGGATCAGACGAATTTTTCTCGGCGTGTACGCGCGGGGAGAGAATAGATCCACGCCAGCCGAAAGCTTGAAGCTACAGCCGGGAGAATTGGTCGAAGTCAAACCAATCGAGACCATTCGGCAGACGCTAAACAAAACGGCGCATAACCGTGGACTGTGGTTTTCACCAGACATGCGATTGCTGTGCGGTAAGCCAAAAAAAGTAGAGCGTAGAATCGACAAGATCATTGTCGACGGAACAGGAGAGATGCGGCAACTCCACAACACGGTGTATCTGGAAGGCTCGATGTGCGGATGCGCGCACGTGGCGTTCGGGGGATGCTCGCGTTGCGAGTTCGTCTACTGGCGTGAGATTTGGTTGCGCCGGACCGCGAGCGCGCGTTGAGAGATGTTTTCGACAATACCCATGACAACCCACTCGTCGTCTGACGGATCGGTGAATCTTCCCGAGAGGATTAGCGACGTTGTTGCGCCCTGGGCGAAGCGGTCGCCTGATCGAGCGGCTCTGGTCGAATCCGCCGGAACTTGGACTTACCGCGAACTGGCTCGCGCAATCGCTGGGAGCGAGATTTGGCTCCGGAATTTGGGCGTGCGGCCCGGCGATCGCGTCATGATTGTGTGCGAGAACTGCCGAGCACTCGTTGCCATTCTTCTGGGCTTGGCGGCTCTCGATGCGTGGCCAGTGTTAGCGAATGCACGCCTCTCCGCGCGAGAAATCGATCAGATCCGAGAGCATTGCGATGCGCGGCGCGTGATCTACACCACCAGCGTATCGCCGCATGCGAAGGAACATGCCAAGCGCCATGGCGCTACCATCGCGGAAGTTGCGACTCTGGGGTCAATCGGTGTCGGCCCGCTGAACGAAAAGACAAAACCAGAACCCGTCGATACAACTCCTGCCAGCCGCGTTGCCGCGCTGATCTATACGTCGGGGAGCACTGGACTACCGAAGGGCGTCATGTTGACGCACAGGAACTTGCTTTTCGTGGCCGCAGTCTCAGCGAAAATTCGCGTGCTGGCACCAGACGACCGCGTCTACGGCATTTTGCCGATGTCACACGCTGTGGGGCTGTCTGTGGTGCTTCTGGGAGCATTGATCAGCGGCGCGACACTTTATTTATCACCGCGTTTTGATCCTGTGGCAGCGCTCACCGGACTCGAGCGGGACCGGTTGACTGTTGTCCTCGGCGTGCCGGCGATGTTCGCTCTGCTGCTCGAATACGCGAATTCGAAGGGGATGCCCTCGCCGCTGAAGTTCCCTGCCCTTCGAATCATTTCATCGTCTGGTGCTCCGCTCGACCCAGCACTGAAAGCGTCCGTAGAGCAACTCTTCGGGTTGCCCCTTCATAACGGTTATGGCGTAACGGAATGCTCGCCCAATATCGCGCAGGCGAATATTGAAAGACCTCGAAAAGACACTTCCGTCGGCCAGATTTTGCCCGGAGTTGAAGTGAAGCTGGTGGGGGCTGATGGTGAATCAGTGGGTGACGGAGAAGTGGGGGAACTGTGCGTGCGCGGCCCGAACGTGATGAAGGGCTACTATCGCGCGCCGGAGGAAACTGCTGCGGCGATTGATGCGGAAGGGTGGCTCAACACGCGCGACCTCGCGCGGTTAGAAGACGGCAATCTCTTTATCGTTGGACGCACGAAAGAGCTGATCGTTCGCTTCGGGTTCAATGTTTACCCGGGAGAAGTCGAGGCGGTGCTCAACGCTCACCCGGCAGTTTTGCGCTCCGCCGTGATTGGCCGGGCGGTTGAAGGAGTTGAAGGAGAGGAGGAGGTTGTTGCGTTCGTTCAACCGTTGCCGAACACATCTTTGACAGTAGCGGAATTGGCTGAGCATGCCGCGCGCGTTCTTGCGTCTTACAAGCGGCCGTCTCAGATCGTGCTGATTCCAGCTATGCCTTTGACGCCGACCGGAAAAGTTATGAAGGATGAGCTTGCCAAGCAGAATTCAGCGTAACGGAGAAACCTGTCGCTGCTCTTTAAACACATGATCACCAGACTCCGCTTCAACCTTCAACTGCCAGCCGCACACTTTCAGATTTCCCTTCCTGACCAAGACTCAGCTCCCTGTGAGCGTCTAACTGCTGTATTCTTTTTATCGGCGCGAGACGGCAGCGCGATCGCAAGAATGACATGAGGAAATACTTAGTCCAACCATTTGAGGAGCCCAGATGAAGAAGGAGAGGGCTCTCTGGACCGGTTTTATGCGGTCGGCAGAAATGTTTCCTGATCGCCCCGCAGTAGTCGCGGAGAGGAAGACTCTCACATACAAAGAGCTGCGTGAGACGGCCTGCCGCATAGCGGCAACCATTCAGGGATACGAGGATTCCTCCACTGCGCCTCTCACGGCTGTGTTCGGATACCGCAGCTTGACGGCGTTCGCGGGAGTTTTGGGATCGTTGCTGGCCGGGAATGGCTATGTTCCCTTGAACCGGACGTTCCCGGTGGACCGAACGAGGGTGATGCTTGCACGATCCGAGTGCAACTCGATCGTTGTGGATATTGGGTCACTGCCTCAGTTGGACAAACTTCTCGAGGAGTCTCAGAAGGCGCTGCTGGTTTTGTTGCCTGATATGGAGAATGTCGAACCGCTCCGGAAGCAATGGCCCAGACATACTTTTGCCGGTTCGAATGACCTTACTCTCTCACACAACTGGCAAGAACCCGAGACGCGCCCGAACGCGATCGCGTATCTCCTCTTCACTTCAGGTAGCACAGGGACTCCCAAAGGCGTGATGGTCGCCCACCGGAACCTGACTGCTTTTCTGGACTATATGGTGGATCGCTACCAGATAACAGAACAGGATCGGTTGTCCCAGATGTTCGATATGACCTTTGACCTGTCGGTGTTTGACATGTTTGTATCTTGGGAGCGCGGCGCGTGTGTCTGTTGTCCTTCCCAAAAATCTTTGATCAAACCCGGAAAGTTCATTCAGGATATGGAACTGACGGTTTGGTTTTCCGTGCCGTCCACGGCGGTTTTTATGAAGCAATTAGGTATGTTGAAGCCTGGTCGATATCCGTCACTCAGGTTCAGTTTATTCTGCGGCGAACCGCTGCCGGTTTCCTCGACGGCAGCGTGGTTGGAGGCTGCGCCGAACTCCATTGTTGAAAATTTATACGGTCCGACCGAATTGACGATCGCATGCACGCTGTATCGCTGGGATCCGGCTCAGTCTCCCGATGAAGCGGAGCTGGGAATTGTGCCAATCGGGTATCCATACCCCGGAATGAGCGTTTTGGTCGCGGATGAGAATTTGAAAGAAGTAGGTCCCGGAGAAGAGGGAGAATTGCTGATGAATGGTTCGCAGATGTCCCTTGGTTACTGGAAAGACGCCGAAAAAACGGCCGCAGCCTTTGTTGTTCCCCCGGGCAAGGACGCCACCTATTACCGAACGGGGGACCGGGTCCGTCGGCCTGTTGGAGATGCTCCACTAACTCATCTCGGCCGCATCGATTTTCAGGTTAAAATACTGGGTCACCGAGTCGAACTGGGAGAAATCGAGGCTGTCGTTCGCAAAGCTTGCGGTCTAGATGGCGTACTCGCGATAGGTTGGCCCGCGACACCCAGCGGCTACGGAGGCGTCGAGGTATTCATCGAGGGTGAAGCACAGGATAAAGACGGGCTCCGCAGCATCGTCGCGTCCGAACTCCCGGACTATATGGTTCCCAGGAGGTTCCATTTCATGGGCAGACTCCCCCGTAACATAAATAATAAGTTTGACCGCAAAGCCATGCTTAAGTTGCTCGAAGAGGGTCTATGAGCGCCGTCACTCCGGACGATGTCCGAATGTTTCTCACAGGATTCATACAAAAGAGGCTGGCGGCTCAAGGACAAGACCTGCCCAACGAACTTTCTGACGACTGCGACCTACTGTTATCAGGAGTCATTGACTCGCTCGGACTCCTGGAACTGGTGACGGCCGTGAACCAGCACTATGGCCGGGAAATCGATTTTGAGGCTCTGGATCCCGAGCAGATGACTGTCATAGGGCCACTTTGTCGCTACGTCTCGGAAGAAATGGCCAAAAGTTGAGAATGATTATGGCTTTTGCTGTTCGATCGGGTTTGAAACGAGAAACTACCCAGTTCGCCGGAAGGCAACACGTCTCATTCCGTAATCAGAGGCGATCAACTCGAAGGCCATGCCTGTCTCCGTGAGAAACTCGTCAAAAGCGCGCTGTTCGTGATGGCGATCCCAGAAGTCGTCAAGACATATGATTGTCCCGACCTTGATGTGGTTCTTAAACGCTTTTAATACAAAAGCAGTGGAGGAGTACAGGTCTGCATCGAGGTAGATCACAAGGACAGGGGCGTCCACAAACTGATAGTTGGGCAATGTCTCTTCAAACGTGCCTTTGAAGAACGTAACCCTCATGTCCGGGATCTGCGGGGGACTCCCCGAGTCGAGAAATGCCCGCTTTTTATCTCGTCGTTCCAATCCTCCGGCAAGCCTTCGAAGCTGTCAAATCCATGAATCCGCGAGTCTTTGTTCCTCAAAAGCTGAGACCATCGGCGTGTGGAATCCCCCTTCCAAACGCCGAATTCCAAGTATAGTACTTCCTGCTCGGCAATCGGCTTTGCGACTACTTCAATCAATTGCATGCGGCCACTGACACGCATGAGCGCCTTAAAATTGTGATCCTTCATCCATCGGCCGGTGTATAGATAGTTCAAGCTTGAGGTTAGCCTACTCAAGATGGCCGGAGAAAGCCGAGCTCCGATCCCAATCAGTGCACCCTTAATCAGCCGTTCGCTCGCCATATAATTCAGCCTCTCGAATCTCAGAAACCGTGTCAACTTTCCAAACTGTTGAAACTCAGAAATGATTGATCGCTAGGCCTTTTTTTTTCGAGGAATTCTAGTAGTAGCCTCTGCCTCGTCACAACCCAGGCGATGCGGCGATTCTCGAATGCCACAGCGGGAAGTGGCGGCTTTACAATGACCCCCCCCCCCGGCTTGCATCTTGTCGAGGTGAGCATCGAGATCCGGGATTTCATAACAGAGGTGGTGCAATCCAGCTCCCCTTCTCAGAAATTGCTCAACCGGTGAGTCGTCCGCCGCGGGCTCGACAAGTTCGATCAGTGCGTCGGTCGGGTTAGGTGTCTGGAGAAAAGTCACCCTGACTTTTTGTAAAGGGTCATGAAATATCTTTGCATCCCAGCTTGCGAGAATTGAACTTGTGAATCCTGCAATTTCACTTTCAATGCTGCGTACCACGAAGCCAACATGATGCAAACGCGCTTCGAAATGCAGGCTCTCAATCACTTGCGACTCCCTTGGAAAGACATACGCCGTTCTCTGTTAGTGCCGGTGAAAAAGGGATCCATTCTTGCCGGTTTTGGCCGGGGCCAGTGATCCACTAACCCCGCCGGTAAGGATGCGGTAGGAATTCTATATTAGTTTCTAAATTTGCACGTTGCTCTCCGTTTGATTATTTCTC
>DATLST010000296.1:0-12092 GCA_035534055.1 Candidatus Acidiferrales bacterium | reverse complement strand
TGGTGAGCCGCGGAGGACTCGAACCTCCAACCCGCTGATTAAGAGTCAGCTGCTCTACCATTGAGCTAGCGGCCCACAAGTAAAATTATTGTAGCACGAGCCAAAACATCCCAGGCGGCGACGCAATCCTCGGAATCACTGGCGCAGCGTGGAGGCAATATCCTTGGCGACCTGGCGGGCCCGGACAAGATCGCCAGGCCCGAGCGAGATGGCCGCTACCCGCGCGTGCCCTCCTCCGCCGTATTTTTCACAGAGCGATGCGAGATTCACTTCCGTGGGAGCATCTTTCCACGGATTGGTGCCCACGGAAACTTTCGCGCGCGTGGACGACGCGCTCACGCCAACTGAATAAATAGCATCCGGGTAAAGGTAATAGGGAATGAACTTGTTGTACCCCTCAAGATCGAGGTCGCTCAAATCGAAATAGACCACACCCTGGCGAGCATCCGCGCGTTCGCGCAAAATCTCAATAGAACGGCGATGCCGCTCGAGCAGCAGCCCGAGATGCTTTTTCACAATCGGCAACTCGATCATTTCGCAGAGCGAGCGCACCGCCAGTTCCGGAATCAACCGAGGAACCAAATTCGGGTCCGGCGCCGCTTCGATCACCAGCGCGAGCTGCATGGCCGGTTCGGCGAGGCCAACCGCTTCCTCCGCCGACGCGAATTGGGCGCCGTCAATGATGTCTCCCCATTTGACCAGTTCCGCAATCGGCTTGGCATCGAAGCCGAATTTCTCCGAGGCGATCGTCGCGAGAAACTTCGTGCAGGACTTGAAAGTAGGGTCGTAAAACTTTTTGCCCGAATGGTCCCCCTTGAAATGCTCGGCGTCTTCGGGCTTCAGGAAGGCGCTCTGATGATGGTCGAACCACCAGGTAAGCTGCGGCGAGCTCGAATACTTGAAATCGACGATCGCATTTTCGTCGCCGTCGAAAATGCCATCTTCAAATGGCTGCGAAGCTTTGTGCGTCATCCCAGTGTACAGAAATTCCGCGTTCGGGTTGATGCGCTCGCGATAGAAGCGCGAAAAAATAGCGGCGGAAGAAGCTCCGTCGAAGCATTTATCGTGGAAACAAACCCGAACTCTCACCAGGCCACCCCGCGGCGATTCCCGCCGAATCGATCAACCGCTTAACGAAAGCCAACTAGGATGGACGGCTTGGCCTTCGTCTGTCAAGAGGCGGCATTTGACATGTCTTAGCACGATAATCCTGCCACGCCTTAAGGGCGCCGCCACATGAAAAGTATCTTTACCAATAATAAAATATACGCTTGAACTAACACAAAGGTTGCCACGAGTGACGAAAACGAAAAGACGAATGTTGCTGCTACAAACATGTACAAAATCATCCGCCTTCAGTATTCCTTCAGCAGCCTCCCCAAAAAAGAGAACCTAGGAAACCCTCATCTTTGAACATGCGATCCATTTCCATATCCCGCTTTGAACACAATTAGTGCGGGCCTTCGGAGATGCCGAGGCGATCGGCCAAGCCCACGTGCTCGGCGAAATAGACGCCGAGAAGCACGAGGACCGCGCCGGAGAGCAGATGCCCGGTGGGATGCTCACCCAGCAACGGTATCGAAATCAGGATGACGATGATCGGCTCGATGTAGTTGACTGCGGCCACGCGCGATGGGTCCATATAGCGCAGCACCCAATTGAATAGTGTGTAGGAGAGCACCGTGCTGCATCCGGACATATACAGCATGCCTGCCCAGCCAACCCAGCCGACGCTTTCCCAATCGAGTTGAATCCCTCTCCAGACGGCGAAGGGAAGCATGAGGATCGCAGCGGCGAGGATGTTGTAGGTGTTCATGGAAAGCGCGTCGTAGCCCGCCACCACGCGCTTGGCCAGGGTGGCATAAAGCGCGAAGCCGGAAATACTACAAAGAGTGATGAGGTCGCCGAGCAGAAATGGTGAATGCAGCGAAGTCCGGTGCTCGGTTTCGAGCAGGATCACCCCCACAAACGAGATCATCATGCCCACACTCTTGGCGGTGGTCAGCTTTTCAAGTTTCAAAAGGCACGCCAACAGGAGCACCAGGATCGGGCCAAGCGCCATGATGACCACGGAATGCTCCGAGGTGGTCTCGCTCAGGCCCACCGTGAAGCACCCCATGTTAATGAAGACGCCGAAGAAGCCGAGGTAGAAGAATGTGCCAATGTGGTGGGGACGGACAGGCGTGCGGCGGCGAAACTTCCAAAAATAGATGGGCAGGATCAGGAAAGCGGAGAGCTCTACGCGCAGCGACGCAAGCGAAAGGGCGTCGATGTGGCGTAAGGCGATCTTGCCAGCCACAAAGTTAAAGGACCAGATCAAGAGAACAGACGCTAAGCAGAGGGCCAGAACAAAAGATTTTGGACGAGGTGAAATAGTAGCAGGGGAAGACGCAACGTCCGTTGTGGAAGCAGTATTCAAGTACTACTCGAGGACTTCCCTGCGGCGCGTGAGCGATTCGATGCGGTCAACACGAGGCGCGTAACCGATGCCCGGAGCGGAGGGAATACGAATGGTACCCTGCCGCGACACTTCAACTTCCGGCTCAATGATGTCTTCAGCCCAGTAGCGTCGGCTAGCCGACACGTCACCTGGAAGATTAAAGTTCGGCAGCGATGACATGGCGATATTGTGCGCGCGGCCGATGCCGGATTCGAGCATGCCGCCGCACCACACGGGAATGGAGTGCGAGAGGCAGAGATCGTGGATACGGCGGGCAGCGGTGTGGCCGCCCACCCGGCCCAGCTTGATGTTGATGATGCGGCACGCGCCCGTTTCGATAGCGGCGCGAGCGTGTTCGAAACCGTGGATGCACTCGTCCAGGCAGATGGGCGTGTCGAGCCGGCGCTGGAGCTGAGCGTGGGAGAAGATGTCGTCCCATCCAAGCGGCTGCTCGATCATGATCAGATAAAAAGCGTCGAGGGCCTTGAGCAGAGGCATGTCCTCGATGCGATAGGCGGAATTCGCATCCACCATAAGGCGGATGCGCGGGAACCGCTCGCGCAGAGCACGGACAAGATCGATGTCGAGGCCGGGCCGGATTTTGATCTTGATGCGCTGGTAGCCGGCGGCGAGCTCCTGCTCGACCTTAGCCAGCAGGGCCGGAATGGTCGGCTGGATGCCGATGGAAACGCCGCAGGGAATTTCCTCCAAGGTTCCGTCCAGCAGTTTCGCAAGCGGAAGATTTTTCTGCTTGGCTTCAGCGTCCCACAGAGCGTTTTCGAGCGCGGCCTTGGCCATGTTATGGCCGCGGACAGGCGCGAGCAGATCCCAGACCTCGGACGCGGATGCGAGTTCCCTTCCCTTTAGCATGGGCCACAGATAATCGCGCAGGATGAGCCAGGCGGTCTCCACGGTCTCATAGGAGTAAAACGGCGTTTCGCCTGCGGTCGATTCACCCCAGCCGGAAACGCCGTCCACGTCGGCTTCTAGGAGCAGGATGCGGCGAAGCTCGATCTTGCCGAAACTGGTTTCAAATGGCGCCAGAAGTTTGAGATGAATTTCGCGGAGTGTGATTTTGCGCAGGCGCATGGTTTCCCTTTCAGTCCTCGTGGAGCTCGGGGAGCTGCAAACCGGCGAGGCCGGCGGCAGGCTCGACAATGTAGTCGGTGCGCGCGCCGCGAGGCTCGATAGATGCGGCCACCAGGCCGCCCGCAAAGGCGCGGATGAATTGCCCGCGCAGGCAGGTCTGGATGCGGACGGCGGCGGGAGGATCCTGGGATTTGATCTCGGCGATTTCCGTGGGAAGCGGAAGACGCTCGACGGAAACCTTCGCGGGTAGAGAATTGCCGCCGAGGATTTGCTGGACGCGCTCGGAATCGATCCACCATTCCGCCACCAGGCGGTCGGTGGGAAGGCCGGCATGGAGAGGGCTTTCGGTGACACCGTAACAATTGGGGATGAAGCGGCGAGCGATTGCGCCGAGCCGGATAAAATTGAAATAGGCATTCTTGAGATCGAGTGGATCGAAGGTCCACTCGATCAGGCGGATGCCTCGATTGAGTGCGTCCTCGCGCTGGAACAACTTCAGGCGACGGCCAATGCCGCAGTCGCGGTATTCCGGGAGCACGGCGGTCATGTGGGAATGAAGGTAGGGTGCGCCGCCGCGCACCCCGGCGAGCGCGAGGGTGAAACCCACCATTTTGGGCCCGTCGAAAGCGGCGAGAACCTGCCCGCCGGTGTGATGCGCGACGACAAACATTGCGGAAGGAACGGCAATGTCCTCACCCCAAGTGTCGTGCTCGAGGCGAACGCATTCCTCGTATTCCTGCAACGTGCTGCAGTGGCGAATTTCAACCTCTGGAACGGCTGGTGTCTGGGCCATGGGTTCCAACGATACTTGGGTGTTGCGGGAAGCAAACTAGATACCTCTAGATGCTTCTTGGCGCTCTTAGCAAGAATGCGTGCCTTGCAATGATCGAGTTATTTCACGCCCGCTAGAAGAGCGAACTCGCGCCATTTCCAGTGGCAGTCAACGTCCTGAAAGCCGATTTCGCTCAGCCACCTCAACTGAGTCTCCAGATCGAGCAGCTTATTCTCCGGGTCTTCCTTTTCGCGATGGGTGGCCTTCTGAAAATCGTCATGGAGCTTGGCCGTGGGAGAAGAGACGAGCTCGAGATTGCAGAAAGCGCCGCCGCGGTTGAGAATGCCGTAAATTTCTGTGTAAAGCGAGCGCTTGCGCTCGTGAACCAGATGATGGATCGCAAAGCTGGAAATGACGGCATCGAAGCGGCCCATCTCCGGTAGCTTGTCTTCAAAATTGTGCTCGACGATGAGGACGTTGGGATCGCCGTTGAACTGCTTGCGAACAGCTTCGAGCATCGTCGGGGAGAAATCGAGCCCCACGAACTGCGCCTTGGGCCGCGCTTCTTTCACAATGGCGAGCAGGCGTCCAGCGCCGGTTCCCAGATCCAGAATCCGCTTGGCGCCGGGAGGGAGGAATTCAATCAGGGTAGCTTCGCCTTCGGGACGGCGAGGAATGGAGTCCACGCGGCGAAGATAGTCGAGCGCGTGGTCCGAGGACGTCCAAAGGTGTGTGTCGGGCGACTGGGACATAAGTTATACCTCCTCATGAGAATTATGAAATGTAAAATCGATACTTGAAGAAATCGGCCTGTGCGACTTAGGTCTGAACCTTCGATTCGTTCCATAGCTCTTCCATGCGAGCGCGCGGCAAATCCGCAAAACGCTGCCCTTCGCTGGCTGCCGCCCCTTCCATCCAGTTAAAGCGCAGCTTGAATTTCCGACTTGCCTTCTTTAGGGCAATTTCCGGGTCGACTCCAAGGAATCGTGCGACATTCACAGCAGTGAAGAATAGGTCGCCCACTTCTTCTTCAAGCTTTAGTGAAGATTTCGAACGGTGCGATCCGGAACGAGATGGAGATACCTCTCGCCGAGCGGCAGGAACGGCTTGGCGAATTTCAAGGCGTTCTTCGTCTAACTTGGCGAGAATGCCTTCGAGGCTGTCCCAGTCAAAACCAACGTGGGAGGCGCGGCGGGTAAGCTGATAAGCCTCTAGGACAGCAGGAAGCGAGCGCGGCACGCCGCCCAGAACCGATTCCGGTGATTGAGCAGAGCCAGAGGCTTTAGCATCTTTCGGTTTCCCTACCGTAGCGGCCCCGTTGCCGCGTTCGGCGGCGCGTTCCGCAGCCTTAATGTGTTCCCAATTCTTGAGGACAGTGGCGGCGTCTTTGGCGGCCACGTCGCCAAAGACATGCGGGTGGCGGCGAATCATCTTCGCATGCACCGACTGGATAACATCGGAGATGTTGAAGCGGCTCGCGGACTCGGCAAGAATGGAGTGAATGACCACCTGCAGCAGCAAATCGCCGAGTTCGCCCGCGAATTTGGTCGGATCGCCCGAATCCATCGCGTCGAGCACTTCGTAAGTTTCTTCGATCAGGAATTTGCGCAGGGATTCATGGGTCTGCTCGCGATCCCAGGGGCAGCCGTCCGGGCCATAGAGGCGCGCTTGCAGGGCCACGAGCTTTTCAAACCATTTGCCGGCGAGCCTGTCGCGCGGCGTGATGGGAATCATAGCCTTGGAATTGGCGCGGGCGCTGGCTGGCAATCCAGAGCGCATCTTGGGCCGGGCCTTGGCGCGCTTGCTATTTGTTTTTCGGTGCGGCGGCACGAGAGACTGAATGCTCCTAACTAATAGAACAATTTACGGTAGGTGGTGGAAATTCACAAGCGAAGGTGCGCTCGATTCTCACAACTGCGCCAAGACTGAATAACTGCCGAATGCGGTTCATTCACTTGGCTCCCATCTCCGTGCGATACGGGACACATTGTGACGAACATCCGCGCACAGGTTCCATATAGATATATGTAATTGACGAAATTGTAATAGCGCCCAGACGAGATCCTCGGAAGCCTACAGCTTGTGGCAACAGGGTCGCGGATGTTAAACTTTCGAATCTGGAAAACGCACGCGCGAATCCAAGGACATTTCAACGTGGCCGACCCCAAGCAGGACGAAGGATTCAAAGTTGTAGACCGCAGACTGTTTACCGAGCAGGGCGACCTGCGCCAGGAGGTGGTGGAACAGGAGCGGCGCGAGGAAGAAGCCTCGGCGAAGAAAGCGGCGAGCGCTCCCGCGCCCAGCGCTGTGGTGCCTGGACAAGCTGCGCCGGGAGCTGCAGGGCTGGCGGGCGAAGCGGCGCCTACGGAATCGCCCGAGGAAGAGACAATCCCTCAGTCGCGAAATTTTCAGATGCTGGTCGATTTTCTCACGCGTAATGCGGCAGCCATGCTCGGAGGGATGGCCGACCCGCGAACAGGCCAGGCGTTCCTCGATCTGGAAGGCGCGCGCGAAATGATCGACATGCTCGACGTGCTACGCGAGAAAACCAAAGGAAACCTGGCGAAGGCGGACGAGGACTTGCTGATCGAAGTGGCCGGAAGCCTGAAATTGACGTTCGTCGAGATTTCCAAAGCCGCGGCGGATCAGATGAAAAAGCAGGCGGGCGTAAAGAAGTAAGCGCGCCGGAAACTGTGCCCCCAAAACAATAACTCGCGTTGTCTCAGCGCGAAAAAGAGAGCGGGCACCGTCCGCTCAAGGCATGGTCGCTTCTGGCTGCCGACATAAGGGTCACAAAGCCGCCGCAGTGGGGTAAAATCTTTCCTTCTCGCTTCATGGCTATCCTGCAATTCACCATGCTGGGATCGGGCACATCGATGGGCGTGCCCACGCTGGGGTGTCACTGCGCGGTGTGCGACTCGAAAGACCTGCTGGACAAGCGCACGCGGCCATCGGTGCTGCTGGCTTATGGCGGAAGGAACGTGGTGATCGATACCACACCGGACTTCCGCTATCAGGCGATGCGGGCTCGCATGGAGCGGCTGGACGCCGTGCTCTACACGCACGGACATGCCGATCACGTTCTCGGGCTCGACGACATCCGGCCTTTTAATCTGAAACAGAAAGGCGTGATTCCGCTTTACGCGTCGGAAGACACGCTCGGCATCCTGCGGCGGCAGTTCTCGTACATTTTCGATGACGCGCCAACCGACAGCCTGGTGCCGGGAGTCGAGCTGCATCCGATCCACGGACCTTTCGAGCTGTTCGGGACAAAAATCGTGCCGGTGCCCGCGCTGCACGGGCCGCAACCGGTACTGGGATTCCGGTTCGGTAAAGCCGCCTACCTAACTGATTTTATTCGCGTGCCTGAAACATCCAAGGACTTGCTCCGAGAGCTGGACGACTTGATTCTCGACGCGCTGCGCTACGTGCCGCACCCAATGCATTCGAACGTGCAACAATCGCTGGCGCTGGCTGCGGAGCTGAAACCGAAGCGTACGTGGTTCACCCACATCTGCCACGACCTGGGACACGCGGAAACCAATGCGCGCCTGCCCGCGAACGTGCGGCTGGCCTACGACGGATTGCAATTCGAGGTGGAGACGGAATGACGCTGGCGAGAGTGCATTCGGCGGAAGAATGGATCGCGCGATTCGGAGAGTCGCGCAGCCCATCCGTGGTGACAATTGGAAATTTCGACGGCATGCACCTCGGGCACCAGGAGATCGTGCGCCGGTTGATAGCGCAAGCGCGGCAAACCGGCTGCATGGCTGCGGTGCTCACTCTCTATCCGCATCCGGCGCGTCTGTTGCGTCCCGGCGACGCGCCTTCCCTGCTGGCGACCCTCGATCAGCGTCTGGCGGCGTTCGACGCAGCTGGAATCGATGCGGTGCTGGTGCTGCGCTTCGACGCGGAACTGGCCAAAGTGGAGCCGCGGGACTTTGCGCGAAGGTATCTGGCCGAGACCATGCGAGCGCGAAAGGTGTTGGTGGGAGGAAATTTCCGTTTCGGGTATCGGCAGCAGGGGGATGTGAAAGCGCTCGAGGAATTCGGGCGGCAGTGGGGATTTGAACTGGAAGTCGTCCAGCCGCTGGCGATTGACGAAACCGTGGTGTCGAGCACGGCAATCCGCGGGGCCCTGCGCGAGGGGCGCGTGGAAGACGCCGCGCGGATGCTCGGAAAGCCATTCACGCTGGAAGGCGAGATCCAGACGGGCACAGGGCAAGGTCGCAAGCTCGTGGTGCCGACGCTGAATCTGAAGACGGAACAGGAAACGCTGCCCAAATTGGGAGTCTACGCGACCGAGACCGCGGCGGGTGGCGGCGTCTATCGGTCGGTGACGAATGTGGGCAAGCGCCCAACGTTCAACGGGGCGGGGGTGACAATCGAGTCGCACCTGTTCAACTTCAACGAGAACTGGACCAGCGGAAGAATGGAAGTGCGGTTCCTGCGGCGCCTGCGCGACGAGAAAACATTCAACGGGCCCGGCGCGTTGCGGGAGCAAGTGCTCGGCGATATCGAAGAAGCAAAGGCCTTTTTCGCGCGTTAACGGCGCAAGAGCGGCAGTCGTCAGGCGGGTTTTCCGCTGGTAAATTCCAAGCCCCGCAAAAGAGACACTCCGTCGAGCAGCTCTCGCGAAACGGCAATCCTTGCCGTCACTTTCTGCATTGGGCGCAAAGGCCGCCCACTTCGGTGCGCGTTATGGTGATGGCGAGATCGCAGTCCCGCGCGATCTGTTTCTTCAATTCCTCGTAAAGCTCGCTTTCGAATTCCCGCACGTTGCCGCAGCGAATGCAGGCGACGTGGACGTGGTCGCGCGGGCCATGGCTTTCGTAGAAGTGCCGATGTCCACGAAGGTGCAGCAAATCGAGCTCGTCGATCAGGCCGAGGTGCTTGAGAAGCTCAAGGGTGCGATAGACGGTGACACGCGTAATTTCGGGGTCGATCGTCTGCGCACGCTCGAGGATTTCTCCGGCGTCCAGATGACGCGGTGCGCCTTCCATCACCTGCAGCAGCACGCGGCGCTGCCGCGTCAGGCGAATGCGGCGCGCGCCGAGCTCGCGCTGGAGGCGCCCGGGAGGCTCGTGAACGTTGATGCGTTCGCCCGCTGAGACACGATGTGCCGGCTTGGAAGGCATGGCTAAAGCAGAGAGTATACCAAAAGCGGATTCGATGCTCCGGAAAACACCGGGAGAAAAATCTAGTGGCTCTGGATGAGTTTCAAGATGTCGCTGTACATCACGAAGGCAAAAATGCCGAGGATGAAAACCAGGCCAACCTGCACGAAACGCTCCTTGAGCGCAATGCTCAAGTCGCGGCGAAGGACGCCTTCAATCGCTAGCAGCAGCACGTGGCCGCCGTCGAGAACGGGAATGGGAAACAAATTGAGCAGCCCCAGGTTCAGGCTGATCACCGCCATGAGCCCCAGGAGCGTCACCGGGCCCCGCTTGGCGGCCTGCCCCGACACCCGTGCGATCCCGACGACACCCTGCAATTCCCGGATGGAAACCTTCCCGCTGAAAAGCCCGCCAACCACTTCGACGATCTGGCGCATGTTGAGATAGGTTTCGAGTCCGGCGTCTTTCACGGCCGTGACGAGTCCTTCCCTCTGATAAACCTGGTTGGATTTGCGGACGACGCCGATCTGCCAGACGGTGCGGCCATCGGGTGTCATGCCCTGCATGGGCGCAATCGAAAGCGGGATTTGCCTGCCATTCCGAAGAACCACGAAATCGATCGAACGTCCTCCCGAACCATAGACCGCATCCACGAGCTGGTCCCAAGTAACAATGGGCTTGCCATCGATCGAAATGATTTTATCGCCGGGTTTCATTCCGGCTTTCTCGGCAGGGAAGCCGATCTCCACATCTTCGACCGTGGTGGAGAGCGGCGGATAGCCGACGAGCGTATCCGCGGAAATCGTGTGCGCCGGAATCGGTATGCGCAGAGTCTGCTTTGCTCCCGAGCGCAGGACGATCACCGAGAGAGTATTGCCGGGTGCCGATTCGCTCACTTCCGTAAGCACCTTGTCCCAGGTGGGCGTGTTGACCCCATCCACGGAGAGGATGCGGTCGCCCACTTGTATGCCGGAAGCGGCGGCCGGTGCGGCCGGCAGCGCCACCACGTCGGCGGGCTTCTGCAGGTCCGTATCCATCGGCATGCCCACGATGGAGTAAATTCCCCAGAAAATGAAGAATGCGAGAAGCACGTTCATGAAAGGACCGGCCACGGCGATCATCACGCGCTGCCAGCGCGATTTGGAGAGGTATTCGTAATCGGCGCCGGTGCGCTCCTCGATCACATTGTCACCGGCCATGCGGACGTAGCCGCCAAAGGGGAGCGCGCTCAAGCGGTAATCGGTGTCGCCGCGCTTCACGCCGCATAGGCGCGTGCCGAATCCAAACGAGAAAACGTCCACGCGCACGCCGCAAAATTTTGCGGCGATGAAGTGTCCCCATTCATGAACAAAAATCATGACGCCGAGGACAATCGTGACGGCGATGAGGTCTCTCAGGAAACTGACCATGACTCTCCTGCTATTCTAATGCAGAATTCCGAGTTTTAAAAACCAAGCCGCCGCCCGTGGAGCAAAAGAGCAAATGCAAGCGCGGGCCCGCTCGTTCAGAGAGATATGCCCGGCCGAATGGCCACTTCGTCGCGAGCGAGGCGGCGCGCTTCGGCATCGGCGGCCAGCACGTCCCCAATCGTATGAACCGAGGCGCGTGGCATGCGCTCGAGCACACGCTCGATGACAGCCGCAATGCCGAGAAACGGCAGCCGCTCGTCGAGGAACGCCGCGACGGCCACTTCATCGGCGGCGTTGAGGGCGCATGGCAATGCCCCGCCCAGCCGAAGCGCTTCCTTGGCGAGCGCGAGACATGGAAATTTCCCGGAGGGCACCTCTTCGAAATCCAGCTTGCGCAAGGCGGACCAATCGAGAGAGCATCCATTGGACGCAACCCGCTCCGGATAAGTGAGCGCATATTGAATAGGCATGCGCATGTCCGTAGGCCCGAGCTGCGCGAGGATGGAACCGTCGATGAATTCGACCATGGAATGAATGGTGGATTGCGGATGAATGACCACCTGGATTTTGTCGAGATCCATCCCGAAGAGCCAGCGGGCCTCCATCACCTCGAAGCCTTTATTCATCAATGTGGCGGAATCGATGGTGATGCGCTGGCCCATTTTCCAGTTGGGATGCGCCAGCGCTTGTTTGGGCTTCACCTTGGCAAGATCTTGAATGGGGGTCTGCCGGAAAGGCCCGCCCGAGGCAGTCAGGACGAGGCGCTTGACCTCGCGGTGATCCCCGGAGCGCAGGCATTGGTGGATGGCGTTGTGTTCGCTATCGACCGGAAGAAGCTGGACGCCCTTCCGCGCCACGGCGGACATCACCACCTCTCCAGCGGCAACGAGAACTTCCTTGTTCGCCAGAGCGATGTCTTTTCCCTGCTCGATGGCTTGGTAGGTGGCCGGCAGTCCGACGACGCCCACTGCCGCGGACACAACCATCTCCGCCTGCGGATGCGTGGCTACTCGCTCGATTCCTTCCGTGCCGAACAGGATTTCGATGAGATGTCCGTTGCGCTGCCCTTGCAGGAGCGAGCAGAGTTCGCGGGCAGCCGTTTCGGTGCCCACGGCAACGAGTTGCGGATGATGCCGCGCGATCTGTTCGGAGGCCAGACGGACGTTGGAACCGGCGGCAAGCGCTACAACTTCAAAGCGGCCGGGAAGAGATTCGACGACACTCAGACATTGGCGGCCAATCGAGCCGGTGGAACCTAAAATAGC
>DATLST010000295.1:0-9340 GCA_035534055.1 Candidatus Acidiferrales bacterium | reverse complement strand
TTCCGCGATGACGCACCTTGCGCAACAAAGCAATCGTCTTCAGCCAGCCAAAGCATTCTTCGATGTGCTTCCTCTTCTTCTGGCTGACCAGGTAGCCCGGGTGTTGCGTGGTGCGCCCATCGATGGCACTGCCGGCGCCTCAGATTTTGCGCCACGTGCAGCGTCATGTGCAGGTTTCGGCACTCGCGCACAAAATCCGCGGTATCGAAATGCTCCGGCGGAATCGATGGGCGCCCCACCTTCGCGTACATCTTGCTGAACTGCGGCGAGAGCCGCTTCAGGATTTCGTCCACCATGCTGCGGATCGGGCGCAGCGGATGATCCTTGCGCACTCGCTGCACGGGGGAAATGTAGCTGAACACGTCAGTCTGCTGCTGATCGGTTCCTCGCATGCGCCATTGGACGCGCCGTGCGCTGTTTCGTTACACAATTTTCGACTTTTCAACAGCCTGCTAAAGCCGGAATTGGCCGATGTGGAGCGAATCGCATTGCGACAGCCTTGGCGTTTACAAGTAACTCAGATTCCATCTAATTCTTGGCTGACGAAGAAGATGACGCCAGATGGGTAATGAAAAAATTCCAAATAACTTCACCCGTATCCAAATTTGTGCTCGTTTTGCCCGTTTTAGATCGAAGCGAGATAGTCCCGTCATGTCCTGCTCTGAGCGATGGCGGGCTTTACGCATTCAGAGCGTTGTGAGTTGTGCCCGGCGGCTGCGGGCGTAATCCGTGAGTGCGGAGTTCGCGCTGGTGATTACGCTGAGCGCGTCGGCCACCGCCGCAAGATCGCCTCCGCGCAGAAAGATATACATCTCATCTTCGCCAAGACCCGTGTACACCCTGTTGCCGCTGCAGCCCAGGCTCAGCAGCGCACCGTGCTGCAGCGAAGCAGGCAGGGCCATACACGTTGGTCGCCCGAGCGCCGGCATCCCACTGCCCTTACCCGCGCGCATCGCTGCTTCATTCAGCAGCATCGCTGAAGAAGGTTTACACGCAAAGAGAACCACATCTGGTGTTACGGAAATTTGGCCGAGCGGCGCATAGACTATTGCGGAAGGCGTCTTCGCCAGACGCGGAATCTGAGGCACTTCCTCCGGCAGCACGTAACCTAGATCAAACATCATCTTGAGCGTCTGTTCGGTCTCTTTCTCGCGTTCCGGTGAAAGTGAAATGTTGTGGGTGTAGCTCCCGACCGCGCAGTTGAAGTGATCCTCGGGCACGGTATAGAAGACACGGCCCTCCGCTGCGAGCCGCCAAAAGCTGCAGCCAGCAGGTTCGCTGGCGGAAAACTTCTCAATACCCTGGGGCTCCGCATCAAGAAATGCCACGGCCACAGGACGTCGCGTCACCGCCGCAGCTGCTGCAATGCGCCGTTCCAGTTCCATCCAATTTGGGAAATTGCCCATTTATCCTGTTCCTTACTAGTTTTTCGACGTTCTGCCACTCGTCAGGCCAGCGCTCAATCTAGCTATCGGATGCAAGACATCACATGTGGTAAGCCTAATGACTTCGCCTCTCGGAATCCAGGGGCATCCTACCGTATAACTCGGAGAGTTTCGTGCAAAAAAAAGTTAAAATCGGGAATTCCGGTATAATAGCGGGTTAGCAGTTGAGCGCTCGGTAGTTTCTGGGAGGTTGTCAATGGCGGAAGAACGGTGCGGTATGCCGAAACATGCGGAATCCACTCCTGCCCAGCCCGGGGGACGCACTGTGATGTGCGTCAAGTTCGGCAAAGAAATGCCGGGCCTTGATCGCATTCCCTGGAAGGGAGAGCTTGGCAAGCGCGTCTTTGAAAACGTCTCGAAAGAAGCCTGGGCCCTCTGGATTGAGCACTCCAAGATGCTCATGAATGAGTACCGTCTGAACCCCGTCGACGTGAACTCGCAGAAGATTATGGGAGAGCAGATGGAGCAGTTCTTCTTCGGCGAAGGCGCAAAGTTGCCGGAGGGCTACGTCCCGCAACGGGCGAAGGACTAATTGCTCGCTTCCCGTCTTTCATTGGGTATTTTCAGAATGTTGCGCCAACGGCCGAACTGCGTGTAGCTTTGCTTCTCTCAGCTACGATCCGGCGGATGTCTGCCCTGATGTCGGATGTGCAACCCGCAGGCGCGGCGTGATTTCGAACCGCAGTGCGCTATGCGCCAGACGAAGGGCAGCTTCGACCTCCGCAGGCGTTGCTCCGCGAGCGAAGATAAAGCCCAGGTAGGTTGATCCTTCGGGCCAGGCGGCAATGAAGTCGTGCAGCCTCGCGGTGATCTGCACTTCATCCACGCCGGGTGTTGCGGCCGCTCGTTCCACGCCTTCTGCGCCCTTGAAAACACCGCTGCGAGGGACCGGAATCATCATCACGCCGGCCGCGAGCGACTCACGCGGCACCTCGACCTCGGCAAGCCCCATCGCATGGCTTACGAGGAGTTCCTCCAGCAATATCCGATCCGGCCCGAACCGCAGTGCGCGAGAGCACAGCCCTCCAATGGGTCGAGGCGCCACTTCGAGAACCCACGGGCCGTCGCCGTTCACGCGAAATTCGGCGTGAAGCGGACCCCGGTAGAGGCCGAGTGCACGCACCGCTTGGGCAGCGCAGTCAAAGATGCGTGTCTGCATCTCCGCGGGCAGCCTGGATGGTGTTACATAGATCGATTCCTCGAAGTACGGCCCCTCCAGCGGGTCGGGTTTATCGAAGAGCGCCAGAACCCGCAACGTGCCCTGTTCTAAAAGGCCCTCGAGCGCGACTTCGGCGCCGGGAATGTATCGCTCGACGAGCAGGCGATCGAGTTCCGGTTCGCGCGTGGCCTGTACCTCGGGCGAGTTTAGGAGGTGCCTTATGCGCTCAACAGCGGTGGCAAATTCTGGGGCGTCGTTTGCGCGGATGACACCCTGGCTCGCTGCCAGTCGCAACGGTTTCAGCACGCTCGGAAACGAGACCCGGAGAAGAACTGCATCGAGCGGCTCCGTCAATGGAAATGAGAAAAACTCCGGCACGGGCAGGCCCGCGTCACGCAATACTTCGCGCTGGCGCAGTTTGCTGCGGCAGTTTTCCACCGACTCGGGCGAGTTGTAACGCAGGCCGAGAATACGAGCAGCGTACGCAGCAGTTACAGTCTGGCGATCGCCGAGTGCAAGGATAGCGCGCACGGGTGTTGTGCGAACGGCCTCCGCCAGCCGTTGGGCGGCTTGCTCGGGCTGCTCGAAATGCAGCGGGACGGCACCGTCGGACCATGGATCGTCGAGCTGATGGCAACGGTCGCTGCCGATAGTGACATCGACGCCCAGCCGCTTTGCGGCTTCAACAAAGCTGCGCATCTGATAGCCCACCTTGCTGGCTAGGAGCAGCAGACGCGGATGAGCGTGAGAAGTTTCGGCCAAGGGAACCTCAGAGGGTGAGCGTAACGCGACCGCGATCCCGCGGGCTCACAGAGTTTCGCGCAAGTTCCCGCCAGCGCTCGATTCACAGGAATACATCGGGCCGCATGATCGGTTTCGAAGCCCTAGCCACCGACACAAACTGGTCCCGCGTCGGCTCCGCGCAGCAATACCAGGGTTCGGTGAAATGCGGGATCGCCGGGCGCGAGGCCATCGCCGGCGGCGGCCACTGGACGGCTGCGCTGTCTTGGCACGACAGCTCTAACACACTGTGCCAGATGCGCATGAACGTATCGGCGCGCGAGCGCTTGAGTTTGTCGCCTGCGCTAGCGAGATCTTGAACGCGTTCAGCGAGCGCATCCAGGCATGGATCAGCGTGTTTCCACGGATAGATGAGGGCGGCCGGGTCGAATGAGCCGACGTTGCAGCGCACCTCGTCCAACTCGAGGAGGCGCGACCCCGCCGGAATGAGCAGGCGGATGCCAAGCTGTATCGGCGCGATGTTTTCGACCAGCTCATGCTCAGCCACGACCGAAAGCAGGTCGCGATATCCCGCAAGACTTGTCCACGGCGTGAATGGCACAAACGTTGGCTGGAGCACCATTTCGAGCTGGCGGAAACGCACCACTACCGCGAAGAAATCGGCCCGTGTGTGTCCCTTATCCAGTCGCGCGAGGATGGTGTCATCTACCGATTCGACGGCCGTCGTGACGAACAGGCAGCCGGTATCGCGCAGCTTACGGAGATGCTCGGCGTAGCGCAGCAGGTGCTCGATTTTGATGGTGACGTCGTAGCTGAGCCGCGGGAATTCACGGTGGAGTGCATCGACGATCGCCATGGCATGGGCGGGGCCATTGAAGAAGTCGGGATCACCGAAGGAGATGTGCTCGGCCCCTGCTTCGACCTGACGGCGGATGTCTTCGAGCACCACGTCACGCTGCACGACACGGAACAGGCCACTATAAACCGGCACAATCGGACAATGGCGGCAGAGATGCTTGCAGCCGCGGCTCGCTTCCGTATACCCTGCGACAAGGAATCCGCCCTCTGGCAGCGCGACGTGCGCATATTCGCGCAGCGACGGCAGGCCCGCGCGGTCAGGGACCATGAAGTTGAGTCGATCGAGCGAGATCACCGGCTCGGGCAGCCCAGGCGGCATATTCGTGCTCGTTCCGCGATCGCTCCGTACCTCCTCAAGTCGCGCGACCACTTCCACAAGCGCTCCCTCGAATTCTCCACCCAAAATCGTCTCTACGCCGAGCCTGCGCAAATAGGCTTCGTTGACCGGGGCGTACAGCCCGTAGAAACACAAGTGCGCCCCAGGGTTCAATTGCCGCACGGGCTCAACGAGCTGCGCAGCGAGCCGCGTGGCGGTATGCATCGGAACGTAGAATGCGATCAGGTCGGCCTCGCGGACAGGCTCCTCGCGGAGGGCTTCGCGGGATAGGTCGAAGCACGTGACTGCGGCACCGCCCGCCCGAAGCCATGCCGCCGGCGATGCCAGTCCGAATGGCTGGTGGCCAAGTTCATACGTCGAGATGAGAATGACCTTCATAGCTGATTGGAAATGCTGGGGAAGCAACCCTCCATCAAATTGTGCGAACCTTCGCTATAATAACAGGTATCACCCGACCCAAAATGCCGACCGATCCAATTATTCTCATCGACCTGATCTATAAGACTTTTAGAGAACAGAATCTTTTGCTGCCCCAGCTTACTCCGTTGGTGAAGCTTATGTACCTCTCTGAGGTCGAATATTTCCATGAGAGCCGCGGAAGACTCACCGACCTTAAATGGAAATTCTAACTTTACGGTCCGTATCCCTCGTCGTTGCAGAGTGTATTGGGAGAATCCGAAATCGAAATCAACGAGTGGAAGACAGGTAAGACTTCGAAACACATCATTCGAGATGAAGTCACGTTCATGAGAGCGAGCGCTGCCTTCGAGGCCGAAAACATCGTCCGTAGGCTTGTAAAAGGCCGAGGAATTTGAACCTGTTGCTCGATTACGTTTACGTTGAAACGGAGCCGATGCAGAAGGTGAAGCGAGGTGACGACTTAGATTTCTCCACCATAGAACCTGTAGTGCGAAAGAAAATTGAAATCAAATTCGATCATTCAAGACTTAAAAACCTTCGCAAAAGTCTTGCCGAGCGCGTTTCTTCCTTCGCTCAAGATAACTCCTGGAACTGGTAGGCGAGATCACGCTCAGCTCTCGTATTGGGCACCGGTCAGCGCTTCTGGTGCAACATGATCTCTTCGATCACCAATCGAGGGCGGTTGGCCTTCATGATTTTCCGTCAGCGCTTCACCGCGCGGGTATTTGTGAACTTCCTCCGCCGTCTCCTGCGACTGACGCGGAAGACGAGGAGGAAAGTATTCCTGATTGCGGACGGCCACCCTGTCCACAAGTCGAGGTCGGTCAGCCGGTGGTTGGCAGAGCATGCGGCGCAAATTCGGCTTTTCTGGCTGTCATCGTACAGTCCGGAATTGAATCCGGATGAATTGCTGAATCAAGATGTGAAGACCAACGCTCTGGGTCGTGTCCGTCCGATGAACCTGCAGGAGACGATGAGCAACGTTCGCTCTTATCTTAGGATTACGCAGGCTACTAGACGCACTCCATCATTGTCGTGGATCACTTCGTGGTGCGCATGCGCAACCTGATGGTCACCGCGGTTACAACGCAGCCAGTCGGCTCGGGTTGTCTCTGCACGGGCTGAAACGCCCACATGGAACGCTCGACGACACCGGGAAAGCGACGCGATCGGGGACACAATTGCTTCCTCCACCCAAATTGTCAACAGCCTGCTAGGCTCTGAATTTCGCGACCTGTAGCCCGCCATGGTTCCGATAGCCGTGCCCCCGTGGGTACTCAAGGATCATATTTCATAATTTCCAGGATCAAAGTTGATAGAACAGAGGGGAAAGTCCTTAGAAAGCAGTGGCTGCGAGAAAAATATCCTCGAGACCATCCGTGTCACGGGCAACCAGATCGCTCGCAAAAGAAAGGAAACTGACCGTATGGCCATCCGCGCTGATAGATGGAACGAAGCTATTGCCATTCGCCGCAGGCGGCGAAGATCCAGATCCTGCGGGCTCACTTGCGAGCACGGTGGCTGGAGTGCACGTGGCGGTGGCCACGGATACAAACGCCCCGCAGGTGTTGCGCACGTAGATGTTCTCGACGCCATTCGCAACATTGATGGAGAGGTTGGAGGCTTGCGACGCAAATGCGATGAACTGCCCGGAACCTGTGGAATTCTGGTTAATACTTGGATTTTCGCTCAGCCCGTTCGCAGGCGTGGTTCCATTCGAAGAGGAAACCAGTTGGGTGGCAGGCGTGCACGTGGAACCTCCCAAGCATGTATCACGGACATAAATTTGCTGAAAGAGTGGCGCCTGGCCCGTCGCGAGATTGGTAGCGGTGGAAGCAAATGCGACGAACCTACCATCAGAGGACATCGCGGGTTCGGAACTTGAGCCGTCGGCGAGAGTCACGCCATCCGGCGTGGAGATCAAACTTGTCGCCCGGGTGCAGACAGTTGTGATGAGTTCGCATTCACTTTGTTCAAAAATTTCCTCGGTCGAGTAGGGTACCCCCGAATTGCTCGCAGACGATAGGAGATTGCTCGCGGACGATACGAAGGCAACATAGGCACCGGCGCTCGCAATGGTCGGATGCGAACTGGGACCGTTGCCAGGAGTCACGCCGTCAGACGAGGAAACCAAATAGGTAGTCGGTGTGCACGTTGACGCAGATGTCGTCGTGGAGATCTGCGTAAGAGGTGTAGCGCCGCTGCAAATGGTGCGGATGTAGACCTGAGGAACGACGCCATTTGGTGTCACTCCCTGGACGAGATTCGTGGCGAGCGAAACAAACGCTACATATTGTCCATCGGGGCTGATCACCGGATTGTAGCTATCACCATTGCCCGGCTTGCCATCAGCGCCGAGAGAAACCAGGACGGCCGGAGCGGTTTCCGTCGAAGAGGTGATGCTCGTCGGGCAGGTTGCGACCCTGCCAGTCGTATTGGAACTTGAGCAGACGGGCTGCCAATAGACCTGGCGCGTGCCGGATGTGACCGGCACGGACAGATAATTCACGAGGTTGGTGGCGTCCGAAGTATAGGCGACGTGGGCCCCAGCCGAATCGATCGAAGGCTCCGAGTTTTGTCCATTTGCGGGACTGCCGTCAGGCGCGACGCTAACGAGAAAGGTGGCCGGTGTGCAACTCTCTCCAAGGCATGTGTCTCTCACGAAGATCTCACTCGAAGAATTCGTTTGATGCGCAACGAGGTTATTTGAAACGGATGCAAAAGCGACAAACTCGCCAGTTTGGCTTACGGACGGTCCTGACGTGGCGAGCGTGAGCCCGAGCGCTCCACTCTGGCAATTCGCGAGGCCGCCGCAAACTCCATTGTTGGCCTGCGAACCATCAAACGCGTAATCGACAAGGATTGGCAAGCCAGCCGTAATCGTGGGATCCACCGCGAAGGTCAACGTGTTGGACGTGCCCCCGCCGGGAGCAGGGGTCACGACCTGCACCTGATTGATTCCTCCTGTACTGAGATCCGCTGCATTAAGCAAAGTCGATATCTGCGTACCGCCTCCGATCGTCGTCCGCGACGCACCATTGACCATAATCACGGAGTTCGTTGCAAAGCCCGTTCCCGTGATTGATAGGGTGGTTGATGCGCCTCCGGCGGCGACGCTGGTCGGAGTGAGCGATGTGAGGCTCGGAACGGGATTGTCAACATTGAGCACATAGAGATTGGAACTGCCACCGCCAGGCGTTGGGTTCACCACGGCAATCTGCAACGGTTCTGCATTGGCTAGCATGGCCGCAGGAATCGTTGTTTGGAGTGAATTCGAATTTATCAACGAAGCTTGTTGCGGAATGTTGTTCACGTACACGGTCGAAAGCGTAACGAAGTTCATCCCTATCACGTTGAGAGTGACATCCCCGCTTCCGACTAATACCGTGGAAGGCGAAAGCGATGTAATGTGCGGCGTCGGGCTGGTGGCCGGATTGATCGTAAAAATGAGAGATACAGTAGTCCCGCCGCCCGGGAAAGGAGTCGAGACGTTCACCTGAACCGTACCGGCGATCTGGACCAAGGTTGCGGGAATTTGGGCCGTCAGCTCATTGGTGTTGACGAAAATCGGGGTGAGTGTGTTTCCGTTCCAGTTGATCGAAGAGGCGGGCGTGAAATTGTATCCCGTGACGGTTAGGGTAAAGGTGGGCTGGCCGGCTCCCACATTCGCAGGAGAGAGGGCGGCAATCGTCGGCGCCGGGTAGTTAATAATTTCCTGGCACCCCGACAGCCCCATTCCCGCCAGAACGAAAAGCCAGAACAACAGACAAGATTTCCCCCGCAAATTCCTCACCCCTGAACACGTTGGTTGATGCGACCAGCGTAAGCGTAATGGTAGAGACTACTAGAGATGTCGGTCTCGAGCAATCGGGATGCCTCGAATGGAATAGGAATGCCACATTGTTATCCCCTGTCTGCATTACAGTCCATGAGTCCGAAGAGGTGTTTGAAGATGATCACCCGGTTGGGGGAGAGCTAGCAGCCCGTGGTGAAAGTAATTAGGAGAACTGTGGCATTTGAAACGTGAAGTAAGGTGCTTGCGTGGGGATTCCCCGTAAAATACGGTCGGATTCCGGAGAATATTTGATGGCCATGGAGAGACGAAGGAGAAGACAGCGGCAGGAGCAGTTATGGGTCAGCCACAATGAGCTGGCGAAGGGGCCGGGGCATCCGTTCTACCAGCGGGTGAACGAACGATTGGAAGAGGAAAAGTTCGAAGAGTTCGCCGAGAGGGAGTGTGCGAAGTTTTACGCCGCAAACAATGGGCGACCATCCCTCACGCCGGGGATCTATTTTCGTTTGTTGTTGGTGGGGTATTTTGAAGGGATTGATGCGGAGCGCGGGATTGCCTGGCGGGCTGCGGCGGTTTCTGGGAATCGG